>NZ_RAVZ01000779.1 GCF_003611635.1 Corallococcus terminator | reverse complement strand
GAGCAGAATCACATTGTCTGGTGGCCGAACGCCGTCACGAACGTGCTGCAGAGGGCGGCGGAGGAGCCGGTGGCCTCGGCGCAGTTCTCAGCGAGGAGGACGCCAGCGCTCGTTGCACACGTGAAGTGGACAGAGGGTGAGCCGCCGCTTGTCCCAGCGGCCGTCGCGCAAACGCCGTTGGCGTCCACGCTTCCGCAGCGACAGGCCCCGTTGCCGTAGGAGTCGAGCGTCTTGCACTGGCCCGCGCCGCACTCCATCGCCACGACGCCGGCCTGCGCGTCGCACCGCACCCAGGTGTCTCCGGAGCAGTAGCCGTACCGGCTGACGCCGTCGCAGGCACCACCGACGCGGACACATGCGGTGTGCGCCTGGTTGGGCACGTAGCCCGGGGCGCACGCGCAACTGTCGCCTGAGGCGCTGCACGTGGCGTTGGCGGGGCACGTGCCGCACGTGCCACCGCACCCGTCGCCGCCGCACGTCCTGCCGTCGCACTTCGGGACGCAGACGCACGCGCCCGCGGTGCTGCACGTGGTGCCGCTGCGACAGGT
>NZ_RAVZ01000778.1 GCF_003611635.1 Corallococcus terminator | reverse complement strand
AGTGCACCCGTTGCCCCTCCCTCGCTGTAAGTACCGAAATTCAGGCACACGACCGATGCGGCAAACCCCTTCCCGCACTAGTTACTGGTGATTTTGCACTAATTAGTGCTATCCGAGGGCGCCCCTATCTCGCCGCACGCGACGACCTACGCGTCGAGTATGGTGGCGCGAGGAGGAGCACCGTGGCGCAACGACGAATCAGTGTGCTGAACGAAAAAGGGGGAGTCGGCAAGACGACGACTGCCGTGAATCTGGCTGTCGGACTCGCTCAGCGAGGGAAGCGTGTCCTGCTCATTGACATGGATCCGCAGCGAAACGCTTCCATGTCCGTGGGACTGACCGAGGCCATCACCAAAGCCGACACCTACGGAACAGGGACACTTCTCCTGGGGGACGGTGACTTTGCCCCCCAGCGGGACTGCCTCCTTCGATTTCTGGATGTCGTTCCGTTCGTATACCCGCAGTCATCCGCCCCCCTCGAATATTTGCTCATGAACAACGTTAACTCCGGGCCGAAAAAGCTCTCCCGGGCGCTGACGAAGATTGGTGAGCCATACGA
>NZ_RAVZ01000777.1 GCF_003611635.1 Corallococcus terminator | reverse complement strand
TCACCACGTCGGGCATCCTGGAGCTGTCGGACTTCGTCTTCGAGCAGGCGCCGGACTTCCGCGCGCTGCACTGGATGGCGACGGACACGCTGCCGGAAGGCGGCGAGCGGGACTGGCGCACGCCGGACGTGGACGCGCAGTCGCTCGCGTTCCTCCAGTACACGTCCGGGAGCACGGGCACGCCCAAGGGGGTGATGCTCACGCACGCGAACCTGCTGCACAACCTGGGGCTCATCTCCGGAGCGTTCCAGGTGCGGGCCGACAGCGTGGGCGTCATCTGGCTGCCGCCGTACCACGACATGGGGCTCATTGGAGGCATCCTCCAGCCGCTGGCCGCGGGCTTCCCGGTGGCGTTGATGTCGCCGATGGCCTTCCTGCAGAAGCCGCTGCGCTGGTTGCAGGCGGTGTCGCGCTTCCGGGGCACCATCAGCGGTGGGCCCAACTTCGCCTTCGAGTTGTGCGCGCGTCGCGCGACGCCAGAGGACGTGGCGTCGTTGGACTTGTCGTCGTGGGAGGTGGCGTTCTGCGGCGCGGAGCCCATCCGCGCGTCCACGCTGGAGC
>NZ_RAVZ01000776.1 GCF_003611635.1 Corallococcus terminator | reverse complement strand
CCCCACCCGTCCCGTGGTGCAGCTCCGAATTGGCGAGCACCGTGCCTTGCACGTCGCCCTCGAAACCGACGCCGAAGATGGGCTGCGACTGCACGTCGATGTCGAAGCCGTCGATGATCCAGTTCGGCCGGCGCACCTGGACGAGCGCGCCAGAGCCGCTGCCCGGCGTGAGCTTCGGGCGGCCTTCGCCCTGCAGGGTGATCTTCGCTTCCGGGGTGCCCGCCTGGACGTTCTCACCCAGCACGAGGCGCTCCGCGTAGGTGCCCGCCAGCACGCGGACCCGGTCGCCAGGAGCAGCCTTGCCCACCGCCATGGCGATGGTGCGCAGCGGCGCGGCTTCCGTGCCCTCGGCTCCATCGTCGCCGGTGGGCGACACCACCCAGTCGTGGACGGGCGTCGTCGCCGCGACGGCGCTCATCGCCTTGGCGCTGACGGAGGGCTGGGGACCGGGCTCCGCGATGGGGGTGTGATCATCGTGCGCCGGCATCTGCGCGGCGGGCGTGTTGGCCACCGGCTGCACGCCGATGGGGGGCGCCGTGCCCGGGGCCGAGGTGGACTTCGCG
>NZ_RAVZ01000775.1 GCF_003611635.1 Corallococcus terminator | reverse complement strand
ACCTGGGGCCGCATGCGCTGTACCGGGCGGGCGCGGGCCTCCGGGTGCTGGGGCGCCTGGGGGTGAAGCCCCAGGGTGGCGTCCCGGGGCAGACAGGCCGCTATGCGCTGCACGCGGGCCGGCTGCACACGCTGCCTCAGGGGCCCGTGACGCTCATGACGACGGACGTGTTGTCGCTCGCCGCGAAGCTGGAGGTGGCGAAGCTGCTCGCGGGGCTGGCGCGCATCGACACGGATGCGCTGGGCCACCTGTCGACGCGGGAGTGGCTGGACACCCGCCTGGCCCGGGAGGACAGCCGGGCCCTCGTCGCGGCGCTGGTGCGGGTGGCCACATACTGCGCGGACCATTCCGCGCTCAGCGCGCAGGCCGCGGTGGCGCAGGTCCAATGCGCGACCGCCGCCAACGTGCTGTACGTGGACGGAGGGTGGAGCACCCTGGTGGACGCGGTGGCGCTCCAGGCGCGCGAGGCCGGAGCCCGGGTGGAGCTGTCCGCGCGGGTGGAGGCCGTCGTCCTGAAGGGGGAGGGCGCTGGCGCGCGGGTCGAAGGGGTGCGGCTCGCGGACGGCACGGTGCATGCCG
>NZ_RAVZ01000774.1 GCF_003611635.1 Corallococcus terminator | reverse complement strand
GGAGAGCCTCCTCGATGATCCAGGCCTCCTCCTCCGCCTGCCGCAGTTCCTCCTCACGCCGCAGCCGCTCGCGCTCCTCCCAGTCCTCCACCGACAGGGCCTCGATACGGCCCTCGCGCTCCAGCACGCGCAACAGCGCCTGCTGCGCCCCCGTCAACGCCTCCGGCCTCCGGAACGCCCCCAGCGTCTCCAACAACTCCCGCTCGGACGCATCCGTCAGCCACGGCTCGCATGCGGCCACCTCCGGGCACCGGTACACCCGCGCGGGCACCGCCTCGCTCGGGGTCGGCTCCAGCGCGGCCCGCACCACCCGCACGCCCGCGATG
>NZ_RAVZ01000773.1 GCF_003611635.1 Corallococcus terminator | reverse complement strand
GTTAAGCACCACTCGCACACAATTTCGGCTTTGGACTAGGGTGCTCGGCCTCGTCGCTGGCGGAGCAGAAGGCCAATCAAGGTATGTCGAAGAAGCGCGTTCACGAAATCGCCAAGGAGCTCAAGAGCCACGGGATTGAGCTCGACAACAAGGAGGTCGTGACCGAGCTCTCTGGGCTGGGTTACGACGTCAAGAGCCACTCGTCCTCTCTGGATGACGACCAGGCCACTGCCGCGGTCCAGAAGATCCTGGACAAGCGCAAGCCGAAGCAGGCCGCCGCGCCCGTCGCCGCCAAGGGGTTCGTGGTGCGCCGTCGGGTGGGTCCGCCCGCGGGAGCCTCCAACACGGAGGCCCAGGACGCCTACGCCCAGTCGAACGACCAGGGCTACGACAATCCCGACGCCTCGTACGAGCAGTCCGCTCCGTCCGAGCAGACGGAGGCCGCCCAGGCCTCCGCCGCGGAGACCGCTCCCGCTGCCGTGGAGCAGGCTCCCCAGGCGCATGCCGCCCCGGAGGCACCGGCCGTGACGGCCGCGTCCACGGAAGCTGCCGCCACCCCCGCCGCAACGGAGGCGCCGTC
>NZ_RAVZ01000772.1 GCF_003611635.1 Corallococcus terminator | reverse complement strand
GGGGGCGGGTCATCCTGGGGGCTTCAGATGGACCGACGGGCGACGACACCCCCCGGTGTGGAAGTACCACCGTAACCAAACTCGGGCCCTGGGGACCAGTCCACCCACCCCACGGTGTGGCCTCCGCCACGTTGCCCGAGGAAACGGTGTGCCTGGCCGCTCGGTGGGCAGGTGGACCGACCCGGACATGCCGGAGCCCCGGCGCCACGTGGCCAAAGAGAAAGCCCGGCGGGGATGAACCCCACCGGGCCTTGGCTGTCACACGCGGGCCGCGCCTACGTCGCGGCGCCGCTCAACGACTTCAGGCGTCGCTGCCCCCGCCGGACGACTCCGAGGAGCCTCCGCCGGACGCCGCCGGAGGCGGGCCACCGGAGCCGCCGCCGTTGTTGCCGGAGCCTCCCTGGGAACCGCCGCGCTCGGGCCGCTCGCCGCCCCGGCCTTCTCCGCCGCGACGCTGCTCACCACCCCGGTTGCGCTCGCCGCCACCGCCACCGCCGCCACCACCGCGCTCGGGACGACGGCCCTCGCGACGGTCGCCGCCGCGCTCGCCGCCGCCGCCGCCAGCGCCACGAGGCTCCGCGCCGCGC
>NZ_RAVZ01000771.1 GCF_003611635.1 Corallococcus terminator | reverse complement strand
CCAGCAAGGACGGCAGCAGCGAGCGCTCCGTCACCACCGCGGACAGGCCCGCGTCCTGGAACATGAACGTCAGGCGCTGCTGCGGGTAGGACGGGTCCAACGGCACGTAGCAGCCGCCGGCCTTGAGTACGCCCAGCATGCCCACGACGAGGTCCAGGCCGCGCTCCAGGCACAGGCCCACGCGGCCTTCCGGGCGCAGGCCCAGCGACAGCAGGTGGCGCGCGAGCTGGTTGGCCCGCGCGTCCAGCGCTCCATACGTGAGCGTCCGGCCTTCGTGCTCCACCGCCACGGCGTCGGGCGCGCGGCGGGCGTGGGACTCGAAGAGGCGGGGAAGGGTGTCCTCCGTGAAGGGCACGGTGGCCGAGGCGTTCCAGTCCACCAGCACCCAGGAGCGCTCTTCCGCGTCCATCAGTGGCAGACGGCTGACGGGCACCGTCGCGTCCTGGGCCACGGCCTCCAGCAGGACGCGGAGCTGCGACGCCAGCCTCGCGGCGGTGGTGGGGGTGAAGAGGTCCAGGCTGTATTCGAGCGTCCCTTCCAGTCCGCCTTCGCGCGCCATCATCGACAGGCTCACGTCGAAGCGGGAGGT
>NZ_RAVZ01000770.1 GCF_003611635.1 Corallococcus terminator | reverse complement strand
CATCGACATCGCGAGCCCGTCCACCCGCTTCGCATGCGTCCCGAGCAGGCCCACCGCGAACGTCGTCACCAGCCGGCCCGTGTCCGTGCCCGCCGTGCTCACGTGCGGCATCACCATCAGCACCGCCGGAACGCGGATCTCCTCCGGCTCCGAACGCTGTGCCACGGCGGCCTGCGCCGGCTCACCACCCGTCGCGGCCTCCACCAGGGGCGCGGCGGACAGCACCGTGACGGGGGCCGCCACGACCGGGGCCGCCTGGGTCTCGGTGCCCGAGGGCGCCTCGGAGACGGGCTTCGGATCCGCGACCACGACGGCAGCAGCAACCTTCGCGGGCGAAACCGGCGCCTGGGGCTCCTGAGCATGGGCCACCCCTCCCGCCACCGCGACCCACACCCCAACGCACACCGCGACCTTGCGCTTCATCGCCTGGACCTTCCTGTTCGGGTTCCGAATGGCACCGCCCTCCAGGTGCCTCCCTCATGGGGAGCCCGGGGCGCCGCCGTCATGTCGGGGCGTCGTCGCCCCTCGCGGACACAGGAACACCGGCCCCCTCCAGAACTGTCACCTGCCTGTCGCCACCCCCTCCAGGAC
>NZ_RAVZ01000076.1 GCF_003611635.1 Corallococcus terminator | reverse complement strand
GTGTGGGGGCGGGCACGGGGGCCCGCTCGAGTTCGATCCAGTGGCGCTGCCGCTGGAAAGGATAGGTGGGAAGGGTGACGCGCTGGCGCTGCTCGTCGGCATGGAACGCCGACCAGTCCAGGGGAACGCCCCGGCGCCAGAGTTGGCCCGCGGCATTCAAGAGGGCGCTCCAGTCGGCTGTGTCGCCGCTGGACTCGCCCAGGGAGGTGAACACCCGGGCGCGCTGTTCGGTGGTGGCCTGCTGCCGCGCCAGCGTGGCGAGCGTCACGCGCGGGCCCACCTCTAGCATCAGGTGATCGCCCTTCTCCCAGAGCGTGCGCAGCGCGGGCGCGAAGCGGACCGTGTCGCGCAGGTGCCGCGCCCAGTAGTCGGGGGACGTCGCCTCGGCGGGCGTGAGCCACGTGCCCGTCGCGGTGGAGACGATGGGGATGCGCGGCTCCGACAGGCGCATGCCCTTCACCGTTTCGAGGAAGGGCGCCACCGCGGCGTCCATCATCGGCGAGTGGAACGCGTGCGACGTCTGGAGCAGCCGGCTGGCCGCGCCTTCCGCTTCCAGCGTGGCCTGGAGCCGCAGCACCGCGTCCGTGGGACCGGAGACGACGCACAGGCGCGGACCGTTGTCCGACGCGATGGCCATCCCATCCGTCAGTCGGGGCGCCACCGCTTCGGCGGACAGGCGCACCGACAGCATGCTGCCCGGCGCCTGCGCCTGCATGAGCTGGCCGCGCCTGGCGACCAGGTGCAGCGCGTCCTCCAGCGTGAACACACCCGCGAGGCACGCGGCGACGAACTCGCCCACGCTGTGACCCACGAGCGCGGCCGGACGC
Organism: Corallococcus terminator; assembly: GCF_003611635.1. Classification (GTDB taxonomy): domain Bacteria; phylum Myxococcota; class Myxococcia; order Myxococcales; family Myxococcaceae; genus Corallococcus; species Corallococcus terminator. The sequence goes on along the minus strand of NZ_RAVZ01000076.1, from coordinate 30,790 downwards.
ACGCCCCAGCTCCACCACAACTGAGCGAGCGCGTACTCCACGGTGAAGAGGGCCGCCTGCGCGAACGACGTCTGGCGCAGCGCCTCGGCGGCTTCGGGGGACTCCGGGTCCTTCGGGAAGAGCACCTCGCGCAGGTCGCGCCCGAGCAGCGGCTTCAGCACCTCCGCGCACGCGTCCACCGTGGCGCGGAAGGCGGGCGCGTGGCGGTACAGCCCGTGTGCCATGTCCGGATGCTGCGAACCCTGGCCAGGGAAGAGGAACGCGAGGGGAGGGGTGGACTCCAGCGCGGTGGCCTCCGCCCCTGCCGCCGTCAGCGCCTTCACGGCCTCTTCCGCGCTGCCCGCCACCACGGCCTTGCGGAACGGGAACGCGCGCCGGCCGGTGGAGAGCGTGTGCGCCACGTCCGCGAGCGGAAGCTCCGGGTTCGCCTGGAGGTGCGCGGCCAGTCGCTGCGCCGCCTGCGTCACGGCCGCGGGCGTCTTCGCCGAAAGCAGGAGCACCTGGACGGGCTTCGACGGGCCGGAGTCAGGCCGCGCGGGAGCCTCCTCCACCACGACGTGCGCGTTGGTGCCGCCCACGCCGAATGAGCTGACGCCCGCGCGCAGGGGCTCCGTGCCTTCGGGCCACGCGGAGCGCTTCGTCTGGACGAAGAAGGGGCTCTTGCCGAAGTCGATCTTCGGGTTGGGCGTCTGGAAGTGCAGCGTCGGCGGCAGCTCGCGGTGCTTCAGCGCGAGCACCGTCTTGAGCAGGCCCGCCACGCCCGCCGCGGCGGTGAGGTGGCCGAAGTTGCTCTTCACCGAACCAATGGCGCAGAAGCCGGTGTCGGCGGTGTGCGCGCGGAAGGCCTGCGACAGCGCCTCCACTTCGATGGGGTCGCCCAGCGGCGTCGCGGTGCCGTGCGCCTCCACGTAGCGGATGGTGCGAGGATCCACGCCCGCGTTCGCATGCGCCGTCGCGATGACGGTGGCCTGTCCCTCCACGCCCGGCGCCGCGAAGCTCATCTTCGCCGCGCCGTCGTTGTTGACGGCCACGCCGCGCAGCACCGCGTGGATGACGTCGCCGTCCGCCTGCGCGTCCGACAGGCGCTTGAGCACCACCGCGCCCACGCCGTCGCTGAAGAGCGTTCCGGTGGCGCTCGCGTCGAAGGGCCGGCAGTGCCCGTCCTGGGAGAGCATGCCGCCCTCCTGGTACAGGTGGCCGGACAACTGCGGCACCGTCACCGCCGCGCCGCCCGCCAGCGCCACGTCGCACTGGTGCGTCTGCAAGGCCCAGAACGCCTGCGCCACCGCGACGAGCGACGTGGAGCACGCGGTGTTGAGTGACAGGGCGGGCCCGCGCAGGTCCAGCTTGTGCGCGACGCGCGTGGCCACGTAGTCCTTCTCGTTGGCCACCATCGCCTGGAAGGCGCCCACCCGGCCCACGATGTCCTGCCGGGGCTGGACGTGCAGCGGCTGGTAGCTGTTGTTGTGCGTGCCCGCGAAGACGCCGATGAGGCCCGGGTACGTCTCCGGCACGCAGCCGGCGGACTCCAGCGCGGACCAGGCCGTCTCAAGGAAGAGGCGCTGCTGCGGATCCATCACCTGCGCCTCCTTCGGCATGATGCCGAAGAAGCCCGCGTCGAACAGCTCCACGCCCTCCAGGATGCCGCGCGCGCGCACGTACTCGGGCGCGTCACGCTCCGCGGCGGTCACGGATGGGTCCACCTGCTCACGCGTGAAGGTCGTGACGGATTCCACCCCGCCGACGAGGTTCTTCCAGAACGTCTCCACGTCGGGAGCGCCCGGGAAGCGGCCCGCCATGCCGATGATGGCCACCGGCTCCGAAGCCCCCGTCCCACCCGCCGCCTGCTGACGCTTCGCCTGGCGCGCCTCCACCTGCTGCTTGAGCGAAGGCCGCGACGAATCCCCAGAGAGCACCGCCGCCAACTGCGCCACCGTGGGCGACTGGAAGAGCTGGACGATGGGGATCTCCAGCCCGTGCTCCTGCCGCAGCCGCGCCACGCACTGGAGCGCGAGCAGCGAGTTGCCGCCCAGCTCGAAGAAGCTGTCGTGGATGCCCACCCGGTCGATGCGCAAGAGCTGCGCCCACGACTCCGAAATCGTCCGTTCCAACGGCGAGCGGGGCGCGACATAGGCCTGCTGCAATTCCGGCCGCGTGGGCAGCGGGGCGGGCAGGGCCCTCCGGTCGATCTTCCCGCTGGGCGTCCGGGGCAGGGCCTCCAGCACGACGAACGCGGAGGGCACCATGTAGTCTGGCACCCGCGTGCCCAGGTGACGCCGGAGCGTCCCGGCCGCGTGCTCCAGCGTGCCGTCCGGGACGACGTACGCGACCAGCCGCTTGTCGCCGGGCACGTCCTCGCGCGCCACCACCGCGACCTGCTTCACCGCCGGGTGGCTGCCGAGCGCGACCTCAATCTCACCCAGCTCGATGCGGTAGCCACGCACCTTCACCTGACCGTCGATGCGGCCCAGGAACTCCACGTTGCCGTCGGGCAGTACGCGCGCCAGGTCGCCGGTGCGGTACGCGCGCTCGCCCGTTCCAGGGCGCAGCGGGTGCGCCACGAAGCGCTCCGCCGTCAGCGCCTTGCGGTGGAGGTAGCCGCGCGCCAGGCACACGCCCGCGAGGAACAGCTCACCGGACTCCCCGTGCGGCACGGGCCGCTTCTGCTCGTCCAGGACCACCAGCTCACAGCCGTCGATGGCCTTTCCGATGGGCGGCAGCGCGGGCCATGCATCCGGGGAGCCTCGGAGGACGTAACTGGAGACGACATGCGTCTCCGACGGGCCATAGTGGTTGTGCAGCGCGCAGCCCGGCAGCGCGGCGAAGAAGGCGCGCAGGTGGTGCGTCACCTGGAGCTGCTCGCCCGCGGTCACCACCTCGCGCAGGCACGCCGGCACCTTCTGGTGCGAGGTGGCGATCTCCGAGATGCTTTGCAGCGCGATGAAGGGCAGGAACAGCCGCTCCACGCGCTCGTCCGCCAGCAGCTTCAGCAGCAGCACCGCATCCAGCCGCAGCTCGTCCCGCACCAGCACCAGCGTGCCGCCCGAGCACCACGTGCCGAACAGCTCCTGGAACGACACGTCGAACGACAGGGGCGAGAACTGCAACGTGCGCGTGCCCGGACCGGCGATCGACTGGCCCAACTGCCACGTGATGAGGTTGCCGAGCGGCCCGTGCCCCATCGCCACGCCCTTGGGCGTGCCCGTGGAGCCGGAGGTGTAGATGGCGTACGCCAGCCCCTCCAGGCTCGAAGCGTCCACCGGGGAGGCCGGGGCCTCCGGGGCGAAGAGGGCAGGGGATTCATCCAGGCACAGCACCGGCCCGGCGAAGGCGGGCAGCCCCGCGCGCAGCTTCGCCTGGGTCAGCAGCACCGGCGCCTTGGCGTCCTCCAACATGAATGACAGACGCGGAGCGGGATAGGCGGGATCGAGCGGAAGGTACGCGCCGCCGGCCTTGAGCACGGCCAGCACCGCCACGACCATCTCCACCGAGCGCTCCAGGCACACGCCGACGAGCACGTCCGTCTTCACGCCCAGGCCCTGGAGGTGGTGGGCCAGTTGGTTGGAGCGGCGATCCAGGGCCCCGTACGTCAGCCCCACGCCCTCGAAGCGGACCGCCTCGGCCTCGGGGGTGCGCGCCGCCTGCGCCGTGAAGCGCCCCACCACTGTCTGCCTGACCGCTTCATCCACGGACATATCCCCCAGGGCCATCCCGACTTTCTGTTTCTGAGCGTTCGAAGTGAAGAGGATGGGAAAGACAGGCCAAGCCGGTCCCCAAGCATGCCATGTCTGTACAAGAATCAACGGTCCCAGACCGATTCCTTGCGGGCAGGCGAGCCCTGGACCGCCCCGGTGCCGTTCCCCGGCCGTACGTATTCAGAGAAAGCGCGAAAAGAACCCGAGCACGCGGCGGGGGTACTCCTCGGGAGAAGCCAGGAGGTAGTCCCCGTGGCCCGTGCCCGGCACCCGCCACTTCTCCCAGGGGCCGCGGCCCTGACCCAGCAGGTTGTCCAGGGCGGCGTCGGGCACCCAGGGATCCTCGGTGCCGGCCACCAGGAGGACGGGGCGGCCTGACAGCGCGGCCATGTCCCGGGCGGGTTGCACGGCGTTCACGTCCACGCCCGCGCGCTTCATCACGGTCAGCGCCGGCCACAGGCCCAGGGGTCCCCAGTGTCCCAGCTCGTCCTGGAGCGCCTGCGCGGGGGCGACGGCCGCGGCCTCCACCACCACGGCCTTCAGGCGCGGGTCACCCGCCGCCGCCTTCAGCACCGAATAGCCTCCCAGGGAGAACCCGAGCGCGCCGACGCGCCGGGCGTCCACCTCCGGTTGGCGCACCGCGAAATCCACAGCCGCCATCACCTGGCCCGCCTCGCGGTCGCCGTAGGTGGACACAGTCCCCGCGCTCTCTCCGTGGGCTCCCAGGTCGAAGAGCACCAGCCCGTACCCGGCCTGGGCGAGGAAGCGGGCTTCGGGCAGCAGTTGCGTGCGGTTGCCCGACAGGCCGTGGACCAGGATGACGAGCGCTCCATTCCGGGGCGGCAGGTACCAGCCCTTGAGCAGGAGCCCGTCGCGGTCCTGGAACGACACGTCGCGCAGGCCGGCGAAGGCCCCTTCCGCTGGGGGCCGCTCCACCGGTTGGCGGGGCGGGTACACCTCCGACGCGATGTAGCGTGCGCTGCGCACCGCGACCCAGGCCGCCAGCGCCAGCAGGGCCACGCCGCCCAGCACCAGCCCGGTGGCGAGCACGCGCTTCATGCCGCGCCCCGGGCCTCGTGTTCCATCCAGGCGTCCAGCTTCGCCTCCAGCACGTCCAGGGGCAGCGAGCCGGTCAGCAGCACCTGATCATGGAACGCCTTCACGTCGAAGCGCGAGCCCAGCGTGGCCTCCGCCTTCGTGCGCAGGGCGCTGATCCGCAACTGGCCGACCTTGTACGCCAGCGCCTGTCCCGGCCAGGCGATGTAGCGGTCCACCTCGTTGGTGACGTCCAGCTCCTGGCGCGGGGCGTTCTCCATGAAGAAGTCCAGGGCCTGGCGCCGCGTCCATTGCTTCGCGTGCAGGCCGGTGTCCACCACCAGCCGCACCGCGCGCCACATCTCGAAGGCGAGCTGGCCGAACTTGTCGTGCGGGTCGTCGTACAGGCCCAGCTCGTCGCCCAGGGACTCGCAGTACAGCGCCCAGCCCTCGTCGAAGGCGACGTAGGACGTGAAGCGGCGGAACTCCGGAAGCTGCGTCTGTTCGGAGGCCAGGGCGATCTGGAAGTGGTGGCCGGGCACGGCTTCGTGCAGCGTCAGGGGCACCATCTCCCAGATGGGCCGCGTCTCCGGCCGGTAGAGGTTCACCTGGAAGGTGCCCGGGCGCGAACCGTCCGCGGCGGCGGGGAAGTAGAACCCTGTCGTCACGTCCGGGGCCATGGCCTCCGGCACGGGTTCGACGACGTAGGGCTTCTTCGGCATCGTCCGGAACAGCCGCTCCAGCAGCGGATCAATGCGCCTGGCCAGGGCCTGGTAGCGCGCGAGCAGCGCTTCGCCCGTGGGCTCGTAGAAGCGAGTCTGCGTGCGCAGCGCTTCGAAGAACTCCTGGAGCGTGCCGGTGAAGCCCGTGCGCGCCATCACCTGGAGCATCTCCGAGCGCAGCCGCTGGACCTCTTCCAGGCCCACCGCGTGGATCTCCTCGGGGGACAGGCGCGTCGTCGTGTGGCGGCGCGCGAGGACCGAATACAGCGCCTCACCATCCGGGAACTGCCACACGCCCACGGTCTCCGGGGCGGCGGGCAGGTACTCCGTCAGGAGGAAGTCCCGGGTGCGCCGGAGCGCGGGCACCACCGTGTCCAGGATGGCATCGCGGCCCGCCTGCGCCAGCCGTCGCGCGTCCGCTTCCGGCACGTCCTTCGGGATGCGGGTGAAGGGGCCGTAGAAGCCGCTCTGGGTGGGGTCGGAGACGAGCTGCCGCTCCAACTGCGGCGGGATGCGCTGGAGCACGATGCGCGGGTGGATGCGGTGCTGGCGCAGGCCCTCGCGCATCAGCGCCACCACCTGATCCGCGTAGGTGCCGAAGCGCTCCAGCCGCTTCACCCAGTCCTCGTAGTCCTGCACCGTCTCGAAGCGCAGGGTGTCCGCGAGCTGGTACGCCGTCTGGAGGCCCGGCGGCTGCTTGAGCCCCTCCGGCAGGCCGCCCATCTGGTTGAGGGGCAGCAGGTGCCACTTCACCCCGTACTCCTCCAGCCACGTCTCGTGCATCCGGCGGAAGAGGTCCAGGTGCAGCCGGTCCGCGTCGTCGTCCAGGGCGTCGCGGTCCACGCGGGCGAGCTTCGCCAGCACGTCGTGGCTGTGACGGTGATCCGCCTCCAGCCCCGCGAGGCTCAGGTCATCCCACCGGTCGTTCCACCGGCGGTCCCCCAACAGCGAGGCATAGGTGGGGTACTGCTGGAGCGAGTACTGCCACTCCGCGTCCAGCAGGGCATGCAGCGCGGCGGAGGCGCCGCCGCGCTGGGAGGTGGATTCGGGAGGCATGGACGGACTCCGGAAGGGGAGCGCTGCGACGGACCACGACTACACGAACATCGACGGATCGAACTCGTCCACGTTGACCGGCAGGATGCGCGGCAGGGGACGCTGGAAGACCTTGGCGTTGAGCTCCAGGTCCACGATCTTGAGTCCATTGGGCACCAGCTCGCGGAAGCGCTGGCTCACGTACTCGCGCAGACCCAGCACGGCCACCTGGCGCTTCTCCTCCAGGAGCGGCTTGAGCGCCTCCGCGAAGTCCGCGCCGTCGTGGCTGGCGAGTCCCACCGCCGCGCCGGGGCGCTGGGTGCGGATGTTCTCCAGCAGCTTCAGGATGCCCAGGTCCACGACCTTCTGATCCGGCCGTCCGTGCAGCAGCGCGACCTCGCAGCCCGCGGACTTCAGGGCGCGCACGAAGCCGATCATCGCGTCCGGGAGTTGCTCCCCGCGCGCGTTGAGCACCACCACGCATCGCACCGGCTTGGGAAAATATGTTTCACAGAAGCCGATGAGCCGGTCGAACTGCACCCGATCCTGCGGTTCGGGTTTGCGGCCCACGATGTTGGAGACGGCCCAGTCGACGTTCTCGGCGTCGATGAGCACGTAGGAGGCGGCGGCGGGACGTACGGGTTGCATGGCGGTGACAATACGCGCCCCGCTGGCGATTGGGGGGCTTCTTCAACGCGCGCGGATCCGCTGGAACTCCGCAAGCAACAATTCCGACACCCTGCGCACACGTGGAATATCCAAGGCGGACTTCGCGCACACCAGGTGTGTCTGGCTCCGGGAGAAGGGCCCCAGGTCCAGGTCCAGCGGCACGAGGTTCGTCGGGCGTTGGAAGCGGTGCGCCATGCGTCCCAGCACCATCGCGCCCAGCCCGGCCTCGGCCGCGGCGACCAGCAGCAGGTAGTTGTCCGCGGTGAAGGCGGGGGTGAAGCCGGGGATGAGCGACTCCAACTGGGGATTGGGCGGCACCGTGTCGAACGGGGGCGCCCAGGCCACCCAGGGCAATTGTTGGAGCGTCACCTTCTTCGGCAGTCGGGCCTTGAGCGCCTTGGAGACGAAGACGCCGTTGGTGACCTCCAGCGTGTCCACGAGCTTGAGGTCCGGGCTGGTGGGAGGCCGGCTGCGCAGCGCGAGGTCCGCCTCGCCGCGCGCCAGGTCCAGGTACTGCACCTGCGACTGCACCTCCAGCCGGAGGCCCGGGTGCTTCTGGTCGACGAACGCGGCGAAGGGGGCCAGGAAGTCGAAGCCCAGGTAGGGCGTGCTCGTCACCCGCACGAGGCCCCGGGGCGAGCTGTCCGAGGACTCCACCGCGCGTTGTAGCTCGCCGGCCCACTCCGCCATCTTCTTCGCGGGCGGCACCAGCCGTTCGCCCGCCGCCGTCAGCGCCGCGCCGTCCACACCCCGGCGGAACAGCGCCGCGCCCACCGCGTACTCCAGCGCGGCCAGCCGGCGGCTCACCGTGGGCTGGCCGATGCGCAGCCGTCGCGCGGCGCCGCTGATGCTGCCCGTCTCCGCGATGGCGAGGAACAGCCGGGCGTCGTCCCAGGAGATATCCATGAATGGATGGCATCATGCCGATTTCGTGGATTCCCATCCATGAGCGCATCCTCCATGGTGCGGTCCGTATCGAACGCCCGGGTTCATCCCGGAAGGAGTTTCCTCCATGAAGTCCACGCTGCTCGCAGTCTGCCTCGCGGTGGTCGGCACCGGTTGCGCCACGTCCTCCCACGACTTCAAGAAGTCCGCGTTGGGGGTGACGAAGCCCGCGTCCGCGCTGCTCGCGGAGCTGGACGCGCCGGGGCCGGTGGAGCTGGAGACCGTCACGTCCTGCGACTGGGCGGTGGAGCGCGGCGGTCTCATCAACCTGGACCACCCCACGGCGAAGGCGGCGCAACTGAAGGATGACGATGAGCCCGTCCAGGTCTTCTTCCATGCGCTGCGGCACCCGACGCAAGGCTTGTACATCGTGGACACCGGCGTGGAGACGGCGCTGAGGGACGCGCCGGACCGGTCCGCGATGCGTGGCATCGTGCTGAGCGCGATGAACATGGAGAAGATGAAGGTGCTGATGCCGCTGGGCGAGTGGCTGGCGAAGCAGCCGAAGCCGGTGGCGGGCGTCTTCCTCACGCACCTGCATCCGGACCACATCACCGGCATGGCGGATGTCCCGGCGGGGACGCCTGTCTTCACGGGTCCGGGAGAGGCCTCCAAGCGCACCTTCGTGAACCTGTTCGCGCAGGGCGCCGTCAACCGCGCGCTGGAGGGCAAGCCGGCGCTGTCGGAGTGGAACTACACCGCGGATACCCGGGGCATCTTCGAGGGCGCGGTGGACATCTTCGGCGACGGATCCGTCTGGGCGCTCTGGGTGCCGGGGCACACGCCGGGGAGCACCGCGTATCTGGTGCGCTCGACGAAGGGGCCGGTGCTGCTGCTGGGGGACGCCAGCCACACGCGCTGGGGCTGGGAGCACGACGTGGAGCCGGGCACCTTCACCCAGGATGGGCCGCGCAGCGTGGAGAGCTTCCGCAAGCTGCGCGCGTTCGTCGCGGCGCACCCCGGGGTGGAGGTGCGCTTCGGCCACCAGCACTGAGCTTCAGTGTGAGGCGCCCGCGCCGCCGCCTCGGAATGCGCGGCGGTAGGCCAGGGGGCTGGTGGTGACGAAGCGCTGGAAGTGTTCACGGAAGGCCGTAGGGGAGCCGAAGCCCACCTTTTCCGAGACCGCTTCCACGGACTGGCTGGTGGTCTCCAGCAGGTGCTGGGCGCGGCGCACGCGGGCCCGGAGCAGCCACTGGAGGGGCGTGGTGCCGGTCTGTTCCCGGAAGCGGCGGCTCAGGGTGCGCTCGCTCATCGCGGCCTTGCGCGCGAGCGAGGGTAGGGTGAGGGGCTTGTGGAGGTGGTCCTCCATCCACCGCAGCAGGGGTTGCAGGGACGCGCCCTCCGGGGTGGGAGGCGCGTGGGTGATGAACTGGGATTGGCCGCCGTCGCGCTCCAGGGGCATCACGGAGTGCCGGGCCGCGTCCGCCGCCACCGCGGAGCCGTAGTCGCGCCGCACCAGGTGCAGGCACAGGTCGAGTCCCGCGGCGGCCCCCGCGGAGGTCAGGAGTTGGCCGTTGTCGACATAGAGGACGTTCGGGTCCACCTGGATGTCCGGGTGGCGCCGGGACAGCTCCTCCGTTGCCAGCCAGTGGGTCGTCGCGCGGAGTCCATCGAGCAGCCCCGTCGCGGCGAGCAGGAATGCCCCCGAACAGATGGAAGCGATGCGCGTGCCCCGGCCGGCCGCCGCGCGGACCGCGCTCACCAGCCGGGGAGGCACTGGCACGGAGACGTCCGCGATGCCGGGCAGGATGACGGTGTCCGCCCGGGCCAGCTCCGCCAGTCCATAGCGGGTCTTCATCTGGAAGGGGCCCGCGTTGACTTCGGGGGTCACCCCGCAGACGCGGATCTGGTAGCCGGCGGCGCCGCCGGGAAGTCGGACGCGGCCGAACACCTCACACGGTGTCGAGAGATCGAACGACACCACTCCATCCAGCGCGACGATGGCGACGACGTGCATGGCGAGAAGATGCCAGTCCACGGGGTTCCCGCCAAGCGGGTGCCCCTGGCGGGAAGTCGTTGAAGATTGGCGTTTCCGCCACTCACGGCGCTGGAAGGGCGCATGTCATACGGGGCTTCGTGGCGATGGACGCCATCGGGTCCCCGAGGTCGTGGGTGCTGCTCTACCGCTTGCTGCTCCTGCTCAAGTTCACTGGCGTGGTGCTCTACGGAGGAGGGCTCGTCGGGGCGCTGGTGGCCACGAGCTCCGTCGACCGCAAGCGCGCGGTGCATGCCATCGCGTCGCCGGGGTTGTTGGTGACGTGGACGGCGGGCTACTTCCTCACGCTCCAGCTCAACCTGGCGCTGACGGAGCCGTGGATCTTGGGCGGGCTGTCGCTGTCGTTCGTGTCGCAGCTCGCGCTGGTGGCCATGGCGACGCGAGAGCGCCGCACGGTGGCGGGGGCGTTGATGGCCGCCGTTCCGTTCTTCTTCGTGCTGGTGCTGATGATCTTCCGGCCGCGCTGGCCCGGGGTGGACACATGAATGCGCTGCGGCAGTTGCGGCTCATCGCCTTCCTGGAGGGGATGTCCTTCCTGGGATTGCTCTTCGTGGCGATGCCGGTGAAGCACCTGCTCGGACAGCCGCTGGTGGTGCGCATCGCCGGCAGCGTGCACGGGCTCTTGTTCCTGCTCTTCGTGTCGTCGCTGTTCCGTGCGGCCTCGGAGCACGGGTGGCCCGCGCGCCGTTCGCTTGCGGCGTTCGGCGCGTCGCTGGTGCCGTTCGGGAACTTCGTGCTGGACCGCGTGCTCAAGCGTGAGGAGGAGGGGCAGGTGGGCTGAGCGGGGTCAGTCCCGCTTGAGCCCAAGGCTCATCGAGACCTGGCCCTTTCGTGCCTTCTGGACGGCGTGAAGCCAGTCGGCCCATGCCGCCGGGTCCACGGGCTCGCCGTTGTCCAGCAGCGACATACTGCCCAGGAACCCGCCCAGGTCGTCCGAACCTGTCTGTTGGTAGAGCATGCTCATGTATTCGTACATTGCCGCGTACGCCTCTTTGATCGTGAGTGTTTCTTCCATGACGACCTCAAGGTCTGGCCGGAGCGGACAGCCCCATCTGGGAGTTGTAGTCGCGTGCTACTTGGTTCAACCCACCGTTGATGATCTCTCGGCCCCTTACCTGCACCCAGAGTTGTGACCCATCCGGGTTGAGGCGCGCGGACCAATGGTTGCCGAATCTATCTGTTCCAATGTGAGCTGATTCATCTTCCGCCAACTCCCGCAGCCATCGCCGATGAGTGGGCGTGTCCTGAAGATGCCCCGGTGCCTCTCGGAAGATGTGCTTCGTCCGTGCCTCCGGGATGACGATGGCCTGCTTTGATGTCGAGTCCCCGCTCTGTCCTCGGGCGGTCATCGCCACCGCCCCCGGAGCGAGTGCGATGGTGAGGGTTCCCGCGCTTACCGCCACCGAACCCACGTCACCGACAGCCGCGAGCCGAATCCCCGTTTGCGCTTCTGCCTGCACTGTCGCCAGTGTCGCACCGGGAAATGCTGGAACCTTCGTTGCCAGCCCCGTCGCCGTGTTGCCCAGCGCCGCCGTGGCCAGCATGGCGAACGCGCGTGCTGCATTTCGGCCCATGATCTTGCCGTACCGCTCTCCTGCTTCGCGGAGTTCGTTGAACGTCGTGGCCCTGTCGGCTGCCTCCACCAACTGACTGAAGCCCACGATGAGGCTCCTGAAGGTGTCGAATCCCATGTAGCCGATGAGCGTGACGGTCATCACCGCGGCGATTCCCTTGGTGAAAGGTTCGGGCACCGCGAGCAGGATCATGTACGTGGTCCAGGTCCAGAGGACCGCCGTCAACATGGCCTGGGGATCGGCCATGTCCTTGAATGCGCCCATCATCTCCTCCAGCACGATGCCCTGGGCCATCGCCATGGCTAGGGCGTAGCGCCCATCCCCCGTGACGGTAGGGCTCTCCACCAGCAGGCGCAGACAATCGCCGGTCCTGGCAGTTCGCTCGCACCAGCGAAGGTATGCCCGTGTCAACTCCACTTCGGTGCTGGATGGCTCGCCTTCCAGGTGTTCGCCCGGTCCAAGGGCGGTGATGCGACGACTGTGGGGGTCATAGAAATAATCCCCACTGCGTTGCTCAACTTCCATCAGATGTCGGGCCATTTCCTGCGGCCGTGTGGGTGGACGTATCGCACGGGCCAATGTCGCCACGGCAACCCCGAAGTCGTCTCGACTCAATTCAACCGACGTGGCCTTGGAGCGTGGCGTGAAGGCGACCGGCGTACCGTGGCCCGTGTGCAAATGCACCGTGCTTGTGGTGCTGCAACTGGCAAGCAACAGCGGCAGGAAGGCCATCAACCATCGTGATGCCATGAGGAGTCCTTTGGCGCGTTGTCGGTTTGTCGGCTACTCCCCGCGGAACGCGCCCGCGGAGATGACCAGCAACTCCACTCCCGATGCCGCCTTCGCACCGAATGGATCGAGGCGGGTGTTGCCCTGGAGCCGCAACGCAGCGTCATAGGTGGAGAACGCGTTGACGATGGCATCGGAGAGGACCGTGCTGTTGGCTTCGCCTGCCTGCAACGCGATGACACTCAACGCAGAGTCCAGCGTGATGAGCGCTCCGGCGCTGGCATTCACCGCGTCCTGGAACGTGAGCTGCGTGTCGGCGGTCACCCCGAGATGCGTGCCCACCACCGACGTTCGTCCGTTGAAGGTGAGCTGAGCGGAGTAGTTCGCCCAGGCCTGACTGGCGCCGCTGGCGAAAGGAGCCCCGGCCAGCCCGGTGCGAAGCGCGGTGGCGGCGGTGTCCGCCTGGGCCTTCGCCGCATCGGTGGCGCTGGCTGCCTCAAGGAGGGCCCGCACCGAGGCCTCGGTGGCGCGACCCTCCAGTGCGGCGGCCGACCGCACCGATGCATCAGCGATGCCGGAGCCCGCTGGCGCCTTCGCCTTCACCGAGAATCGAAACGCCACACCGGCTTCGCGCTCCGCCTGCTGCTCCTGCTGCGCGTTCGCTTCCTTCGTGGCTTCCCGCACCGCCGCGAAGAACGCGTCGTACGCCTCCGTGGAGGATTCCCCGCCCGCATCCAGTGCCGCATCGAGCTTCGCGGCCGCCTCCTGCGACACGCTGAAGAGGTACTCACGGTTCACGAGGGAGCCCGCCCTCGCGTACGCCTTGAGTCGCGTGTCCTGCGCCGCGCGCATCGCCGCTGCGAGCGCCTTCACGGAACCCGCCTTCATTTCATCGCTCGCCTCGCCGCGCACCGCCGCCGCCTGCTCCGCGTTGATCCGCGTGCGCAGGTCCACCGTGTCCACGCTCGCAGGCGAGGTGCCGTCCTTCACCATCCGCACGAACACCTCCGCCTCCAGCGAGGACTCCGTGTTGATGGGAGGCGCGGTGCGCGTGTCCTCTCCGGCCGCCGGCTGCGTGGAGTCCAGCAGCGCTGAAGCCACCGTGACGCCCTTGGCGTCCACCGCCTCGATGACCATCCGGTCGTACGTCGCGTCCAGCTCCAGGGTGTAACCGCCACCAGACTCCACGTCGGCCTCGGCCAACTGCTTCAACGCGCCGTCCGTGCCCACGAGGCTTGCGCGGACCTTTCGCGTGGCGGTCACCGTCCCGTCGCCGCCCAGCGCGGGCTTGCCGTCGGTGAGCCCCTGGGCCTGATGGCCTCCGCCCAGGGTGACGTGGCCCCGGACCTTCACGTCGCCGCCACCACAGCCGGCCAGCAGCCAACATCCCGCCACACCCAGAATCCATCGAGCCGTGAGACACATCCGCATGTGTGGACAACCCCTGGCCGGACGGGTTCGCCACGGCGCGCGCAGGACTCTAACAAGGCGCGGACACCCGGCCTCAACCGCACGAAGACACGACACCCCTATCGCTTCGCCGCTCCACCCACGGCAGGCGCCGTGCCCTTCCTCGCCCGCCCGCGTGCCGGCGGGGACGTCCGCGTCTCCGTCTCATGGAAGGCCCCGGACACGAAATCGACGAAGACGCGCACGCGTGGCGACAGGTGCCTGCGCTCCGGATAGACGATGTACACGTCGGGCCCGGGCGTGTGCACGGTGGTGAGCAGCGCCTGGAGCCGTCCCTCGGCCAGGGCCTGCTCCGCGACGAACTCCGGGATGCGCGCGATGCCCACGCCCTCCAACGCCACCGCCAGCAGCGCTTCGTTGTTGTCGGACGCGAAGGGACCGGGCACGTCCACCGCGACTCCATCCAGCCGCCAGGGAACACGCTGTCCGTCCCGCAGGTACGCAAGACACGCGTGGCGCTGGAGGTCCGCCACCTTCCGGGGCGTGCCGCGCCGGCGCAGGTACGCGGGCGACGCGCAGATGACCGCGCGCGACTCCCCCAGCCGCTTGCGGATCAACCTCGCGTCCGCGCTCTCTCCCATGCGCAGTCCCACGTCCATCCGCTCCTCCACCAGATCGATGAACCGGTCCGTGAGCCCCAGCTCGCATTCGACCTGCGGATACGCGGCGAGGAACGCGGGCAGCCGGGGCACCAGCCAGTGGCGGCCCAGGTCCATGGGCGCGGTGATGCGCAGCGGCCCCCGGGGGCCTTTCGACTCGCGCAGCTCCCCCTGCGCCGCTTCCAACTCCGCCACGATGCGCTGACCGCGCTCGAAGAGGGCCAGTCCCTCCGGGGTCGGCTGGAGCGTCCGCGTGCCCCGTTGCAGGAGCAACACCCCCAGGCGACCCTCCAGCCGGGCCACCGTCTTGCTGATCGCGGACGGGGACACACCAAGCGCGCGCGCCGCCGCGCTGAAGCTGCCGGTCTCGAGCGTCCGCACGAACGCGCCCAGCCCGGCGAGTGGCTCCTGGAGGAGGGTCATTCGCGAACTCTAGGAACAGGACATGTGCCCGACAAGCCACTACCCGTCCAGCGGGGAACAATGCAGGTTGTGATTCCTCTCACAGGAGCAGGTCATGAAAGTCTTCGTGTTGGGCGCGACGGGTTACATCGGTGGGTCGGTGGCGGTGCGATTGATGGCTGCGGGGCACCAGGTCGTGGGCACCGCCCGGACGCAGGACAAGGCCCGGGAACTGGAAGCGCGAGGCATCCAGGCCACGGTCGCCTCGTTCGACGACGTGGACGTGCTGACGCGGCTGGCGAAGGAAGTGGATGCCGTCATCAACGCGGCGTCCGCGGATGACCGGAAGACGGTGGAGGTGCTGCTCGCCGCGCTCAAGGGCTCCCACAAGCACTTCATCCACACCAGCGGCTCCAGCATCGTCGCCACCGATACCGGCGGCACGCTGACGACGCAGGTGCATGACGAGGACATGCCCATCGACCCCGTCCCGGAGAAGGTGGCCCGCATCGCGCTGGACACGCTCGTGCTGGACGCGAAGAAGGACGGCATCCACACCAACGTCATCTGCCCGTGCCTCATCTATGGCAAGGGTCTGGGCCTCAACCCGGACAGCGTCCAGTTGCCCCCGCTCATCAAGTACGCGCGGGAGACGGGCACCGCGCGCTACATCGGGAAGGGCGAGAACGTCTGGTCCAACGTGCACATCGAGGACCTGACGGACCTGTACCTGAGGGTGCTGGAGCGCGCGCCGGCCGGAACGTTCTATTTCGCGGAGAACGGCGAGGCGAACTTCCGTGACGTCGTGACGGCCATTGGCAAGCGCTACAACCTGCCCGTCGGCAGCATGCCGGTGTCGGAGGCGGAGAAGCTCTGGGGCGTGGAGCTGGGGCGTCTGGCGCTCGCGTCCAACAGCCGCATCCATGCGAAGCGGGCACGGGAGCTCGGCTGGAAGCCGCACCGGCCCTCGGTGTTCGACGTCATCGCGGAATCGAAGTAGCCACCCTGGCGCAACCATCGCGGCCGGGCGGGGTTGTGGAGGGCATGACCCGACGACCCCTGCTCCTGGCCTCGCTGCTGTTCACCACCCCTGTCTTCGCCTTCGGCGAGGACCTCTGCTTCGCGGCGAACGGCACCGCCCCGCTCAACTGTCAGCCATTGCCCGCTGGCTGCGCGCCTGGAGACGCCTCCACGGCCTGCAAGTCGGCGGCGCTGTCGGCCGTGGCGGACGCGAAGGGCCAGTCCAACGGGGGACGCAGCCTCGTCCACGTGGACGCCACCTATGTCCTGGCGCAGGCCGTGGGCTTCACCCCCATCAGCGCGTACTGGATCGCCGCCTACGACGAAGCGACGGACCTGGGAACGTTCGCGCCGCGCACGCTCACGGGCGCTCCCGCGACGGATGCGACGGCCCTCACCACGAAGTCCATCAGCGGCGTCACCCGGGGCGACTTCGACCATGGGGGCGTGCTCTTCCACTTCGTCACCCCGCGCAACGGCGGCGCCGCGTACCCCGACCCTTCCGTGGACGGCCTGCACCCGGACGCCACCGACACCGACGAGGTGCTGCTCGCCAACCTCCGCCCCTGGGCACTCCAGGGGCAGGGGGCGGGACGCGGCTGCACCGGAGGGCTGACGGTGCCGACGTCCGGTGGCAACTACGCGCTGGGCCCCTTGTGCTACCAGTGGAACAGCCAGCCCGGCGTCGTCAGCGGAAGCCTCGCGGCGGTGGGCCCCTTCGCGGTGCCGTTCAGCGCCCCCACCGGCCCCCAGGTCATCGACGTGGGCACCGGCGTGCTGTCCACCGGCTTCGACGCGTACATCGGAACGTATGCCGCCGAAGCCCGGGCGGGCATCTACCTGCACACGCTGGCGGACCGCATCTCGCACCACGTCTGCACGGACGCGTCCACGAGCACGGGCCCCGTGGGCCTGCCGCGCACCTTCACCGTCGACATGTCCAACGCCGAGTGCGTCCAGACGCTGCACGTGCTCCGCCATGTCTGGGAGACGGGCACCGACTTCTCCGCGCTCCCGGCGCGTGAGCGCACCACGGAGGCCGCGCTGGACGAGGTGTTCGACGCGCTCCTGGAACTGGCCACCGCGCGCGGGCTGGCCTCCGGTCCCACCTCCCAGACGCAGGCCTTGAAGACCCAGCTCGTCGCGGAGCTGTCCGCCGCGCTGGAGACCTACGACGCCCAGGACCGCGCGCTCGCGGTGCGCGACGTGGGGTGCGACCGGGGCTATGCCGTGCTGCCGGGCATGCCCGCCTGCGTGCCCTGATGCAGGAAGGCCGCGAGCCGAAGGGGCCCGCGGCCTTCCCTGGCCTCACGGACCTCAGTCCGCGAGCATGAAGCTCAGCTTGTGCCGCTGCGCCAGCGCCGGGAAGTTCCGCGCGATGGCGTCCTGCACGTAGCCCGCGAGGTTGGGGAACACGTAGTCCCGGTCCTCGGCCGTGTTCAGCCCCAGCCACGCGGCGAGCGTGTAGCCGTACTGCTCCACCGTCACGGCGGGAATCCAGCGGCCCTTGTCGTCCGTGGACCCGTCGAGCGAGCCGCTCAGATCCATGGACGGGAAGGCGCCATAGAGCTTGTTGCCCGCCACGCGGTTGCCCATCACCAGCGCGTGCCCGCCCCAGGCATGGTCGGTGCCCCGCTCCACGTTCTCCTGCAGCGTGCGGCTGAAGTCGCTCATGGTGAAGAGCGTGGACTGCGGCGCGTTCGCGCCGAAGGCCGGGTCGGTCTCCAGCAGGTTCATGGCCTGCTGGAACGCATCCAGCGCGAAGTCGAGCTGCGCGAGCAACTCAGGCTGATCGACATCCTGGTTCTGGTGCGTGTCGAAGCCGCCGAAGCCCACGGAGAACACCTGCCGCTTCAGGCCCAACCCTCCGGTGGCGGCGGGAATGGCCCCCGCGACCAGGTCGCGCACCACCTGGTAGAGCTGGGTGTGCAGCGTCCACCGGTCCTTGCCCACGGGCGTCGCGAACAGGGTCTCGATGCTCGCGCGAGTGCCCGCGGCGATTCGTGTCCACGCGGCGTCACGAGCGGCCGCTCTCGCGGTGGCGAACGTCTCGGCGGTGCTGAAGACGCCCGCGTAGGAGCCCTCCAGCGCCACGCTGTCCTGGATGGCCATTACGTCCCGGAGCGCCTGCTGCTGGAGCGCGTCGAAGGGCGCGTCCCCCACGGCGCGGAACGCGAGCGTGCCGTCGGAGGCGACCATCAGCGGCTTGCGCTCGGCGCCGACGGTGAAGCGCGGCTTGCCACCGAAGGACGTCACCTCCGGGTAGTCCGGTGGGGTGCTGCTGTTGAGGATGTGCAGCTTGTCCGCCGCGCGCCCACCCCAGCCCGTCACCTTGATGTCGGACGTCACCGTGCTGGTGGTCGGGTTCGCCAGCGCGCTGGCCCAGGCGTCCTGCTGGTCGCTGTGGGAGAAGAGGTTCTCCGGCAGGTTCAGGCTGGCCGTGTAGTCCGCCTTGGTCAGCGGCTTCACGAGCGGGCCGACGTTGCAAACGAAGGCCGCGCGGCCCGCGTTGAAGTGGTCGCGCACCTTGGTCAGCGACGGGTGCAGTCCATAGGCATTGGTCTGCGCCTGTCCCGTCGGGTTGATGATGAGCAGGTCGCCCAGGGGGATGCCCACGTTGGGCCGGGCCGCCAGGTAGTTCGCGTTCTGGGCGCCCAGGCGCGGCACGAGGACGTTGTTGCTGTCATTGCCGCCCAAGAGGAAGACACAGACGGCGACACGGGAGCCGGCGTAGCCACCGAGCGTGGCGGCGTGGGCGTTGCCCATCCAGCGGGGCATGGCGGCGGCGGCGGCGAGGAAGCCCAGGCTGCTCGTGGCCCCTCGGAGGAACTGGCGTCGATTGGTGGTCATCGAAGTCACCGCTGGACCTGGAAGGAGGGGGAAAGCGAGGTGAGGTAGAGGGCGAGCTTCTTCCTGCGCAGCACCGGTCCCGCGTTCGGATCCGCGAGCGCGCTCAACAGCCGCGTCCTCAGGGCCGGGTCCATCGTGCCGTGCAGCCAGTACTGGCCCAGCCAGTCCACGAGCGCGGTGGCGTCCGACGGCACCAGGTTGTAGTCCACCGTGATGCCCGAATTGGCCGCCATGCCCGAGTAGAGGAACTCGTGCACGAAGTTGGCGCGCGCCGTGACGGTCGCCGTGTCGAGGATGGCGAACTCGGGGCCGAGCAGGCCGTCCGTGTCGGGAGCCGGCGCGTTGGGCGGGTAGTAGCTGAAGACAGACGGCGAGCGCGTCACCCACTGGCCCAGGCTCTTGCTCCAGGTGCTCAGCCGGTTGCCCGGGTCCTTGTTCAGGTCCAGCGTGGGCTCCAGCCAGCGAACCGTGTTGGTGATGAACAGCGCGGGCGAGCGCAGGTGGCCGAAGCCGGGCCGCAGCGTCTGGGGCGGCTGGGCGCCGCGCGCCTCGGTGTCCTCCAGGATGGCGCGCACCACCTCCTTCAGGTTGCCGCGGTCGCCTTCCTTCGCGAACACGGTGGCCACGCGCTTGACGTAGGCCGGCGTCGGATTGCTGGTGACCAGGTGCTGGATGAGCTGCTTGCTGATGAAGGGCGGGACGTTGGGGTCGTTGAAGACGTTGTCCAGCGCCTCCGTCAGGTGGACCTGCGCGGTCGCGTTCGCCGTGGTGGAGAAGTTGCGCAGGAGCTGCTTCGAACCTTTGTCGTGGTTCACGTCGCACGCCATCATCGGCTGCGTGTAGTCCGGCGTGGTGATGGTGCCGCCCTTGGCGGGGCACGCGGCGGCCTTGTAGGTCCACCCCGACAGCGTGCTGGCGAAGGCCTGCACCTGGGCCTCCGTGTACGCGGGCTTGGGCTCTCCCGTGACGGTGTCGTACTGCACCGTGCCGTTCATGTTCAGCTTGTGCAGGCCCAGCGTGAAGAGCTGGAGCATCTCCCGCGCGTAGTTCTCATTTGGATCAATGGGATTGCCGGCCCCGTTGAACGCGCGGTTGTTGACCATGTCCAGGTAGCGGCCCATGGCGGGGCTCTTCGTCACCGCCTCCATCAGGTCGCGGAAGTTCCCGAACGCGTGCGACGACAGCAGGTTCATGTACCCGGCCATCGCCGTCTTCGGATCCGAGTACGCCGTCCGGGTCGACTCCGGGATGCCCAGTTGGGATGCGACCATGATCTGGCTGAGCGCGAACGCCACGCGCAGCCGCAACTGGTCCTCCCCGGCGACCGCGCGCAGGAAGAATTGAGCGCCCAGGTCCGGGGCGGTGTCCGCCCCGCTGAACTGCGCGGCGGGCTGGAGCGCGAACTGTTCGGTGAGGGAGGTGGGGATGCCCACCGCCATCACGTGCTCCACGGTGCCCACGGGCGGGGTGGTCGCGGTGCGCGCCAGGCGCGGGCCGAACGACGACTGCTCCAGGAAGCGGATGCTGTTCGCCTCGCCGGGGGTTTCGTTCGAATCCACCGCCTGCTGGGCTTCACCCAGGACCTGTTCGGCGGGGGGAGACTGTTCGGGGGGGCCATCAGCCCCTGTGCAGGATACGGCGCACAGGGCGACGGCCAGGGCGGTGCGACGAAGCATCCGGATACCTCCTGGAACTGCGGGAAACGACCCCGGGAACGTCGGGGCCGCGACGTCGCAGCGGATTCTAGGAGATTGATAAATTCAGTTAAAGCGGTTTTTTCTGGTAGTGTCGGAACCATAGGACTCCGGAGGTTTCCGGCCGCCCTGGGAGGTTCGCTGAGAAGCCGCCTGCCTCAACGGGAGCGCCGGGCCGGTTTCGCGGGAGGAGGCGCCGGCCGCACCAGGCTGGTGACCAGGGTCTGTCCCAGCACTTCCGCGGGGGCGCCCTGGAAGCCGGAGCAGGTGAGCTTGAGGCTGACGATGCCGTGCAGCCCCGCCCAGAACACCTCCGCGAGCCGCGCGGGAGCGGTGCCCTCCGGGGTGCGGCCGGCGGCCTCCAGGTCCTCGAACACGCGCACCAACACGCCGAAGGACTGGGGACCCGCGCCTTGCTTCGCGTCCTGGAACAGGGCCTCCGACAGCCGGGCGTCCTCCATGAAGATGAGGCGGTAGGTCTCCGGCTGCTTCAGGCCGAACCCGAGGTAGGCCTCCGTCATGCGCGACAGCCGCTCCACCGGCTCCACCACGCGCGCCGCGGGCTCCAGCGCCGCGAACAGCTCCTGGAAGCCGCGCACGCACAGCTCCCTCGCGATGGCGTCCCGGTTCTCGAAGTGCAGGTAGAGCGTCGCGGGCGCGTACTCCACCGCCTCCGCGAGCTTGCGCATGGACAGGGCGTCGAAGCCCTCCTTCATCACCATGTCGCGCGCCACCTGGAGGATGTGTTCGCGCAGCTCCGCCCGCTGCCGTTCCTTCCGCTCCGTGATGCCCATGTTTCAAGGGTAGGACTTGACGGAGCGAACGACCAGCAATAAATGAACGGTGTTCACAGAACGGTGTTCAGGATTCTGATGGCCGTTCATTTCCAGGGAGAGCGACATGGCGGACGACACGGTGGCGTTGTTCGGTGCATCGGGCGTCATTGGGCAGGGTGTGGCGCGAGCGCTCCAGGCGCAGGGCCGGAGCTACCGGGTGGTCGGGCGCTCGGCGCAGGGCCTGCGGCGGGAATACGGGGCGGATCCGAAGGCGGAGATCGTCGCCTGGAACCCGGAGGAGCCGGCGTCCATCCGTGCGGCGGCGCGCGGCGTGCGGACCCTCATCTACATGGTGGGGGTGAACTACTGGCAGTTCCACCTGCACCCGGTGCTGATGCGCCGCACGCTGGACGCGGCCATCGCGGAAGGGGTGGAGCGGGTGGTGCTCATCGGCACGGTGTATCCCTACGGGCTGCCGCGCACCGAACGCGTGACGGAAGCGCACCCGCGCGAGCCGAACTCGTACAAGGGGCGCATGCGCAAGGAGCAGGAGGACCTGCTGCTCGCGGCCGACGCGGCGGGCTCCATCAAAGGCACCATCCTGCGGCTGCCTGACTTCTACGGGCCGGGCACGGATCGCAGCTTCCTGTACCGGGCCTTCGCCGGCGCCCTGAAGGGCAAGCGCGCTGGGCTCGTGGGCCCGCTGGATGCGCCGCACGAGTTCGTCTTCGTGAAGGACGTGGGCCCCGTCGTCACCGCGCTGATGGAGGAGCCGCGCGCGTACGGACACTTCTGGAACCTGGCGGGCGCGGGCGTCACCACGCAGCGGCAGATGGTGCAGGACATCTACGCGCAGGCGGGCAGCCCCGCGAAGATGATGACGATGGGCAAGGGGATGGTGCGGTTCGCGGGCCTGTTCGACCCCTTCATGCGGGAGCTGGTGGAGATGTATTACCTGCTGACGAACCCCGTGCTGATGGACGACTCCGCCCTCAAGGCGCTGCTGGGCACCGTGTACAAGACGCCCTACGCCGAAGGCATCCGCCAGACGCTGGTGGAGATGCGCGAGCAGCAGGCGAAGGCGCATCCGGCGGCCGTCCCCGCGACGACGTGACGGCCGTCATCGCGCCGGGCCTGCGGAGGCGTCAGGCCGGGTGGGGTGTCGGGGGCCGTGGGGCGCCCAGGCCCCGCTCCCTCCGGTGGGCGTTGTCCCGGCGCTGCCGGTGGCCGGCGAGCAGGTCGCTGCGGGTGAGGATGCCCACGAGGTGGCCGGGCCGGTCGCGGGCCATCACCGGCAGGCGGCCCACGCCTTCATCCATCATCAGGTCCGCCGCCTCGCGCAGGGAGCTGTCGTCGAAGACCACCGCGGGAGGGCGCTTCACCAGGTCCTTCATCCGCCGGACGCCCGCGTCCTGCCCGTCCAGCAGATCCCTGCGCGTCAGGACACCCAGGAGCACGCCCTCGGCGGAGACGACGGGAAAGCCCTGGTGGCGCGAGCCCGCGGCGTCGGACGCGAGCCAGGCGCGCACGGCCTCCACGGGCTGCTCCGCCTGGAGGGTCACCACGGGCCTCAGGCCATGGTCGCGCACGAGCGCCTGTCCCAGGGCATCCGCGCCCAGCTCCGTGGGGATGCGGCCTCCGCGCCGGGCCAGCTTCTCCGTCATGATGGAGTGCCGCATGAGCAGCGCCGACACGAGGTAGGACACCGAGCAGCCGGCCAGCAGTGGCAGCAGGCCCAGCGGCTGCCGCGTGGTTTCAAAGGCAAACACCACCGACGTCAGCAGCGCGCGAGAGGCCCCCGCGAAGAGGGCGGCCATGCCCACCAGCGCCGCCACGCGCACGTCCACGCCCAGGGCGGGGAAAAGGTGCGCGGCCAGCAGGCCCAGGCCGGAGCCCAGACCTCCGCCGAGCGTGAACAGGGGCGCCAGCGTTCCGCCGGACGTCCCGCTTCCCAGCGCCACGGACCAGGAGATGAACTTCAACGCGCAGAAGGCAAGCATGGCCATGCCCACGAAGCGGCCCGACAGGATGTCCTCGATGTTGGTGTAGCCCACGCCCAGCGTGCGCGGGGACAGCCACCCCACCACCCCCACGACGATGCCGCCCAGCGCGGGCCACCACATCCAGTGCAGGGGGAGCTTCTCGAACGCATCCTCCAGCCAGTACACCGCCCGCGTGCACAGCACGGACGCCATGCCCATGACGACACCCATCACCCCGTAGAAGGCGAGCGCGCTTCCGGAAGGCGTCACGAGGTCCGGGATGGCGAAGGCCGGCGCGCCCCCCATGAAGGCGATCCGCACGCCGGTGGCGGTGGCGGTGGCCAGCGCCACGGGGATGACGGAGCGGGGCTTGAACTCGAAGAGCAGCAGCTCCACGGCGAGCAGGACCGCGGACACCGGCGCGCCAAAGGTGGCGGCCATGCCCGCGGCGGCGCCCGCGGCGAGCAGTGCCTTGCGCTCGTCGGCCGTCACATGGAGGCCCTGGCCCAGCAGCGACCCCAGCGCGCCCCCGGTGGCGATGATGGGGCCTTCCGCGCCGAACGGGCCGCCCGTGCCGATGGCGATCGCCGCCGACAGCGGCTTGAGCAGGGTCATCCGGGGCGGGATGCGGCTCTGGTTGTACAGCACCTGCTCCATGGCCTCGGGGATGCCGTGGCCCCGGATGGCCCGTGAGCCATGGCGTGCCATCAGGCCCACGACGATCGCGCCCAGCACGGGAACGATGATGACCCAGGCGCCCAGCGTGTTGTCCCCGGGAGACGCCGGCTGCACGGACAGCCGGCCGAAGAAGGCCAGGTTCGTGAAGAAGTGGATCAGCGAGCCCAACCCCTGGGCCACGAGCGCCGCCACGACGGCGAGCACCACCGCCATGGCGCTGATGAACACCGCGCGGCGGTCCACTGATTCGTGAAGGCGGGGCGCTCGCAGGTTCGCGAGCGCGGGGCCCATGGACGGGGCCACCGGGAGCTGGGCCCGTGCCTGGGGCCCTTCTCCCACCGCTTCCTCGATGCGTTCCACGTCAGGCTTCTTCATCGGTGTGCTCCCGCGACTTGCGTTTGTTGGAAGGGCGCGCGGCTTCGTCCTCGAAGAAGAGCGTGGGCACGTCCCCCTCCAGCCCCAGCTCCCGCACCCAGGCCTCCAGGCCCCGCACCAGGCCGGTGCGCACGCGGGGCTCCAGCTTGCGCAAGCCGGAGATGAGGCGGGCCTGAGCCATGGGAGGCGCCTTCTTCAACAGGGCCCGGCCCGCGGGCTCCAGCGACACCTCCACCCGGCGGCCGTCCTCGGGGGAGCGGCTGCGGCGCACCAGGCCCTGCTCGATGAGCTTCGCCACGACGACGGACACGCTGCTCTGATGCGTGAGCGTGCGCTCCGCCAGGGCGTTGATGGAGCAGGGCCCGGCCTCCGCCAGCTCCTGGAGGATGAAGAGCTGGGCACCGCTGATGCCCACCAGCCGTTCGGAGGCGCGCGCGGAGACCCTCAACACGCGCACCAGCCGGCGCACGCCCTCCATGGCCGAGCGCACCTCGCCGGAGACAGCGGACGGTGGCGTGGGTCGATTTGAATGGGAGCCCATATATCTCCCCAAGCTACGGGCCCTGGTGCGCGGGCACAAGCGAAAGCGCTGGGCAGGCACGACAGCCGGGGGACCGGGCTTCTGTCGGGACGCGGGCCCGGACCCGGGGTGGGGACGCGGAACCCTGGCGGTGTGGGAGGCGCGGCGTTACGGTCCGCGCCCAGGGAGGGGCAGCGACATGCGAATCGTGGTCATCGGTGCATCGCAGGGAACGGGAGCGCTCGCGGTCCGGACTGCGTTGGAGCGGGGGCACGCGGTGACGGCCTTCGCGCGCAGTCCGCAGAAGCTGGTGCTGGAGCACCCGAAGCTGACGCGGATGAAGGGGGACTTCCACCAGCGCGCCTCCGTGGAGGAGGCCGTGCAAGGACAGGACGCGGTCATCATCACCGCGTCCGCGACGCAACTGAAGGCGTTCAAGGAGAACCCGAACTACTTCAGCCAGGGCACCGGCCTCGTCATCGACGCGATGAAGGCGCACGGCGTGCGCAAGCTGTCGGTGCTGAGCGCGATGGGGGCAGGGGAGAGCCAGTCGCTCATGAACGTCGTGGTGCGCACCCTGGTGAGGTCGTTCATCCTGAAGCTGCCCTTCGAGGACCACGACCGGCAGGAGCGGCTCGTGCGCGACAGCGGGCTCGACTGGGTCATCGCGAGGCCGGGCCGACTCACCGACGGGCCCGCGCGCGGGCGGTACGTGGCGAAGACCGCGGTGGAGAAGGTGCCCTTCGCCATCTCCCGGGCGGACGTGGCGGACTTCCTCGTGAAGGCCGTGGAGGTCGACACCTGGGTGAAGCACGCGGTCCAACTGGGCGGCTGAGGTTCACGCCACGCCGCGAGGTCCGGCCGTGAAGCCGGGCCTCGCGAGCGGAGGCCGCGACTCAGATCTGCTCGGCGGCCTGGTTCTCCTCGCTGCAGACCTGAGGGGCGTCCGCGTCCGCCGCCTGCCGGGCCTCGTCCGGCGTCACCGATGCCGTGGGCTCGGAGGGCGCGACGACGCTCAGGCACGAGCCCGGATCCCAGGCCCCACACGTGGTCCAGCGATTGAGGGCGGCACACCGCGTGTTGCACGACTCCGACCAGCAGATGTCATCACACTGCGGCGGCAGGGCAAAGGCAGCCGTGGGCGCGAGGGACAGGACAGCCGAGACCGTCAGCAGGGACTTCATCAGCGTGCGCATGCGTGCTCCTTTTGAGGGGAACTGCGTGGCCAGTGTGAACGCTTTTGATGTCTGTTGAAAGGTTTGACAGTCATTGCCGAACTTTCCGGCGTGACGGTGCAACGCCTTGCGTCGGAGTGGCGCCGGGGTCGGGCTGTCCTGGCTGGGTTAGCAGCCATTCGATGAACGCGCGCGCGGCTGGGCGGGGCTTCCGGTGCGACGGGACCACGACGAAGTAGCTGAAGCGCGTGGGCACGGTGGGCCCGGGGAGGCGGACGAGCCGTCCGTCCGCGAAGTAGGGCGTGACAATCTTGTCGCGGGCGAGCGCCGCGCCCAGGCCCTGTACCGCGGCCATCAGCGCGCCGGTGCTGTCGCTGAAGCTGTAGCGCTCGTTGAACCGGGGGGCTCGTACGCCCGCGGCCCGGAACCAGTCCTGCCAGCCCTGACGCGACAGGTCGGCCACCAGGGGCAGCTTCGCGATGTCCGCCGCTTCGCGCACCTGCTCGAAGCCGTCCAGCTTCGCGGAGGCCACGGGAAACAGCGCGTCCTCCATCAGGGGCTGCGCGCTCAGCCCTGGCCAGTGCCCCTGGCCATAGCGGATGCCCACGTCCGGGCCGCCCTCGTCGAAGCGTGTCAGCGAATGCTCCGTGTCGACGTGGAGGCGGACGCGTGGGTGCGTGGCGGCGAAGCGGGGCAGGCGCGGCAAGAGCCACGCGTACGCCAGCGAGTGCAGGGTGGTGACGCGCACCACGTCGTCGTCCGCACGCGAGCGGTGCAGGGCGCCCAGGACGCTGTCCATGTCCGCCATCGCGTTGCTGGCGGCATCCGCGAGCTGCCGGCCCTCGGCGGTCAGCGACACGCCGCGCGCATGGCGTTGGAACAGCACGATGCCCAGCCGTCCCTCCAGCTTGCGCACGTGGTGGCTGACCGCGCTGGCGGTCAGGTGCAGCTCCTCCGCCGCATGGGCGAAGTTCTGGTGGCGGGCGGCGGACTCGAAGGCCGCCAGGGCGGGAAGCAGATCCGTGCGCAAGGTCATGGTGGAGCCTCAAATCTCGCTCGTGGCTGACCCGGAAAGTATGCGCTTGTGGAGGGAGGGGGGTAGGCGTGAATAAAGGCCCAGGCAGCAGTCAGGTTCATTCCTCCCGTCAGGGGACCCGCCATGAGCGTTTCCGGTCTCACCCATCCACACCCCGTTTCACCCTCGCTCACCCGAGCGTGGCTCACCCCGCTCGAACTGGGAGGGCTGGGCGCCGTCTGGGGCGCGTCCTTCATGTTCATGCGCATCGCGGCCCCGGCGTTCGGTCCGCTGCCGCTGGTGGAGCTGCGGCTCGCGCTGGGGGCCCTGGTGTTGATGCCGTTCCTGTGGCGGGCGCGTTCGTCCTTCGGGCCCGGCCTGTGGCCGAAGCTGGCGCTGGTGGGCGTGCTCAACTCGGCCATCCCCTTCGCGCTGTTCGCCTGGGCCGCGCGGCGTGCGCCCGCTGGCGTCGGCGCCATCACCAACAGCATGGCGGTGCTGTTCACCGCGCTGGTGGCGTTCCTCTTCTATGGAGAGCGCATCGGCGTGAAGCGGGCGGTGGCGCTGCTCACGGGCTTCGTCGGCGTGGTGGTGCTGGCCAGCGGCAAGGCGGCGGGGGAGAGCATCGCCTGGGCGGCGGCGGCCGGGACGCTGGCCGCGTTCCTGTATGGCATTGGCGCGAACATGGTGCGGCGCCACCTCACCGGCCTGCCCGCCGCCGCGGTCGCGGCCGCCACGCTGAGCTGCTCCGCGCTGCTGATGCTGCCCTTCGCCATCGCCACGTGGCCGGCGGAGCCCATTGGGGTGAGGCCGTGGCTGGCGGCGGCGTCCCTGGGCATGGTCTGCACCGGCTTCGCGTATGCCGTGTACTACCGCCTCATCCAGCGCATCGGCGCGGCGCGCGCGGTCTCCGTCACCTATCTGGTGCCGTTGTTCGCGGTGGCCTGGGCCTGGCTGCTCTTGGATGAGCCGCTGACGCCTTCCATGCTCATCGCGGGCACGCTCATCCTGGGCAGCGTGGCGCTGGGCCAGCCGCCCGCGGCACGCAAGGCGACGTGAGGCGTCAGGTCCGCTCGAACTTCCAGATGCGGTAGCCGTCGCGCACCGGGCGCAGGAGGTGGCGGAGGATGAACGCCGGCACGCGCTGGCCCGCCAGCTCCGCCGAGCGAAGGGGGACGGAGGTGGCGGACGCGGGCGTGTAGCCGGCCTCCAGGAAGACGGCCTCGGGCGTGTCCGTCATGTCGTGGAAGAACGCGCCCATGTCGGTCAGCACCGCGTACAGGTCACGGCTGTACTTGTTCTGGAAGGTGGCCCGCATCAGGTCGCAATACACCACGTGCTGGGGAAACACGTCCCGGAGCACGGCGAGCATGTCCCGGCGCTGGGCCTGCGTCAGGTACATGAGCACGCCCTCCAGGATGATGTGCGTGCGCCGCGAGTCCCGGTACGGCGCCAGCCGGGCGGCGAGCGACTCCGTGGCGAAGTCGATGGTGATGCGCTCCAGGGGGTTCTTCGCCTCCGCCGCCGGGAGGCTCGTGTCCTTCTGGGTGATGATGCTGGCGTCGTCGATCTCCAGCCACCGCCCGCCCCGCAGCCGGTAGGCCCGCGTGTCGAAGCCCGCGCCCAGCACCACCACCCGCGCCTGGGGCTGCTTGTCCAACTCCTCCTGCACGAGCGTGTCGATGATCTGATGCCGCGCGGCATTGCTGGCATTGGGCTGGGTGAAGGACTTGAAGCGCTCCCAGACCTGCTTCGCCTCGTCGTTCATGAACCGCGCGGCGAAGGTGTCACCGCACAGGGGGCGTGGCTTTCGCGCGTCCGCCACCCGGCAGCCCAGGGTGTAGTACGCGGTCTTCGATACGGCGTTCGCCATGCGTGCCCTCCTTGAAACGCACCCGAAGCTTGCATGAGATGGGTTCTTTTCCGAAAGGAAGGTCCGGAATGAGGGTCGTGATGACGCTGTGCATGGCCGTGCTGGGCACGGGCTGTGCGCATTCCTCGAAGGCTGCGGGCCCGGAGCAGGGCGCCCGGGCGGAGACGCTCACGGCGTCGGCCGAGCAGTCCTACGAGGCGCTGGATTTCCCGCGCTGCGCCGAGGGGTTCCGCGCGGCCGCGGCAGCGGACACGGACGGGGCGGCCCGGGCGGAATCCCTCTATCGCGCGGCGGGATGCGACGCGCTCGCGGGCAACACGCAGGCGGCGGTGGAGGTGTTGCAGCGCGCGGTCCAGGGCGGCTACTTCGACGCGGATCATCTCCAGTACAACCCGGAGCTGGCGCCGCTGCACGCGCTGGCGCCGTGGGGGGACATCGTCGCGCAGGCCCGGGCCAACCTCCAGAAGGCCCCGGAGCCACCGCTCCCGGTGCCCACGCTCGCGGGCGTGGATACCTTCGGTTCCCGGAGGGCGGATGTGGAGGCGGTCCGCCGGGTGATGGGCTTGGAGGTGGGCAAACCCATCGTGCACAGCGGCGCGCTCTTCGCCCAGAAGGAGGCCGCGCTGCGCAAGCAGTTCAACCTGGCCTTCGCCAGGGTGGGGATGAGCATCTTCTTCGCGTCGGAGCTGAAGGGCAGTGCCTTCGTGACGGTGGACCTGGTGGACGCCGAGGACGCGGCCCGGCTGCGCTTCCTCCCGGCGCCCCAGGGCCATCCCACGGATCCCGAAGGACTGCTGGCCCGGTGGAACGCCTACTTCCAGCGCGTGATGCCGCTTCAAATCCATGGACAGCTCGACCCGGAGACGTCCGTCTGCCAGGTCGCCCACTGCATTGGAGGCTTCGGTCATCCGGACCTCGCGGGCTATGAGCCGGAGTTCCTGGAGAAGGTCCCGAAGTCGCTGGACGCGTTGACGGCGGTGCTGCGCGAGGACGCGAACGAGGAGCACCGGGCGGCCGCCGCGTTCCTGCTGGCCTATGCGCCCACCGCGCAGGAGACCGTCCGGCGCCTGGTGCCCTCCATCCGCGACCCCTCCTCGACGGTGCGCAACAACGTGCTGCGCGTGCTGACCGCGACGCAGGAGGTGGCGAAGGAGCCGCTGCTGGATGTGGCCACGGTCGTGGATGCGGCCTCGATGCCGACGACGAGCGACCGCAACAAGTCCCTCTTCCTGCTCTCGTACCTGCTGGAAGACCTCTCACCGGAGGCCCTGAGAGCGCACCGGGCCGGGCTCATCCGTCAGCTCGGTGAGAGCCTGGTCGCGATGGCGGCGCTCCAGCAGCCCATCAACCGGGAGCCCGCGGTCGAGGTGCTGGAGCGGCTGTCCGGAGAGAAGCACGACACCGCCGAAGCGTGGCGCGCGTGGCTCGGGAGCCAGCCGAAGTAGGGCGCTGGGCTTCAGTCCCCGACGCGCACGGAGACGGGGGCGGAGAACTGGCGCACGACGCAGTCCTCCGCGGTCCCGTCCTCCCACGCGAGCATCGCGAACTCGGCGGGGGCGTCGAGCGCGATGATGGGGTGGTGCCAGACGCCCCGGTGGTAGTTGATGCCCTGGGCGGGGCCGCAGACGAACGCGACGAGCCCGTCCAGGTCAGGGCCGCCCGACGGCGAGGTCGGCGCGACGCACACCAGGAACCGCGAGCAGCGCATGGGCAGGAACGCCTGGCTGGAGCGCGGGTGGTGTTCGAGCAGCTTCACCTGGAAGGGCAGGGGCTGCGGCACCGACCGGAACACCGCGAGGTTGGGCTTCGCTCCCGCGCGGTCGCTCTCCAGCTTCGCAGACCAGTCGAAGCGCACCGCCGTGCCCTGGTTCGCGGACGCACCGCTCTTGAGGCCGGCGGACACGACGTCGCCGAAGGGCGCGAAGGCCTCCGGCGTCAGGGGGCGCGCGACGATGGAGCGG
>NZ_RAVZ01000769.1 GCF_003611635.1 Corallococcus terminator | reverse complement strand
CTCAAGGCCGGCGGCTGCTACGTGCCGTTGGACCCGTCCTACCCGCAGCAGCGCCTGACGTTCATGTTCCAGGACGCGGGCCTGTCCGCGGTGGTGACGGAGCGCTCGCTGCTGCCGTCCTTGCTGGAGCAGTCCTGGCCCACGGTGTGCCTGGACGCGCAGCCCGACGCGCTGGAGCGCCATGCCACCACGGCGCCTGACGGCGTGCCGGTGCTGCCGGGCCAGCTCGCGTACGTGCTCTACACGTCGGGCTCGACGGGAACGCCGAAGGGCGCTGGCGTGGAGCACCGCTCCATCGTCCACCTGGTGCGGGACACGAACTACGTCCGCCTGACGCCGCAAGACTGCATCGCCCAGGTGTCCACGGCGTCCTTCGACGCGGCCACCTTCGAAGTCTGGGGCGCGCTGCTCAACGGTGCGCGGCTCGTCATCCTCCCCCGAGACGTGACGCTGTCCCCGCCGCACCTCGCGCGGAAGCTGCGCGAGGTGGGCGCCACCACGGTGCTGCTCACCACCGCCCTCTTCCATGAGATGGCGCGCGAGGAGCCCGGAGCGCTGGCGGCCCTGCGCAACGCCTTCTTCGGTGGGGACCG
>NZ_RAVZ01000768.1 GCF_003611635.1 Corallococcus terminator | reverse complement strand
CTCCAGGAAGGTGGTGCGCAGCGGTTCGTGCCGGAGGACGATTTCCGCGAAGGTGCGGCGCAGCACCTCCACGTCCAGGGCACCGGTGAGCCGCAGCGCCAGGGGGATGTTGTAGAGCGCCTGTCCCGGCTCCAACTGCTCCAGGAACCACATGCGCTGCTGCGCGAACGACAGCGGCAGGTCGCCCTCGCGAGGCACCGTGGGAATCGGAGGAGTGACGGTGCGCGACGGCAGCGCTTGGATGCGCTCCGAGAGCTGCACCAGCGTGGGCGCTTCGAACAGCGTGCGCAGGGGCAGGTCCACGCCGAACCGCGCGGCCACCCGCGTGACGAGCTGCGTGGCCAGCAGTGAGTGCCCACCCAAATCGAAGAAGTCATCGTGCGCGCCTACGCGCTCCACGCGCAGCACTTCACGGAACAGCGCCGCCAGTTGCTCCTGGAGCGGTGTCAGGGGCGCGTCGTCCTCGCGGGAGGACGTGCTTGCCGTGGGGGCGGGAAGCTCGCGGCGGTCCACCTTGCCGTTGGTGGTGAGGGGCAGGGCCTCCAGGCCGACGAAGGCGGCGGGCACCATGTACTCGGGCAGCCGCGCGCGCAG
>NZ_RAVZ01000767.1 GCF_003611635.1 Corallococcus terminator | reverse complement strand
CTTCTACGGCGCGGCGGCCGTGCCGGTGGCCGCCGACGCCACGGATGCCAACGGGCTTGTGTCCCACGCGCTCACGGGCCTGCCGGGTGCGGCCACGTCGGGGTTGCAGCACCTGGTGGGAAGTTGGTCCCCCGCCGCGAACAACGGCGATGGGCCGGTGACGGCCACGTTCAAGGCGTGCGACGTCGTTGGCAACTGCACCTCGAAGCCGGCCGCGTTCGCGCTCGACCGCACTCCGCCCGTCCTCTCCTTCGCCGTCACACCGCCGCCCTACACCAACGCGAATACGGTGACGCTCACCGTCTCCCCCGCAGACGTCGGTGCTGGCGTCACGGGTATCTTCGGCCGACGTTCCGGCGCGCTGACGGAAACCGTCTCCGCCACGCGCAACGGGAATGGGACGTGGAGCGTGACGCTGCCGGCGGTCGTCGATACCTCGACAACCTATTTCGTGTGGGGCGTGGACGCCGCGCTGCCGGCAAACAGCGGACTGACAGTCCCTGTCGCTCCTTACCTGATCAAGACTGATATTCGACGTGACACCGTGGCCCCTACCGTCGAACTGCTCGCGGACTCGGCGGGAGGTTCCTACAGGTC
>NZ_RAVZ01000766.1 GCF_003611635.1 Corallococcus terminator | reverse complement strand
GGCTCCAGCACCGTGACCGTGGTCACCAACGGCCTCTAAGTCGCTGTCCGCGATACCGCGATGGGACGGTGTGCCCTGATTTCAGCGCGGTCTCGGTAGGAGAATCGGTGCGCCGCGTGCTTAGCGCGCGGCGCACCGAAAGACGCGCAGGCGCCTGACCCGACCTCACCTCCACAGAGGCCGTATTCCAAACGTGTGCCACGAGCCAGCCGCATGGGGACACCCGTAGCCAGGGTCATGGGGCCGGGTGGAAACGCGAGCGACCGGGTCGTTCATGCCACCGACTCGACGTCCAGATAACGAACTCGGGGCGCTGGAAGTCGCATAAGTGCCCGTATTTTCTGGGTTTTTAATTGTGTCTGATAAGGTGTGTTATGTCGTTTGGCCGGATAAGTCTTCCGTAGACGTATGTGAGAAGGGGCTCAGGGGAGGAGAAGGGAAAAGCGGGCCTGGGCCGGCCCTGGGGCTTTCACGGCAAGTTGGTGCAGTGCTTCCCGGCAGTCGTGGTCCGGGCGCGCGGTCAACGCAGGGCAGGGGGAGGGAGTGCAACCCCATACCGCAACCCCTCATTATGGTGGTGCGTTCCGCACAACCAGCAGGGGGGTGGCGTGTTTTACCGT
>NZ_RAVZ01000765.1 GCF_003611635.1 Corallococcus terminator | reverse complement strand
GGGCAGCACCATCAGCAGGCGCTGACGCGCGGCCTTCATCCAGGCGAACAGGCCATCCATCGCGCCGAAGTCGCCAATGCCGAAGTCCGTCCGGGAACGCAGGGAGAAGAGGGGAAGCAGGAGACCGGAGAGCCGGCCAGGAGTGGACATGCGGCGCAATCTGCCCCACCCACGGGCCGCTGTGAACTGCTGTCACCCAGGTGTTCGAAGGTGCCTGCTTGTTCAGCGCGCGGAGGTTGTCTGTTGGAAGTTTTGGAAGTTGGGGCCGCGAGAATCGCCCTGCGGTGGACGGACACCCCCCGGAGGTAGAATGGACCGCACCCCATGAGCCCGCTCCCCCTGACCTTCTATGCCCGCCCCGCGCTGGAGGTGGCGCGCGACCTGTTGGGAACGCTGCTGGTGGTGGACGGGGTGAAGGGCCGGCGCGTGGGCCGCATCGTGGAGGTGGAGGCCTACCTGGGCGAGCATGACCTGGCATGCCATGCCTCCAAGGGGCTCACCCCTCGCACGGAGGTGATGTTCGGGCCGGCGGGGCGCGCGTACATGTACCTCATCTATGGAATGCACCACTGTTTCAACGTGGTGACGGACACCGAGGGGGTGGGGGCGGCGGTGCTGGTG
>NZ_RAVZ01000764.1 GCF_003611635.1 Corallococcus terminator | reverse complement strand
CCCTGAGGGTGTCGTGTCCAGCTTCGGGAGACACATAGTCCACCCCTTCGGACAGGTCCGCGAGGGCACCTGACGTGCGGGCCCCTACCCTCTCGGCAAGGTACTGGAGGCGACGGGAGGCCGCCTCGGCATCGACGAGGCGATAGCCGCAATCGCAGCGCTCCGGAAGTGAGGGCGCGTCCGGAGGCTCCGCGAGAGGTGAGGACAGCCGGCGAAGGCGGGGCGCGGCGTACGCGCCCAGCGCCAGAAGGAGGACGCCGCCAACGACAAAGGCGCCGACGGCGCCAGGCGCAAAGAGGCGCACGGACACCAGCACGATGGCGGCGGCCACCAGGAATACAAGGCGCACAAAGACAGCACTTGCCATAGCAACCTCCCGCTACAACCCAGAGGGCTCAAAGATATCACAAACACATACAAAATTAAGGCGGAAATTCTTGGGCCCCACTGTCTTGCGTCGGAGGCTTCGCGGTGGACAGGGGCCGTCCCGTGGGCACCCATCGGGAGAAGAAGCACGGCCGACGGCAGTCGTTGTCCGGGCGCCCGGACAACGCGAGGCACACGGGGCAGGAATTGGCGCCACCTCTCACCCGGAATGCAGCCTTACCCCGAAGGGGGGGATGTTCCCAAACCATCCCCCGCGG
>NZ_RAVZ01000763.1 GCF_003611635.1 Corallococcus terminator | reverse complement strand
TGTATAAGAGACAGCGGCCACGCCGCGCACCGCCCGAGGGTTCCCGCGGACAGCCCGCCCAACCGCGCCCTCAACCGGCGCGTCACGCTGCGGCTGTCCCCCACGCCGGTGACGCCGGAGAGCGTGGCCGTGGCGCGCACCGAACCGCCCTCCCGGCCGGTGAAGCGCGACGCGAAGGGCAAGGCGAAGAAGATGGCCCGCCGCTGAAGCACGCGCGCGAGGGTTTGAATAAACGCGCGCGGCCCCACGTCGAGGGGAACAGGGGGCCCGTACCCCTCCCCTGACCCTGGAGCTTCCCGTGTCTGCCTCGCGCCCCACGCTGTGCGCCGGACTCGTCGTCGGCCTCCTCCTGGCCGCTCCCGCCGCCGAGGCGCGCTTCGGCAAGAAGTCGGCGGACACCTCCTCCAGCAAGGACGACGACAAGGACTCCCGTGTCCACGAGGCGAGCCCCATCAAGCCCTCGCGCACGCACGAGGCGTCCTCGTACACGCCGCCCGACGACGATGACGACGACTGCTGCGACGCGCCGGCCCCCGTCTACCAGCGCTCGGGTCCCTCCTATTCGGCGCGCCTCTACGGCGACACGCCCACCTACAGCTCCAGCGAGGACGAGTCGGCGGAGCTGGCGGCCATGGCGGTCCGCAGCCAGCCCCCGCGTGCCC
>NZ_RAVZ01000762.1 GCF_003611635.1 Corallococcus terminator | reverse complement strand
CCTCTGGGCCCCGACCGCAGACGTCTGCGTTCGGATTGGCCGGTGAACGGTCAACTGACCGGATAATCCGCCCGGAAGACCTTGTCGATCAGCCTCCCAGTTAACCGGCCAATCTGGACCTGCTGCCGTTGCCGGCCCCGGTGCACACCCCTGCGTGAGGTCCTTACGTGTCACCTGCCTCCATCGTCCGACGGTGAAAGGCAGGTGGCGCGGGTACCTGCGCCGTCGGCGGGCGCTGAGCGTTCCGCCCCTACGGCCGATCAGACTGTCCGGTTAACGGTCAACTAAAGTGATAGGCATATTTTTTCTTGGAGGGCCTGCTGCGGCGGATCCCTTCACGAGATTCCTGTGCTACTCCTCGCAACAACACTAGGCGCACTCTGCTATACGCCCGCTGCGAATCCCTCACAAGAAGTGGAGACACCATGCCCCGAAACCTCTCAAGGTCGGCGTTGGCCTTGCTTTTCATTCCGAGCTTGCTGCTCACGGCCTGTGGCGAGGAGAACCTGGCGCCGAGTCCCAGCCTGGACCCGGAGATGGCCCGAGTGCCGGCGGAGGCCCCGCTTCGCGAGGGCTATGTTTGGAACGTGGAGAGGGAGAAGTACGTCCCGGTGACTTATGTCGAGGTGGATGGCCTGGCCATCCAAGAGGGCGACATGGTCCTGGGA
>NZ_RAVZ01000761.1 GCF_003611635.1 Corallococcus terminator | reverse complement strand
CCCCGATTCTCCCCGCCCCGCGCTCCTGCCGTCGGGGAATGCCGGCTTCGGCTCACTTCGGGAGGCGCGCCTTCAACTGCTCCTGCCACGTGTCCAGCGCCTGATTCACCTCCATGCGCTGGGTGGCCGTCTGTTCCCCCGCGGCGGAGCCGTAGAGCTTCACGAGCTGTCGCGTGAGGTCCGGGGCGATGTCCTGCCCCCGGGTGCGCTGGCGCAGCTCCGCGACGAGCCGGTCCAGGCGCTGGGCCAGCTTCAGCTCAGCAGGGCTGCCCCGGGGCAGCGCGGGCAGATTGGGAATCACGAGCGGTGGATGCCGTGGCACCACGGGTTGGACGACGGGGGGAGGCGCGTCATGCAGGGCAATGCGCTCGGCCAGCACCTTCTCCCAGGCATCCAGCGCCAGGTGGATGCGCACGCGCTCCGGCTCCTCCGCGTCCACCGCCGCCCGGTATTGCTGCACCAGTCTGCCCCGCAGCTCTCCCTCCGCGTCCACGTCCTTCGCCCGCGCTCGCAGTTGTTTGAAAAGGCCGGACAGCCGCCGCGCCAACCGCTTCTCCGAAGGCGACCCCAGGGGCAACGGAGGCAGTCCCGTCGCTTTCGCCTCGGTGCCCGGCGCGATGTCCGTGGCGTCCCGTGCTTCTCCCGGCGGAACGTCCGGGAGGTTCGGGG
>NZ_RAVZ01000760.1 GCF_003611635.1 Corallococcus terminator | reverse complement strand
CCCCCCAGCCCGCGCTTCCCCCGTCCACCGCCCTCCTCCGTGCGCCACCGCGGTCCACCGCGGCGCTGAAGGCCGGGCGTACCGCCAACACCGTGGCCCTGGGCGTGCGCCGCTGAAGCGCTCCGTTGCGCAGTGGGACGAAGAGTGTCCGGGGCCCCCGCGCGCCGGCAGCCGCGCGGCGCGGACAGGGCCCCCCTGGTGGAAGGGCACCCTCCCCTCGGGACCGAGCGGAGAGCCCCCGAAGGACGGCTGTCCCAATGAGACGGCACCGCTGAAGCTTGGGGAGCTGCACCACCGGTTCCGAATGGTCGAAGCCGCCGGGCAACAGCGAGGTCGGAAGGCAGATCCGCCATCCGATTCGCTTTCTCCACCCAGGCAGGGCCCACCCTGCCCGGAGCCAGACATGCCGCCCCAGGACGAACTGGATTCGAAATACACCCAGACGTCGTTTGAGACGCGCTCCAGGGTGGACGACGTCCTGAGCACCCACGACGCCAACGACACGCCGAGCGCCCGGTCCTCGAAGTACGAACAGGCGAAGAGACGTAACCGTCCGGCCAACGACGTGCCGGATCGCTTGAGGGCGGACGGGAAGCGTGCGTGACGAGCGGCGCGACCGATTGAAACGCGAGGCTTCAGGCCGCGTCAGCGGCGCGCAGGCGCTTCCACTC
>NZ_RAVZ01000075.1 GCF_003611635.1 Corallococcus terminator | reverse complement strand
GACCCAGAGTGGGACGTGGTCGTCCTCGACGAGGCCCAGCATGTCAAGAATCCCGCCACCGCGACCTCCCGCACCGCCCCCGCCGTCGCGCCAAAGACGATGCCCGGCAGCAGCGACGCGAGCCCCGCGCCCACCAGCGACGGATGCCGCAGGTCCACCGTGAAGAAGTCCGCCGGCGCACCCGGCGTCAGCGCTCCCGTCTCCAGGCCCAGGCTGTGCGCGCCCTGCACCGTGGCCATGTCCAACAGCCGCGCCGCCAGTCCGTCCAACGTGCCCGTCCCTGGATCCAAAACCGCCCGGCGCAGCCGCGACAGCCGCAGGTGCTGCTCCAACTGGCGCGCCTCGTCCAGCAGGTCCACCGCCGTCTGGCTGTCCGACCCCAGGCTCACGCGCGCCCCGGCCCGGACCAGCGCGTCCGCCGGCACGATGCCATCCCCCAGGTTGCGCTCCGTGGACGGACACGCGCACACCGTGGTCTCCGACCGACCCAGCAACTGCACCTCGTCGTCCGTCAGGTGCACGCCGTGCACCGCCGTGAAGCGCCCGCCCAGCAGGCCCAGGTCCGCCAGCAGCTCCACCGGGCGCAGTCCGTGCTCCGCCAGACACGCTTCAATCTCCTTGGGCTGCTCCGCCACGTGCATGTGGATGGGCATGCCCACCGGCGCGTCGCCCTCCACCCGGGCCAGCCACTCCTTCGACACCGCGCGCACGCTGTGCGGCGCCAGCCCCACGTTCACCCGCGCGTCGCCGCGCACCGCCCGGGCCAGCGCTTCCGTGGTGGACAGGAACGCGTCCACGTCCGGGTCGATGAAGCGGCGCTGGCGTGGATTCGCGGCCACGTTGAAGCCCGCCCTCGCGTAGCCCACCCGCAGCAGACAGATGCGCAGACCGACGTCGGTGGCCGCGCGGATGACCGCGTGCGCCAGCTCGTTGCGGTCCGCATAGGGCGTCCCGTCCGACTGGTGGTGCAGGTAGTGGAACTCGCCCACCGCGGTGATGCCCGCGAGCGCCATCTCCACGAACACCTGCCGGGAGGCGACGTAGACCTCCTCCGGCGTCAGCGCTTCCGCGGCGCGGTACATCGCCTCGCGCCAGGACCAGAAGTCGTCCTGTCCCCGGCCCGAGGCCACGTACTCGGTGCGCCCTCGGATGAGCCGCTGGAACGCGTGCGAGTGGCCGTTGACGAGTCCTGGCAGCAGCGCGCGGCCCGGGAGCCGCTCCACGCGCGCGCCCTCGGGCACCGCGTCCAGCACGCGTCCGTCCGCGCCCACCGCCAGCGCGAGGCCTTCCTGGAACCGACCGTCCACGAAGAGGAAGTCGGGTTGATAGACAGTGATGTCGCTCACGCGGGGCAGCGTACGCCAGCCCCCGGAGGACCGCAGCAGCGCCCTTCGGGTCAGGCCCCCTGCTCGGCGCCTTCCATGAAGGGGATGCGGCCTTCCACCCAGGGACGGGTGCGCGCCGCGTCGCGGATCCACGTGCCGTGGCGCCGTTCGTCCTCGCGGTGCTGCCGGATGAGGTCCTTCACCTCTGGGGTCCACTCGAACTGGAGCGCCAGCTCATAGGCCCGGTCGAAGAGCTCCTCGTTGCCGAGCATGGCCCACAGCGTGGCCTCCGTGCCCATCAGGCCCGTCATCGCCGTCAGGCCCTTCATGGCGGAGCCCTTGAGGTCCGAGCGCAGCGCCACCGGTTCGCCGCCCAGGTCGCGGATGCACGTGTTGAGGTCCTGCACGTGGCGCAGGTGGTCCGCGCGGAAGCTGTTGAGGCGCTCGCGCACCAGGGGATGCGGGATGCGCGAGATGGCCACGTCATAGGCCCCCACCGCATCGGCATCGAGTTGGGCCAGGCTGTGCAGACGTGCCACTTCGGACTTGTCGGCCATGGGCGCCTCCTCCATGCGAGTGCAAAGGCCTCGCCAATGTGGGGACTCTTCCTCCCGGAACCAACCGCCCTCCCGAGCACCCATCGGTTCATCGCCCCCAGAGCAGGCGGACGACCCCAAGAGGACAGGAACTGCATGCCCGCGGCTTTCGTCAGGCGGGCCGCAGCAGGAACAGAGGGGCTGCCTCCCCGGTCGCCCTCCAGTCGATGTAGGGAATTGCACCTACCGGGTCCGGTGAAGAGCGTTGGGGCGTGAAGACCTCCGAGACAGAGAAGCGCCTGGAGCGCTACCGCACGAAGCGCGACTTCCTCCGCACGCCCGAGCCAGCACCTGGCGCGGTGACCCGGGCGGCGGGCGAGCCCGTCTTCGTGGTGCACAAGCACGACGCCACCCGGCTGCACTACGACCTGCGCCTGGAGATTGGCGGCGTGCTGGTGAGCTGGGCCATCCCCAAGGGACCCAGCCACGACCCCGCGCAGAAGCGGCTCGCGGTCCAGACCGAGGACCACCCGCGCTCCTACGCGGACTTCGAGGGCCACATCCCGGATGAGGAGTACGGCGGAGGCGATTCGCTGCTCTGGGAGTCCGGCACCTTCGAGACGGTGCCTCCGGGTCAGGCCGACGCCCAGCTCGCACGCGGACACCTGGAGGTCGTGCTGCGGGGTCAGAAGCTCCAGGGACGCTGGCACCTCATCCGCACGCGTCCACGCGGCGGCAAGACGCAGTGGCTCTTCTTCAAGGCGAAGGATGAGGAGGCACGGCCCGGCTACGACGTCACCGTCGAGCGGCCCGAGTCCGTGAAGAGCGGACGGAAGCAGACGCGTGGACCGCGCAAGCCGGGGGTGCTGCGCAAGAAGCCCGTGGCGCCCTCGCGGATGAAGGCGCACCCCGCGCCGTCGAAGGAGCAGAAGGCTCCGGCGACGCCAGAGAAGCTGCTCGAACGGGTGTGGCCGCCCATGCTGGCGCGGCTCGCGGTGCCCGACGAAGCGCACGACGAAACGCATGCCTACGAGGTGAAGTACGACGGCTTCCGCGCGGTGTTCGCCCTCACGCGCGACAAGATTGCCTTCCAGAGTCGCAGGGGCAACGACCTGTCGAGCCGCTTCGGACGGATCACCGCCTCGCTGCGCACCCTGCCGGTGAGCGACGTGGTGGTGGACGGAGAGGTCATCGCGCTCGACAAGAAGGGCCGCTCGAACTTCCAGCTCCTCCAACACACGGAGGAGGGCGCGGAGCAGCGGTTCGTGGTGTTCGACGTGCTGTGGCTGAACGGCGAGGACCTGCGGGGGCTGCCCTACGAGGAGCGCCGCGCACGGCTGGAGAAGCTGATGGCCTCCGTCGAGCTTCCGCTCCAGGCCTCCGAGCGGCTGGAGCTGCCGCTGTCGCGCGCGCTGCTGGAGGCGCGGCGCAAGGGTTGGGAGGGCATCATCGCCAAGCGCAAGGATTCGCCCTACACGGGCACGCGCTCCGGGGACTGGCTGAAGCTGAAGGTGGTCGCGGGCCAGGAGGTCGTCATCCTGGGCTACCTGCCCATCAAGAACGCCCAGGCGAAATCGGAGATTGGCGCGCTGCGCGTGGGCGTCCGGGGCAAGGACGGCTTCCACGACGTGGGCAAGGTGGGCACTGGCTACACCACGTCGGACCGCCGGGAGCTGCGCTGGTTGCTGGACGCCACGCGCACGAAGAAGCCCAGCGCCGTGGATGCAGCCGCCAACACGGAGACCGTCTGGGTGAAGCCGAAGTACGTGGCCCAGGTGCGGTTCACGGAATGGACCCGGGATGGCCGCCTGCGCCACCCCGTGTTCCAGGGCCTCCGGAGCGACAAGCAGCCCCGCGACGTCGTGCGCGAACGCCCCGCCCCCACCGAGAGCACCCGGACCGCGAAGGGCGTCCGGCGAGCACCGGCCCAGGCCTCCGCTCGCACCACGACCCATCGGGCTCCAACGAAGGCTTCGGACAGGACGAGCGCGAAACGCCCGGAGCGCGACACGGAGGCCCTGCTCACGCATGGCGACCGCGTGCTGTTCCCGGACTCCGGCCTCACGAAGGCGGACGTGTTCGGGTACTACCGGGACGTGGCGCCGCTGTTGGTGCCCGTGCTCGCGGACCGTCCCCTGGCCCACCAGCAGTGGCCCGCGGGCATCGAGGCCCCGGGCTTCTTCCGGCACGAACTGTCCGGCATCCCCTCCTGGCTGCCCACGCTGCGCGTGCGCCACGAAGGCAAGTCCCTGCGACACGTCAACGTGAAGGACGCGGATGCGCTCCTGTGGCTCGCCAACCAGTCCGCGCTCACCCTGCACATGTGGCTGAGCCACGCGCCCCGGCTGGCGCAGCCGGACTTCGTGGTGTTCGACCTGGACCCCGGCACCGGTGGCTGGAAGGACCTCGTGAAGGTGGCCAGGCGCCTTCACGCCCGCCTGGACGCGTTGGGGCTCCAGTCCTTCCCGAAGACCTCCGGCAAGCGCGGCCTGCACGTGCTGGTGCCCCTGGCCCCGGGACACACCTATGCGCGCGCGCTGGCGTTCGCGAACGCACGGGTGGCGGAGCTGGAGGAAGCGCTGGGCGACATCGCCACCACGGAGCGCTCCGTGGGTAAGCGCGGCGGCCGGCTCTACCTGGATGTGGGGCAGAACGCGCGCGGCAAGACGGTGGTGGCGCCCTACTCGCTGCGCGCCGTGGAGGGCGCGCCGTTCTCCGCGCCGCTCGACTGGAGCGAAGTCACCGCCCGGTTGGATCCGCACCGCTTCCGCCTCAAGACGCTGCGCAAGCGCCTGGAGGCCGTGGGTGACCTGTTCGCGCCCGTGCTGCGCGTGAAGCAGACGCTGCCCGGCGAGTGAGCCGCCGGCTGACGCGCCGCGCCCTGACCGGATGTTTCGCCAAAGCGACGGGGCGCGTGCTACTGCCCGCGCCGCCATGTCGTCCGTCACCGCAGTGAGCAGCGCCGCGAAGCCCGCGCCGCGTTGGAAGATCGCCCTCGCCTACGCCATCTGCTTCATCACCTGGGGCTCCACGTGGGCCGTGGTGAAGGTGGGGCTGGAGGACCTGCCGCCCCTGCGGTTCGTGGGCACGCGCATGCTCATCGCCGGGGTGGCGCTGCTGCCCTTCGCCCGCTCGCGC
The DNA here is from genome assembly GCF_003611635.1 of Corallococcus terminator. GTDB lineage: Bacteria > Myxococcota > Myxococcia > Myxococcales > Myxococcaceae > Corallococcus > Corallococcus terminator. The sequence goes on along the minus strand of NZ_RAVZ01000075.1, from coordinate 26,831 downwards.
GGCGCGGCGCTGGGCGGCGGCACCGGGTGGCGCATCGCGGGGATTGGCGTGCTCCAACTGGCGGTGCCCTTCGGACTGCTCTTCGTGGCGCAGCAATGGATTCCGTCGAGCTGGTCCGCGCTCCTCTTCTCCACCTTCCCCGTGTGGCTGCTGCTGGTGGGACGCGTGCTGTTGCCGGACCAGCCGCTCACCCCGCAGAAGCTCTTCGCGGCCTGCCTGGGACTGACGGGCGTGGTGGCGCTCCAGCACCAGGAGCTGGTGTCGCTGAGCCTGTCCACCCAGGTGCTGCTCGGGTGCGGGATGACGCTGGGCGCGGCGTCGGTGGTGGCGGTGGCCAACGTGCTGGTGCGCCAGCACATGACGCACGTGCCGCCCCACCTGCTCACGCTGGTGCAGACGCTGAGCAGCGCGGTGCTGCTGCTGGGGGCCTCCGCGCTGCTGGAGTGGAACCAGCCGATGCACTGGACGCCCCGGGCCATTGGCGCGCTGCTGTACCTGGCGCTGGGCGGGACGGTCATCACCTACCAGTGCCTGTACTGGCTCCTGCCGCGCATCTCGCTGGCGGCCCTGGGCGCGATGGCGCTCCTGGACACGCTGGTCGCGGTGACGCTGGGCGTGGCGCTCTTGGGTGAGCCGCTCACGCCGTCGCTCCTGGCGGGCGGCGTGCTCATCCTCACCGCGGCGGCCATCGCCAACCGCGAGCCTCCGGAGGCGAAGGTGCCTCCGGAAGCGTCGGTGTGACGCCCTGCCTCAGAACGGCAGGGGCAGGGAGAACGCGGTGCCGTTCTGCGTGCCGGTGCGGTAGCTCTTCGGCGCGCCAATGATGACGGTCGGCGGTGAGCCTCCGCTGCCGGGGATGACCGCGAGCGACTGGCCCAGCGAGCTGCGCTCCGTGCCGTCGCCCACCACCAGCACGAACGGGGACAGCGCGCCCTGCGACTTCGGACCACCGGCGAAGAGGAACGCCGCGCCTCCGCCATCCGAGGCCACCGACGCGCCTGGCGCGCCCACCCACAGGTCCGGCACGCCGTCGCCGTTCAGGTCCTTACCACCCGCCAGCGACGTGCCGAAGCCCACCGCGCGCGAGCGGTAGGTCACCGTCAGCGGCTTCAGGTCCGAGGCTCCGGTGCCGTATGCGGCCACCAGCGCCTCACCGGTGGTGGGACGGAGCGCGTTGAGCGCCGCCACGTTGTAGAGCAGCACCGCAGGCTGGCTCACGCCCTCCACCAGGAAGTTGTTGGCCGTCACGGCGATGAAGTCCCGCGTGTCGCCCAGGAAGCGGCCCGCGCGCGTGCTGGCCATCCCCAGGTTGATGTTGTTGAGCGCCACCTCGCTGTCACCCGAGATGCGCACCATCGACGCGGTCGTCCGCCCACCGCACCGCGTGCCCCCGGCGTCGTAGCCGTAGAGCACGACGATGCCGGAGCGCGTGCCGTCCGAGTAGCGCCACGCCACCTCGTCGCAGCCGTCCGCGTTCAGGTCGCCCAGCGACGCGGGCGCGGTGGTCTGCTGCACGGAGGTGGGCCAGGAGTAGACGGGGTCGCACGCGAGGGTGAGCTTCGCGAGCGAGGCGTCCTCCGGCGCGCGGCCCAGGAACAGGTCGAAGCCCTTGTCGCGCAGCACGGCCAGGTCCTGCTTGCCGTCGCCGTTGAAGTCGAAACCACCGACCACGCCCCGGCCCATCAGGGCGCGCTTGCAGGTGGCGGCCGCGGGGTCCGCGCAGCCGGCGATGGTCGCCGGCCCGAACACGCGGTAGCCCGGCTTGAAGGTGCCGTCCGTCTGGCCCAGCGACACCAGGAGTCCGCCAAACGACTGCGTGCCCGTCGTCATGCACGTGGTCGACGCGTAGACGTCCTTGTCCCCCGCGGGCGAATTCGTGCCCGCGATGACCAGGCCCGTGGCGCCCGCCACCATGTCCGGCCGGCCATCGCCGTTGAAGTCCGTGAACGCCACATCCACGCCCACGTTGCGTCCGCCCACCCACGGAGAGCTCGCGCCCTCGCCCGCCACCGTCGCCTTCGCGGGCTCCGCCGTGTCGAACGTGTACGCGCGGCCCACGTTGAGGTCGTTGCCGTCGCCATTGGGGCCCGGCCCGGAGAAGCCCTGCGCGCCCACCACCGCCATCACGCGGTTGGCCAGCCGGGCCACCGCCACCGACTCACCGAAGCGCTCCATGCTGGCCTTCGTCGTCACCTCCAGGCCACTGCGCGTCCACTCGGCCAGCGTCCCGCCCGCCTTCTGGAAGACATCCACGCGTCCGGTGAAGGCGCCCTGCGCGGAAGAAGCCCGGCCGGAGAAGCCCGCCAGCACCGGGCCCGACGGCAGCGGCCACGCCACCAGCCCGGAGCCCAGCACCTCCGCCTTCGCCGCGCCGCCCAGCGCCACCAGCGGCTTGTTCTGCACGCTGCCCTTCGCGAGCGTGGCCAGCGGGAACACCAGCACCTTGCCCGCGTTGCCCAACTGCGTCGTGCCCGCCGTCGCCGTCGCGTACGGCGCGCCCAGGAGCAGCTCCGGTCCCGCCGCGCCATCCACGTCCATCACCGTCCAGCTCCGGGTCGCGGTGATGCTGCGCGCATCGCCGTAGAGCCGCCCGAACGCGTCCGCGAGCGGCACCTTCACGGGCTTGTCCGCCGGGTCGCCCGAAGGCGAGTTGCCGCGCAGGTCGAACAGGAACGCACCACCCGCGTCCACCTGCGCCGCCACGCCGCCCACCTTGCTCAGGTCCGGCGAGTCCGCCTTGTCCGCCATCACCAGCAGCAGCGGGGGCCGGCTGCCTTCGCCGGCGATCGCGCCCAGCCGCCACGTGCCCTCGTTGCCCAGGGTCTCCACGGCGGTGTTGGACGGAAGCACGTACAGGTCCGCGGTGGGGCGGAAGCGCGGCGCCGCGTCGCGCGCGAAGTACACCGCCACGCCCATCTGCTGGCCGTCGGTGGTGCCGTCCGCCTTGTAGCGGGTCAGCTTGCTGAGCGACGCCAGGTCCGGCCGGCCGTCGTCGTTGAGGTCCGCCACCACGATGGCGCGCCCCAGCTCCGTGTTGCTGCGCAGGACGAAGCCACCGTCCACCTTCAGGTCCTGTCCGCCCAGACGCACCGCCGGGAGGTCCGGGACAGGCTGGCCCTTGCTGAGCAGGAAGATGTCCACCACGCCGCGCCGGCTGATGCCGGAGATGCTGGACAGGTCGCCCGCGGGCGAGCCCACGAACAGGTCCAGGTCCCCGTCGCCATCCGCGTCCGCGATGGCCATGCCCGTGCCGAAGCCGCCACGGCCCAGGCCGGTGAGCGCCGGTCGCAAGAGCGCGGGCGGCTGCCCCGCCTTGAACGTGTAGAGGTACACCGCGCCCGAGTCGCCGATGGTGACGTCCGCGCCCGGCGACGACACCGCCAGGTCCGCTCGCCCGTCGCCGTCCAGGTCGCCCGCGGCCAGCATGTCGCCAAAGAGCGCGCCTTCCGTCTCACCCGCCAGCACCCAGGTGGGCTTCGTGGGCAGGCCCGACGCGCTGCCCTTGTAGACGAACACCGCGCCGCCGGTGGGCCGCGCCAGTTCGCTCTCGCGCTGTCCCACCGCGAGGTCCTGGATGCCGTCGCCGTCGAAGTCCGCGGTCACCATCGTGGCCACGTCCGTCAGCCGGCCGTGCGCCAAGAGGGGCCGTGACAGTTCATCCAGCACGCGCACCGCCACCGGGGCCACTTCGCCGGTGAAGCGGTCCTTCGCCTCCAGCGTGATGAGGCCGGACGCTCCCGCCTCCACCACGACGCGCCCGTTCGTCACCGTGCCGGGGCCGGACACCTTCGTCCACACCACGCTGTCCGTGCCGCCCGCCGTGCCCAGCGGCGCGGACGTGCCCGACGGCACGCCCAGGTACGGCGGGTCACCCACCAGCTTCGCGGCGTTGCTCACGGTGTACTGGAGCACCGCCGTGTCGCCGGAGCGCTGGTCGCTCACGGTGATGAGGTCCTGCGCCTCCGTCGGGCCCGCCGTGTAGACGCCCGTCTCCGTGAGCGTGCCCCCGGACTTGTTGGACGTGAGCGTGAAGGAGGGCGTGCCCACCAGTCCGTCGATGACGATCTGGAAGGTCGTGCCCGGCTTCAGCGTCGCCTTCGCCGGCGCGACGCCAAAGCCCGCGATGACCCGCACGCGCGCCGTGGCGGAGCCGCCGCACTGCTCATCCACCACCACCAGCGTGTCCTCCGCCGGCGTCGCGCCCGCGACGAAGCGGTTGCCGAGCATGCCGCCGGAGGAGCCGCCCGCCTCCACCTTGAAGGTGTAGTGGCCGCTGCCGCCCGCGGCCGTCAGCGTGGCCACGCTGCCCGAGCGCACCGTCGTCGGCTCCACCGCCAACGACATGGGCGTCAGGCCTTCACACGGGCCCACGTAGGGCAGCACCACGGCCGGTTCCTGCCCGCCCTGGCAGGCCAGGGTCAGGAGCGCGAAGAGGGGGGTCGCGCGGGTGAAACGCTTCATGGGGGTGGCCTCGGGGGGGCGCCCTCCTGGAGGAGGGACGCCGTCAAGGGAACGTCAGGGAGAGGACCGCGACGACTTCAGGGCAGCATGCCGGAGGAGACCCAGCGATTGATGAGGGCGGTGCCCTGCGGATCCAACGGCCCGTCCGCCGGCATGCGCTGGTCGCGCACCGCCGCGTTGATGAGCTGGGCGTTGGACTTCCACAGGTCATACGTGTGCAACGGCAGGGCGGAGCCTGCCATATGGCACTTGGCGCACCGGGCCTCGTGGACGGGCAGGATGTCGCGCGCATAGCTGGGGGTGGTGGTGAGCGGCTGGTAGGTGAAGGGCACCGAGCGGCGCGCCTCCGTGCCGTCCTCGAAGCGGGACACCACCGACAGCGTGTGGTTCCCCGGCGTCACGCGGGCGAACGAGAACGCCTTGAGCGTGGTCGCGTCCGCCTCCAGGCCGCCCATGCTGTAGTCGGGGCCGGCGGCCACGACCTCCTCCGCCTGGTCCACCTGGAACGCGACGCTCTTCGGCGGGGTGCCCGGCGGCAGCGTGGCCCGGAGCACCAGCCCGTCCTCCACCAACAGCATGCCCTGGTGCAGCCCCTGCAGGCGCGGCACCGCGCCCTTGCTCACCGACAACGACTGCCCGTTGAGCTCCACCCACGCGCAGCCGCTCTCGTCCACCGCCAGCAGCGTCGGCGTCCCGGACGGCAGGCCTTCGGCCACGCCCCAGGTGCCCGCGTCCGCGTCGAAGACGAAGAGCTTCGTGTCCGAGCGGGCCCAGAGAAAGCGCCCCGCGCCCATCAACTGCTGGGGCCGGGACGGCAACTCCACCGTCGTCCAGCCTTCGGTGTTCCGGCGCAGCACGCGGGTGCTGGTGAGCACCCACACCTCGCCGGGGGTGCCGGCGCCGACGCCCAGGCCCGCGAGCGCCTCCACCGTCTCACCGGTGGTGAGGGGCGCATCGGTGCCGCGCACCTGGTAGACGCCCGGCGCGGACGCCACCACCACGTTGAGCCGGCCCTCGCGCGCGAACCACAGGCCCGGCAGGCCGTCCTCCGCGGGCGCCGCCGTCATCGTGGTGATGCCCGACAGGGGCTGTCCCGACAGCTTCAGCGACGCGAGCGCGCCGCCTCGAATCTGGAACAGGCCCGTGGGGTGCGCGAGCCACGCCGCGCCGTCCGCCGTCTGCGCGGTGGCGACGATGCCCGTGCCCAGCACCTCCTGCCACAAGGGTTCGATGAGCCAGCCCTGGTCCGCCAGGAACAGGCCCGTGTCCGTCTCCACCAGGGCGCTGTGCGGCCCCAGGCGGAAGGTCGCGCGCACGTTGCCTTGCGTGGCGACGTTCCTCGGGTGTGGCGACAGGGCGGCCTTGCTGCCGTCCAGCCGCAGCCGCACGACGCCACCCGTGGTGGTGGCGAAGATGCCGCCGCCGGACTGGTCCGCGAAGCCAGGGGCCTGCGACAGCCCCTGGGAACTGGGGACCTGGGTGGCGGTGAATGCCGCGGGCTTCGCCGGGTCGCTTCCCGGCGGTGCGTCCTCGCCACACGCGACCATCAGCATCGCGGCGCAGAGCAGGAACGAGGAGGGGATGAAACGCGCCACGGTGGGGGAACCGAGGCGCGGCCAGGGACGCGAGGAGGGAGTGCTCATCAAGACTCAGGCAAGGATGAACCGCAGCGGGTCCACCCGCGTGATGCTGTAGTCCAGCTTCGCCGAGGCCAGCACCGTCGCGATGATGTGCTCGGGGAAGATGTTGGAACCGTTCGGATCATTCGCGCCGGTGCGCAGGTCCACCATGCCGGGCGACATGCCGATGTCACCGCTGCGCCCCACCACCAGGTTGTGCTTGATGCCCGCGCCCATCAGCAGGCAGCTATTGGACAGGTGGTGGTCGCGACCGCCCGTGGCGTTGATGGTGGGCGTGCGAGCGAACTCGCTGAACACCAGGATGGTGGTGTGGTCCATGAAGTTGCCGCCACCCGGATGCTGCGTGCCGCGCAGGTCCGTGACCAACAGGTTGAGCGCGTCGAAGCCGGCGCGCTGGTTGCTGGCGTGGGTGAGCTGCGTGCCGAAGTGGGTGTCCAGGCCGCCGGCCAGGTTGATGGACACGCACTGGCTGATGCCCTTCTTCAGGGCGGTGGCCACCATGGCCGCGCGGCCATTGGCGCTGTTGTACGGGTAGGACTGCCCGTTGAGGCCGTAGGTGGCGCGCACCTGGTCGTTGGCCGCCAGGTTGAAGCGGAACGAGTCCGACAGCTTGTTGGCCATCACCGACTGCATCTGTTCGCGGCTGTTCTCGTACGTCGTCCCCACGCCGCGGGCCGCGAACGCCTGCTCCTCGCAGGTGATGGGCATGCCGTTGAGGTCGATGAGGCTCTTCTCGATTTCGCTGTCCAACTGGCGGGCCGCCGAGGGCGGGTCCAGCGTGAGCACCAGGTCCGCCAGGCCGCTGACGCGCAGCGCGTTGGCGTAGCCACCGTAGCGGTCGTTGTACGACTCCACGTTCTGCGCGATGGACGGGATGGGCACCGCGGGCTTCATCTGCCCCACGATCTCCGTCGCGGTGGAGGAGCCGCGCGCCGCGCTGCCAATGGGCATCTTCCCGGTGAGGAAGTAGCGGTAGCCCACCTCGTGCGTGAGCGTGCTCATGTTGATGCCGCGCACCACGGTCATCAGGTCGTAGTGGTCGGAGAGGTTGGCCATCCCCGGCCGCACGTCACCAATGGCCGGGCCGAACGTCATCGTCGGCGCGCCCGCACCCGCGCGCTCCTTGGGGACGATGGGCATCGTCGAGAAGCGCGCGTCGGTGGACAACTGGTTGTAGCCCGGCACGATGCGCGTCTCGCTGACGCGGTCGTCCGTGAACACGGTCGGGTCGCGGGGGTCGAACGCGAGCAGTTGGTCCCACCCTCCGGAGAAATAGACGAACACGAAGCAGCGGTCGGCGGGAGCCAGGTTCGTCGCCTGGGCCACCGCGCGGAAGGGGATGCCTCCCAGCAGCATGGAGCCCATGAAACCGGCTCCGGCCTTGAGGAAGGTGCGGCGCTCGGGGAGCGTAAGGTCGTCTTGGCGCGTCTTCTTCATCGCGGGCACCAGAAGGTCAGTAGGTGATGAAGCGCGAGTCCGTCAGCATGGCGATGCACACGACCGCCAGCGCCTGGTCCCGCTTCTTGAGGGTTTCGGCACGGGCGGCGGCCTTGCGGAAGAAGGTCGCGTAGCGGGCCAGCTCGTCGCCCGCCAGGGGCGCGCCCCAGAAGCGGGTGGACAGGTAGACGATGGTCTCGTTCACCTGCGCGTCCGTGAGCTTGGTCAAGTCGCTCATGGGCGTGGGCAGCGTGCGGCCCAGCGTGCGCAGCGACAGGTCCGTCTGCGCGATGTCCTTCTGCGCCTGCGCGATGCACACCTTGCGCGCGCCGTCGTCCAGGAAGCGGGCGAAGACGAGGTTCGGCTCGGTGTTCTCCGTGGTGATGAGCGCGTAGTCCGCGCGGCCCAGCGACTGGGCGCGGGCCTCCAGCTCATCCCACTCCATGCCCACGGCGATCTTGATGGACTCCTTGAGCTGCGCGACGGTGAGCCGGCGCGCGGCGCGGCCCACGCTGCCACCCTGCGCTTCCGGGTCCGGCAGCGGGTCGATCTGCGTGCCGTCCCCGTGAGGGTTGGGCACCGGGTCCAACTGGGCATCCAGCGGCACCGGCTTCGCGGGAGCATCCACGGAGCCCTGGGTGCAGCCCGCTGCGAGCGCGAGAAGCGCGGTCAACACGAGGCGGCGCATCAGTCGATCCTCCGGTACGCGTCGGACATCACCACCTGCTCGATGAGGCCCTTCATGCTGTGGTTGTTCTTCGCGAAGTCCTGCGACAGCGTCTGGAGGTACATCCGCTGCTCCTCGGTCGTCATCGCGCGGCCCAGGAACTCGTTCCACACGCGCTTGACGGTGCAGCGCTCCAGGTTGCCCGACTCCATCATCCGCTTCACCAGCACCTGCGGACCGCCCTCGATGTTCTTCTCCTCGTCCGCGGTGCGGTAGAGGTAGGTCTTCAAGAGGCCCAGCGAATTGGCGCCGTCGCCGTCGAAGGCCTGCATCACGTACTGGCTGCACTCGCCGCCGCAGTTGGTGTCACCGGCGATGGCGCAGTCGCGGCACTTCGGGTCCAGGCGGGGGAACTGCTCCGGGGACAGGAACAGCGCGGAGCGCTCCGCGTACCGGCCCCAGTGCGCGCCCGTGGGCTCGATGGTGGCGTGGCAGTAGTCGCAGCCGCAGCGCTTGGACAGGTTGTTCTCCCGGTTGCAGGCGTCGTCCGGGGACGGGAGCGTGGCGTCCGCGGCCGGGGAGAAGTGCTTGCAGAGGAACGCCTCGTAGAAATGGTTCACGCGGGCGCGCTGCGTGGGGAAGCGGTAGAGGAACGCGGGGGTGGTGAGCACGCCGGAGTGGGTGTTGTCGCGCGTGTAGACCGCCCAGGTGGCCTTGTCCTCGTACGGCACGGCGGGCAGCGTGGCCACGTCCGCGGGCGCCTTCACGCTGAAGATGGAGACACCCTGCTTCTGCCGGTAGAACTCCGACAGCGGGCCGTTCACGAAGGAGCGGGGGGTGGTGAGGATGTTGAAGTAGGGCTCGTCGTTGCGCACCACTGAGTCGGTGATGAGCAGCGGCTCCTCGTTGAAGGAGGCGATGCGCGCGGTGTGCACGTCGGTGATTTCGCACCGGCGCATCTTGTCGCCACAGCCGCAGGTGCGGTCGCTGTTGAAGCGGCCCGTCTCGCAGGACTCGCCCGTGTACGGGTTGGTGGCGCGGTTCTGCGCCTCCACGGCGCACACCTTCACCGGCTCCGTCGCGACGGACCAGTACGGCTGCACGGTGGTCGTCACGTAGCCGTCGCGCTGCACACAGCCGCGCTGGGGCAACCAGGTGCCGTTGATTTCGTTGCCGTTGACGACGCGCTTGCCCATCTCGAACGTGCAGCGATCCAACTGCTTCAGGTTCGGATTCGTCTCCGGATTCGGGTGCACCCAGGCCGTGATGACGCCCGTGGCCGGCGACGGCAACAGCACGTTGGTGCTCGTCTTGGCCGGATCCGGCAGGCACAGGTAGCCCACGGACTTGCCCGCGGTGCTGTTGTAGCGGTTGTCGCAGAAGTTCACGTACTTGCCGTGCGCCGCGCTGGCCTTCAGCGCATTGCAGTCCGCGTACTTCAGCTCCGGCTCCGTGGAGGCCGGGTCCAGCAGGCGGCACTGGTAGAAGTTCGTGTCGTAGTCGTAGCTGACCGGCAGCGGCACACCCTGCGCGTCGCGGCAGGTGGTGGGCGTCAGCGAGTGCCCGTCCTGCGGGTTCGCCTTGCAGTTGTCCTGGGCAATCTCTCCGTCACAGCGCTGGCTCTGGCCACCGCGCAGCGCGTTGGAGTTGTTGCCCGCGAAGCTCAACGGCGTACCGGAAACCCGGTAATCCCCGTTGCCGTTCACGCTGGAGTTGATGTTGGAGCGCAAAAGGGCGCGGTGGAATTCGCGCATCCGGGCGTAGAAGGGCTCCTGGCCCATCATCTGCCGGACGTCCTCCGCCGTGACGGAACCTTTGGCCTGGAAGGTCTTGTACTCCTCCATCGTGGGAGGGCGGCCCAGGAGGTCGAGGGAAAGCTGCCGAAGATGCCGCTCCAAAGGGACTTTCGCCACGGGCGCGCACACCGCTTCTTCAGCGGCTGCGGGCAGGGCGAGCAGGAGGGCGGCGCTCGCCAGAGGGGCAAGGCAACGCACGCTGAACACGGGGAACCTCCGAGAGGGGGGGTCGGGGGCGACGCGTAGGAGTATGAAGGAATTTCCGGTTTGAGATCCAGTTGACCTAACCGATTCCATTCGACCGACATGTACGCTTACGTACGACCCTCCTCTGGGGAGGAGTTGCACGGAGGCCATGACGCGGTCCACAAGGGGGGCCATGTCCAACGCCGCGTTCGGGATGTCCCCCCCCTCGTCGCCGTCGCGCGACCGGTCGTTCTTCATCGCCATTGGCGTGGTGTCCGCCGGAGCGCTGGCCCTGCTGGCGTGGCTGCTGCTCATCCGCCGGGGCGGCGCGAACATGGGCGTGGACCTGCGCTTCATGCCGGCGGTGAACGCGGGGCTCAACGCGACGGCGGCGACGCTGCTGTTGGGCGGGTGGATCGCCATCAAGCGGGGCGCGCGCCGGGTGCACCAGAACCTGATGGTGAGCGCGTTCGCGGCGTCCGCGCTGTTCCTGGTGGGCTACCTCGCCTACCACTACGTGCACGGGGACACGCGCTACGTGGGCGACTTCCGGGGGCTGTACCTGACGCTGCTGGCCAGCCACGTGCTCTTGTCCATGCCGGTGCTGCCCCTGGCGCTCGTGGCCTTCTACTTCTCCTGGCGGCAGCAATTCGCGCGGCACCGCAAGGTGACGCGGTGGCTGGCGCCCATCTGGCTCTACGTGTCGGTGACGGGCGTGGTGGTGTACTTCATGCTGCGCGGCGGCATCCCCGCCGTCTCCTGAAGGCCTGCCCTCCCCTGCGCGTCACCGCGCGGAGTGCGTAGGCCCCCCGGACGAGGCCGGCCCCTGCTGCGGGGCGGCCGTCGAGGGAAACGCGCTGACCTGGAGGCCCCGGGGCAGGCGCACGATGAAGGTGGAGCCCCGGTGCTCCTGGCTCTCCACGGCCAGCGTGCCGCCGTGCAGTTCCACCATGCGCCGCGCGCTGGCCAGGCCCACGCCGCTGCCGGACACGTCCTGGGACACGTTGCGGCCCCGGTGGAAGCGCTCGAAGACGAAGGGCAGGTCCGCCGCGGGGATGCCGATGCCCTGGTCCACCACGTAGAGCAGCACGGACTGATGGGGGTCCTGCTCCTCCACCGCCAGGCGCACGGTGACGGTGGAGCCCGCGGCGCTGTACTTCACCGCGTTGCCCATCAGGTTCTCCAGCACGCGCTCCAGGGCGTGCGCGTCCCAGTCACCCGTGAAGTCACGGCCTTCAGGCGCCTCCAGGACGAAGACGTGGCGCGTCGCCGTGGCCTCCAGTTCGCGCACCTTGCCGTGCACCATGGCGAGCAGGTCCATGGGTTCGCGCTTGAGCGGACGCTCCTGACCGCGCGTCACCTCCAGGAAGTGGTCGATGAGCTCCCCCATGCGGTGCGCGGCGCGCACGATGTGGCCCAGTCGCGTCTCCAGCGCGGGCGTCATCACGGCGGCGGGAATCTGCCGGCGCAGCACCTGGGCGTTGAGCGTCATGATCTGCAACGGGCCCTTGAGGTCGTGGGTCGCCAGCGAGAAGAGCTCGTCGCGCACGGCCAGGGCGTCCCGGGCGACGGCCTCGGCCCGCTCCGCGCGCAGGCGGCGCTCTTCCAGCTCGCGCGTCATGCGCACCGCGTCCACGGCACCGCGCAGGCTGTGGCGCAGGCGCTCCGGGCTGAAGGCCTCCTTGACGAGGTAGTCCTGGGCACCGGCCTTCATCGCGGCCACCGCCACGCGCTCATTGCCACTGCCCGTGAGCACCACGACCGCCGGCACGGTGGGAAGGCCCAGCTCCGCGAGCTTCTGGAGCAGGGCCACGCCGTTCATGCCGGGCAGGTGGTAGTCGAGCAGCATCGCGTCCGCGGCATGGACGGACAGGTACTCCAGCGCCTCCTCCGCGGAGGCCACCTGCGCCACCTCCCACGTCATGTCCGGATCCTTGGCCAGCGCACGGCTGACCGCGATGCGATCCGCCATCCCGTCGTCCACCAGGAGTACGCGCAGGGTCATGCGCCCTGCGCTTCCGGCGCGGGCAGTCGCGCGGCCTTGAACCAGAAGGCGTGCAGCGCCTCCGCGGTCGCCTGGAGCTGGGGACCGATTTCCGGCTTGAAGAGGTAGCTGTTGGCGCCGTCCGCGTACGCCCCGTCCACGTCCTCGGCCGCCACTGAACTGGAGAAGATGATGACCGGGATGGGGCGCAGGTTCGGATCCGCCTTCAGCCGCGTCAGCACGTCGCGCCCGCTCATGCCCGGCATGTGCATGTCCAGCAGGACGAGCACCGGCCGCTCCGCATCCGGATAGGACCCCCGCTGGTAGAGGTAGTCCAGGGCGCTCTCACCGTCGCACACGCGCACCACCGGCACGGGTAGCGGCAGCCGCCGGGCGATGCGCAGCAACGCCTCCGCGTCCGGATCACTGTCTTCCACCAGCAACAGGGGACTCATCCGCGGGGTTCCTTGCCAAGCGTGAAGAAGAAGGTGGAGCCACGTCCTGGCGCGGAGTCCACCCACAACAGCCCTCCGTGCAATGACACCAGACGCCGCGCGATGGCCAGCCCCGCCCCACTCCCGCCTCCGAACGCCTGCGCGGGGTGCAGGCGACGGAACAGTTCGAAGATGGCCTCGTGGAATTGAGGGGCGATGCCGATGCCGGGGTCCCTCACGAAGAAAAGATAGGGCGCGGTGACGTGCCGCGCCGCCTCCGGGCGCGTTTCTCCCGGCCCGAGGAAGCCCACCTCCACCCAGCGGGGCTCCGCGGTCTGGTATTTGGCCGCGTTGGAGATGAGGTTGGCCCACACCTGCCGGATGCGGATGGGGTCGCACGCGACGGTGGGCAGCCGGCGGGGCATCCGCACCTCCACCCGCCCCTCCTCCAGCCGCGCACCCAGCGTGCGCAGCACGTCGTCCACCAGGACCTGCTGGTTCGTCTCCTCCCACGCCAGCTCCAGCCGGCCCAGGCGGCTGTATTCAAAGAGGCTGTCGACGAGTTCGTGCGTGCGCTTCGCCAGCCACGTCAGGGCTTCCAACTGCGCGCCCCCGGCCTGGCCCAGCGCCGGACCGAAGTCCTCCTGGAGGAAGGAGCTGTACTGGAGGATGCCGCGCAGGGGCTCCTTGAGGTCGTGCGCCACGGTGCCACCGAAGGCGTCCAGCTCCGCGTTGGAGCGGGCCAGCTCCCGCGACAGCCGGGCCAGCTCCTCCGCGTGCCGCAACACCACGCCCACGAGGGCGCCCTTGAGGGCGCGCGCCGCCTCCAGGTCCTGCGCCGACCACGGCAGGGACGCGTCCCGCACCTCCTCGCGCCACACATCGAAGGAGGCGCGGGGGCGCAGCCGCGCATGTCCCGGCTCCGGACGCACGGGCTTGTTCGGATTGCCGGCCCACGACACGGTGCGCGCTACCTCCGGCCGGAACCACAGCGCGAAGTGCGGCACCGCGGGATCCAGGCGCACGGCCAGCAGGCCCGCGGCCACCTCCGCGCGCGAGGCCAGCCCCGGGTAGACATCCCCCAGACGGTCCACATGGAAGACATCGTCCGGAAGCTCCTGCCGCGACAGCCAGGCCACCAGGGCGAGCACCTCCGCCTCCGACGGCGTGTCCCCCAACAGCAGCGGGGCGCCGCCCTGGAGTCCCGCGCTCGCTCCCAGCACCAGCGCCACGCCCCTGGCGCCGGTGAGGTCCATCAGCAGCGGAGCCTGTGCCTCCAGCGCACGGGCGGGGGAATACTCGCCCAGGCCCGGCACCACGAGGACGTTGAGCAGCGACGCGCGCCGCGCCTGGGCCGCGGACTCCACGGCGCGCTCCTCGGCGGAGAGCTGGAGCGACAGCAACCGCGCCAGCACGTCGCACGCCTGCCGCCGCGCGGCCGACACGCCCCGGGGCGACAGGTGGTGACAGGCCATGAGCCCCCAGAGCTGCCCGTCCTTCAGGAGCGACACGCTGAAGGACGCGCCCACGCCCATGTTGCGCAGGTACTCCAGGTGGATCTCCGACACGCTGCGCAGCGCCGAGCCGGACAGGTCCAGCGGACGGTCCGTGCCGGGCAGCGTGGCGGGGACGAGCCCCACGACCTTCGCGTCCACGTCCGCGATGAGGCGCAGGGTGTTGCGCGTGTAGAGGGCCCGCGCCTGCACCGGGATGTCGGTCGCCGGGAAGTGCAGACCCATGAAGCGATCGATGCCTTCACGCACGCTTTCGGCCACCACCTCGCCGTGGAAGTCCGCGTGGAAGCGGTACACCATCACGCGGTCGTAGCCGATGAGCGCCCGCACCGCGGCCGCGGCCTCCTGGAGCAGCGCGCCCACGCCCTTCGCCCGCGCCAGCGGCGACACCAGCCGGTGCACCGCGGTCAGCGCATCCTCCTCCGCGCTCGCGTCCGAGTCCGACAGCGGCTCCAGCTCCAGCACCCGCAGGCCATCGCTTTCATGCAGGAGCGCGGAGCACCGGCGCCCGCCCACCTCCACGTTGACAGGCCCCAGCGCCACGCCCGCCTCCACGCGCGTCAGCACCTCGCGGGACACGATGCGGCCGAGGGGCTGGCCCACGAGCGCGTCCGGCCCCACGCCGAGCAGCGCGGCCGCGTTGGAGCTCACCACGACGATGGTTTCGTCCCCCTCTTCGAAGGCGACGAGGACGCCGCGGGGCTGGATGCCGCCCAGCAGGTGGATGGGTTCACGGTCGCAGACACTGAGGTCGGCATCAGACACGGACGGGGACATCGTTCTCCCGCATCAACCAGCCAGCGAAGGCGTCAAAGGTGTCGCGGGCGCCCTGGATGACGGCCGCGTCGAAGGTGTCGGAGGACGCCCGTTCGGACGCCTGGGCGACGACAGCGCCGAAGGCCCGCCACATCGGGCCCACCTCATCGCCATAGGCCCGGAAGAAGGCGAAGGTGCCCACGCGCGCGTCCGTTCCGAAGTGGCGCGTCAGGTGGCGCAGGATGAGCTGGCCGCCCAGCGTGGAGCCCTCCAGCACGTATGCGCAGCCAAGCGCCTCGGCGAGCCCCGGCAGGGCCGGCAACGGGGAGGCACGCGGCAGCCGTGCGAGCGAGGCCGTGTCATGGCCCTGTGCCCGCAGGTCCTCCTCCAGCAGCGGCACCTTCCAGCGCGATTCGAGCACCAGCGCGGGCCCCACCTCCGCCAGGGGGCCGGCGAGCCGCGCCTCCAGGGGGACGTAGAGCCCGTAGAAGTCCTCCAGGTGACGCAGGTAGTCAGCGGGCGTCAGGTGCGCGTCCATCAGGCGCACCACACCCTCCGTGCGCTCGTGGTGAGGGCGCGTTTCCGTCTTCAGTCGCTGCAGCAGTCCCAAGGTGACCCCGAGGATGTGGAGCACCGCAGCATCAGGAAACAACCAACTGTTCCAAATGTTGGCCGTTCATCCGTTCATCCGGGTCCCCGCGGGGCATGTTCAACGCACGGTGCGTGATGTTTCACGGACCCGTCCCCCCGGTCCCACTCCGCTTGAGGCACCAACCCCCTGAGCCACCCTGTCTTTACGGGGTGCGACACGGCGCGTTAGCCTGCAAGCTCCACAGCTTGGCTTCCCGTGTCATGCGGGAAAGGGGTCCACACGATGTCGTTTACCCTCCCGCGGCGCTACGGCCTGTATGAGCCGGAGACCGAGCACGACGCGTGCGGCGTGGGGTTCGTGGCCCACATCCGGGGTCAGCGCTCGCGCGGCATCGTGGAGGACGCGCTGGAGCTGCTCAACCGGCTGAGTCACCGCGCCGCGGCGGGTCGCGACCCGGAGACGGGTGACGGCGCCGGCATCCTGGTGCAACTGCCCCACCGCTTCTTCAACCACGAGGCCCCGAAGCTGGGCTTCGAGCTGCCCCCCCGCCGCCAGTACGGCGTGGCGCAGGTGTTCCTGCCGCCGGAGCCCGAGGCGCGCCGCGCGTGCGAGGCGTTGTTCGAGGACGTGGTGGAGGAGGAGGGCCAGCGGCTGCTCGGCTGGCGGGATGTGCCGGTGGCCCCGGAGGAGCTGGGGTCGCTCGCCCGGCAGGTGGCGCCGGTCATCCGGCAGCTCTTCATCGCGCGCCGTCGCGTGGTGCCCAGCGCCTTCGAGCGCAAGCTGTACCGCATCCGCAAGCTGGTGGAGAACCGCGTGCTGGCGCGCGGCGTGGATCCGCAGGGGCGCTTCCACGTGGCCAGTTGTTCGTCGGAGACCCTCATCTACAAGGGGCTGCTCCTGCCCCGGCAGCTTCCGCGCTTCTACGCGGACCTGCGGCACCCGGAGTTCGTCAGCGCGCTGGCGCTGGTGCACTCGCGCTTCTCCACCAACACGTTCCCCACGTGGGAGCTGGCGCAGCCGTTCCGCTTCATCGCGCACAACGGCGAAATCAATACACTGCGTGGCAACCGCAACTGGATGACGGCGCGGCGCGGCCTGCTCCAGACGGCGAAGCTGGGCGGCAGCCTGGAGCCCCTGTGGCCCATCATCGTGCCGGGCAAGAGCGACTCCGCGCAGTTCGACAACATGGTGGAGCTGCTCTACCTGGGCGGCCGCACCCTGCCCCACGCCATGATGATGATGATCCCGGAGGCGTGGGAGGCGCACAAGCAGATGCCCGACGAGCGCCGGGCCTTCTACGAGTACTCCGCGTCGCTGCTGGAGCCGTGGGACGGGCCGGCGGCCATCGCGTTCACGGACGGTCAGCTCATTGGCGCGACGCTGGACCGCAACGGCCTGCGGCCCGCGCGCTATCTGGTGACGGAGGATGACCGCATCATCCTGGCGTCGGAGACGGGCGTCATCGACGTGCCCCCGTCGCAGGTGCGCCGCAAGGGTCGGCTGACGCCGGGCCGCATGCTGCTGGTGGACACCGCCGAAGGGCGCATCATCGAGGACGAGGAGGCCAAGCGCGAAATCACCACGCGCTGGCCGTACCGCCGCTGGTTGCAGCGCAACGTCTTCACCTTCGAGGACCTGCCCGCGGTGCCCGCGCCGGAGCGGCTGAAGGGCGAATCGCTGTGGAGGCTCCAGCGCGCGTTCGGCTTCACGGACGAAGACGTGCGCACCACGCTGGTCCCCATGGCGGAGACGGGCAAGGAGCCCACCGGCTCCATGGGCACCGACACGCCGCTCGCGGTGCTGAGCGACCAGGCGCCCACCCTCTTCAACTACTTCCACCAGCTCTTCGCGCAGGTGACCAACCCGCCCATCGACCCGCTGCGCGAGGCGCTGGTGATGACGCTGGCCACCGCGCTGGGCCCCGAAGGCAACACCTTCGAGGAGACGCCCGAGCAGTGTCACCGGCTGTC
This sequence comes from Corallococcus terminator, assembly GCF_003611635.1. Classification (GTDB taxonomy): domain Bacteria; phylum Myxococcota; class Myxococcia; order Myxococcales; family Myxococcaceae; genus Corallococcus; species Corallococcus terminator. The sequence goes on along the minus strand of NZ_RAVZ01000075.1, from coordinate 9,394 downwards.
CTTGCCGGGCCCCATCCTGACCAACGGGCAGTTGGCGCGGCTTGCGAACCTGCGCGGCGACACGGGCCTGTTCGAGCCGCGCACGCTGAGCCTGCTGTACCCGCACGCGGGCGGCGCGGCCACGGCGCTGGAGGTCGCGGTGGAGCGGCTGTGCATGGCGGCGGTGGACGCGGTGGACGCGGGCGCCAGCGTGCTCGTGCTGAGCGACCGGGGCGTGGACGCGGCGCACGCGGCCATCCCGGCGCTGCTGGCCGTGTCCGCGGTGCATCAGCGGCTGGTGCGCGACGGCACCCGCATGTACACGGGCATCGTCCTGGAGACCGCCGAACCGCGCGAGGTGCACCACTTCGCGTGCCTGTTCGCCTACGGCGTGTCGGCGGTGAACCCGTACCTCGCGCTGGACACGCTGCGCGCGCTGGCGGACGCGGGCGAGCTCAAGGCGGGCGAGGACAAGGCCCAGGAGCAGTACCTCCACGCGCTGGAGGAGGGCCTGCTCAAGGTGATGTCCAAGATGGGCATCTCCACGCTCCAGTCGTACCGCGGCTCGCAGCTCTTCGAGGCGGTGGGCCTCCAGCGCGGGCTGATTGAAAAGCACTTCACCGGCACGCCATCCCGCATCGAAGGCGTGGGCCTGCCGGAGCTGGGACGCGAAGTTTCTGAACGGCACGCGCGCGGCTTCGGCCAGGCAGCGGACGGCGAGGAGGGCCTGCTTCCCGTCGGCGGTCAGTTCCGCTGGCGCCGGCAGGGCGAGCGGCACAAGTGGAACCCGGCCACGGTGGCGAAGCTCCAGGCGGCGGTGCGCGCGGACGACGCGGCGGCGTTCCAGGAGTATTCGAAGCTGGCGGACGACGAGACGCGCGAGCACAGCAACCTGCGCGGCCTGCTGGACGTGGTAACGGAGGGCTGTACGCCGGTGCCGCTGGACGAGGTGGAGCCCGCGTTGGAACTGGCGCGCCGGTTCGTCACCGGGGCCATGTCCTTCGGCTCCATCAGCGCGGAGGCGCACGAGACGCTGGCCATCGCGATGAACCGGCTGGGCGGCAAGTCCAACAGCGGCGAGGGCGGCGAGGAAGCGCGGCGCTACACGAAGGAGCCCAACGGCGACTCGCGCCGCAGCGCCATCAAGCAGGTGGCGAGCGCGCGCTTCGGCGTCACCGCCGAGTACCTGGTCAACGCGGACGAGCTTCAAATCAAGATGGCCCAGGGCGCCAAGCCCGGCGAGGGCGGACAGCTTCCGGGCCACAAGGTGGATGAGCGCATCGCGCGCGTGCGCTGGTCCACGCCGGGCGTGACGCTCATCTCCCCGCCACCGCACCACGACATCTACTCCATCGAGGACCTGGCGCAGCTCATCTACGACCTCCAGTCCGTCAACGCGAAGGCGCGCGTGAGCGTGAAGCTGGTGAGCGAGGTGGGCGTGGGCACCATCGCCGCGGGCGTCGCCAAGGCGGGCGCCAGCGCCGTGGTCATCGCGGGCTACGAGGGCGGCACGGGCGCCTCTCCCCTCTCAAGCCTCCAGCACGCGGGCCTGCCGTGGGAGCTGGGGCTCGCGGAGACGCAGCAGGTGCTGGTGCAGAACGGCCTGCGCTCACGTGTGCGCGTGCAGGTGGACGGCGGCCTGCGCACCGCGCGCGACGTGCTGGTGGCGGCGCTGCTGGGCGCGGAGGAGTTCGGCCTCGCCACCGCGAGCCTCGTCTCCGTGGGCTGCATCATGCTGCGCAAGTGCCACCTCAACACCTGCTCCGCGGGCATCGCCACGCAGGACCCCGCGCTGCGCGAGCGCTACCAGGGCACGCCCGAGAACGTGGTGAGCTTCTTCATGATGCTCTCCGAGGACCTGCGCCGGCAGATGGCCCAACTGGGCATCCGCCGCCTGGATGACCTGGTGGGCCGCGTGGACCTCTTGCGCCAGCGCACGGCGGTGGACCACTGGAAGGCGCGCAAGGTGGACCTGTCCGCGCTGCTCGCCGCGCCGGCCGCGCCAGCCTCCGAACCCCGGCACTGCGTGGTGCCGCACCGCAAGGACGTGTCGGACCACCTGGACCACGAGCTGCTGGCGAAGGCGCAGTCGGTGCTTTCGGGCGGCCCGCCGCTGCTGCTCAACCTGCCGGTGGCGAACACGCACCGCGCGGTGGGCGCGATGTTGTCCGGAGAGATTGCCCGCCGTCACGGCGCGCAAGGGCTGCCGGACGGCAAGCTGCGGGTGAAGCTGAAGGGCTCCGCGGGCCAGAGCTTCGGCGCGTTCCTGGCGGCGGGGGTGACGCTGGAGCTGGAGGGCGACACCAACGACTACCTGGGCAAGGGCCTGTCCGGCGGACGCGTCATCGTCTATCCGCACGAGGGCAGCCGCTTCGTGTCGGAGGAGAACGTGCTCGTGGGCAACACGGTGCTCTACGGGGCGACGGCCGGCGAGGTGTACCTGCGGGGGCTCGCGGGCGAGCGCTTCGCGGTGCGCAACAGCGGCGCGCAGGCGGTGGTGGAGGGCGTGGGCGACCACGGGTGTGAGTACATGACGGGCGGCGTGGTGGTGGTGCTGGGCCCCACGGGCCGCAACTTCGCGGCCGGCATGAGCGGCGGCACCGCGTACGTGTTGGACCGGGACCGCTCCTTCCGCGAGCGCTGCAACCTGGAGATGGTGGAGCTGGAGTCGCTGGTGGACGAGTCCGAAATCTGGCTCGTGCACGGGATGATCGAACGCCACCTGCACCACACCGGCAGCACGCTGGCGCGGCGGGTGCTCGACAACTGGGAGCTGATGGTGCCGCAGTTCATGAAGGTGATGCCCACCGACTACAAGCGCGTGCTCCAGGCGCGGCGGGCGGCCCGGCGGCCCCCACCGGCCGCGGGCGTGCAGCAGCTCCACGTCGTCGGCGGGGGGGTCTAGGCGATGGGCAAGCCCACGGGTTTCGTCGAGTGGCCGCGCGTCCATGCCCCCAAGCGGGAGAAGGCGGAGCGCCTGGAGGACTGGCGCGAGCTGCACCTGCCGCTGGCGCCGGAGGAAGCAAAGCGGCAGGCCGGGCGCTGCATGGACTGTGGCGTGCCCTTCTGTCACCAGGGCTGTCCGCTGGGAAACCTCATCCCGGACTTCAACGACGCGGTGTACCGGGGCCAGTGGAAGGAGGCGTACCAGGTGCTCAGTCGCACCAACACCTTCCCGGAGTTCACCGGACGGCTGTGCCCCGCGCCGTGCGAGGCCTCGTGCGTGCTGGCCATCGACCGGGACGCGGTGACCATCGAGCAGATTGAAAAGGAGATCTCCGAGCGTGCGTTCGCGGAGGGCTGGGTGAAGGCCCGACCTCCGGCGCGCAGGACGGGCAAGCGCGTGGCGGTGGTGGGCTCCGGCCCCGCGGGGCTCGCGGCGGCCTCCCAGCTCAACGCGGCCGGGCACACCGTGACGGTGTACGAGAAGGACGCGCGAGCAGGAGGGCTGCTGCGCTACGGCATCCCGGACTTCAAGCTGGAGAAGTCGGTGTTGGACCGGCGCCTCGCGCTGATGGAGGCGGAGGGCATCGTCTTCCGCACGGGCGAGGGCGTGGGCGCGACGACGGGCTACCGCGCGCTGCGCGAGCAGTACGACGGCGTGGTGCTGGCGATGGGCGCGCGGCGGGCCCGCGAGCTGGACGTCCCGGGCCGTGAGCTGTCCGGCGTGTTGCAGGCGATGGAGTACCTGGAGCACCAGAACCGGGTGGTGACGGCGGGCGCGACGCCGGACGCGCGGCTGGAGGCGAAGGGCAAGCGGGTCATCATCCTGGGCGGCGGCGACACGGGCTCGGACTGCCTGGGGACGGCGCTGCGTCAGGATGCGGAAAGCGTCATGCAGGTGGAGCTGTTGCCCGCGCCGCCGTCGGTGCGCGCGAAGGAGAACCCGTGGCCGCGCTGGCCGCTGGTGTTCCGCACGTCGTCCAGCCAGGAGGAGGGCGGCGAGCGCGCCTTCGCGCTCCTGACGAAGCGGCTGGAGGGTGAAGACGGCCAGCTCAAGCGGCTGCACGCGGTGCGCGTGGAGGTACAGCGCGAGCCGGGCGGCGCGATGAAGCTCCTGGAGGTGCCGGGATCCGAGCAGGTGTTCGACGTGGACCTGCTGGTGCTGGCCATGGGCTTCACGGGGCCGGAAACGGGGCCGCTCGCGGAAGAGCTGGGCGTGAAGCTGTCACCGCGCGGCACGGTGCAGGTGGACGCGAAGTTCGCCACGTCCGCGCCGGGCGTGTACTGCGCGGGCGACGCGAGCCGGGGCGCGAGCCTCATCGTCTGGGCGCTCGCGGACGGACGTGAGGCGGCGCGAGCACTGGACACGTGGCTGTCCGGCACGGCGTCCGCGCTGCCCACGCGCGGGCAGGACTGCGCGTTCTGAAGCAACGGGCACGGGGCCCCTGTCCGCCAGGCTGCGGACACAGGGGCCCCGGGCTCTTCCTGATGGCGCGTCAGTGGACGAAGGGCTCGGGCGGCCGCAGGAAGCCAAGCGGCGTGTCGCGGGGCTCCTTCGCGAAGCTGGTGCGCAGCTCCAGCAACTGCTTCATCGTCTCCAGGTCCCGGATGGGCCCCACCTTGAAGGGCAGCTCACCAGGAGTGCCGGAGAGCCTGTCGAAGGGGACCGCCCCCGCGACCTCCTCCATCCGCACCAGGAAGCCCGCATCCAGTGCGAAGAAGCGGCCACAGGTCTGGCAGGTGGCGATGTCATACAGCCGCTGGTGACGGCGCAGCAGGTCCGCGAACGGCCAGGACGTCACACCGGCACCGAACTGCGCATCCGGCACGCTGAACATGAAGCCCGTGCCACCGCCCGTCAGGAACTTGGACAGCTTCGCCGGGATGCCCGACGTGGGGCTGATGTGCGTGAAGGCATTGTTGTTGATGCCGGTGAGGTCGGTGGTGTCGGTGTCCTTGAAGTGGCAGCCATTGCAGGTGTTGCCGGAGAACTCCTTGCGCGCGCAGACGTCCGTGGCGACGCCCGGGTTCGCGCTGAAGGCCTCCCAGTGGGTCGGCACGTCCACCAGGGCATTGCCGCCCAGGAAGGGATTGCCGTTGAGCGCATGGGGCACGGTGAAGCTCGCGGCGCATTGGGTGGGCACCGTCACCCCTGACAGCCCGCCCGCGATGGTCGAGGTCACCAGGTCATCCACGTCCGGGTCCGTCTGGAAGTCGTGCGTGGCGTCATCCGGCGTCAGCGCCACCGTGTGCGCCCGCAGCAGGCCATTGGAGGGGGTGTTGGTCCCGGTGGCGGGGTTCTCATCCACCAACTGGAACTCCCGCAGCTCCCACTGCCCGTTGGGCAGCACCAGGGCAATCTCATTGGTGCGCAGTTGGTTGAGGGCGCTCTGGTTGCCCTTGTTGGGGGCCTTGCCGTGCAGCACGACGCTCTCCGTCATCGCTTCGAGCTGCGCGAGGTAGGTCGCGTCGAAGGAGGCGCGGGCGCCCAACTGCGCCCACTTCCGGGCCCAGTCGATGACCTGCTGGCAGCCCGTGAGCGGCACGCCGTATTCGAAGATGGCGGTGAAGGACTTGAGGTTGCAGCTCGCCTCCGTGCCAGCGCCCCAGGGTGAAGGCTGGGTCAGGCCGAACACGAAGCGCAACTCCCCCGCGGTGGACGTGCCGCCGTAGCCGCCGCCGGTGCTGCTGGCCAGGTCGATGCGGTTGACGATGGACAGCAGGCGGAAGGGCGCGATGTCGAGGTCCAGCGGCCCGCTGAGCAGCACCTGCCAGGTATTCGAAGCGGAGTTGAACTGGAGCGAGGACAACTGCCCGCTGGCGGTGGCCCAGGGGGCAATCACTTCGTCATACATCTTCCGGCGAGCCGGCACGGTGTCGCCGTTGACGGTGTAATCATTGAGCCAGCGGGACAGCCACTTCGTGACGAAGTCCTCGGCCGTCGTACCCGACCCCTGGGCCATCTCCCGCATGAGGTGCGCGAAGGTCCACGCGCCGCCCTTCGTGCCGGCGCCGGTACAGGGGTCCCACGTGCGCGCCGGGTCCTGCACCACGGCCGCGTCGCGGACGAGCAGCGCCTTCTCCCAGACGGCCTGGGTGGAAGCCGGCATCACCGGGCAGTTGGCGATGGGCACCATGCCGCCGCCCCGGAAGGCCTGGGCCTCCAACGCCAGCCCCTCGAAGCGCGCGGCCGGGTGACGGCCGTTGAACAACACGGTCTCCCGGGTGGTTTCTCCAAACTCCCCCTTGGCGACCCGCGCCTCGCTGTCCACCCGGCGTTGGATCTCCGAGTCCGGCACGTCAGAGAAGAGGGTGAAGAACCCGGGGCCGGGGCTCTTGGGAATGGCACCCATCTCCGCCAGGGCGTCGGAGCGGAACAGCACCACGGGGTCCTGGGGGTCTCCCACCACGCGCACCAGGCTGTCCTCCAGCTCCTTGTTGGCGGGAGGCACCAGCTTCACGTGGACGGCCGTCGTCTCCTTCAGGGGCGTTTCCTGCTCCAGCTTCTGGGCGAAGACCCGGGCGGTGGACAGCCCCTCCACGGCGGGCAGTTCACTGAGCTTGGAAGAGCCACTCTCCGCCTCCACCCGGGCCCCCGTCCGGGCCGTTCGCGCGTCGGCGGTCCCGGTGGGGGCCGCCTCCTTCGAACAACCGACAAGCGTCAGCATGGCCCCCAGCAGCCAGACCGACCTGGACTTCCGTCCCTGCAATTCCTTGCGTCTCAGCGACATACACGCCCCGTCAGTGAAGCCATCCGTCCCCGGATGGTTGGCGTGCACCGTAGGTACGAGCATGCAAGGACATGAGCTGGCGTCAGACTCACACACCGGGTCAAAGTCAGACGCCGGACAAGGCGATGCCCATTCTGGTCGTTTTTACAGGCACGCCTCATCCAATTCCAGACAGGAGCAGGCCTCGTGGGGCCGGGACCGGATCCGCGGTCAGTGGACGAAGACCTGCGGCGGCTTGAGGAAGCTCAGCGGCGCGTCCCACGACTCCTGCTTGAAGCCGGGGCGCAGCTCCAGGAGCCGCGTCACCATCGCGACATCGTGGATGGCCCCCACCTTGAACGGCGGTGGCTCCGCGCCGGGGGACACGTCCAGGGGCACCGCCCCGGCGAGCGCCTCCATCCGCACCAGGAAGCCCTCGTCGACCCCCAGGAAGCGTCCACACGAGGAGCAGGTGGCGAGCTCATACAACTGCTCATGCCGGCGCTGCAGGTCCGCGAAGGACCACGACGCCACCGACGCACCGAACTGCGCGTCCGGGACGCTGTACATGAAGCCGGGGCCGCCGCCCGTCAGGAACTTCGACAGCCTCGCCGGGATGCCCGACGTCGGACTGATGTGCGTGAAGGCGGTGTTGTTGACGCCTGAGAAGTCGTTGGTGCCGGTGTCCTGGAAATGGCAGCCGTTGCAGGTGTTGAGGGAGAACTCCTTGCGCGCGCAGACCTCCGTGGCGTCGCTCACGGGGGCACCACGGGCGGCCCAGTGCGTGGGCGGGGCCACCAGCGAATTGGCACCCCGCATGGGCCTGCCCCTGAACCGGTGGGGCACCGTGAACTCTGCGGCGCACCGGGTGGGCAACAGCACCGGCTGGTCCACCCCGCTCTTCACCTGGGTCCGCACGAAGAGGTCGACGTCGGCATCCGTCTGGGAGTCATGGGCCGCGTCATCGGGTGTCTGCGCCAGCGTGTGCACCCGAAGGCCCCCGTAGGTGGGCAGGTCGTTGCCGCTGGAGGTGTCCTCGTCCGCCAGCCGGAACTCCCGCAGCTCCCACGGCCTGCCCTGCTTCGGCCCCAGGACCGCCTCATTGGTGCGAAGCTGGTTGAGCGCGTTCCAGTTGCCCTTGTCAGTGTCCTTTCCGTGCAGGACGACGCTCTCTGTCATCGCCGCGAGTCGCGCGCGGTAGAGCGCGTCGAAGGACGCATGGGTGCCAAGCTGCGCCCACTGCCGCGCCCAGCCCACGACCTTCTGGCACCCCCTGCCCGGCACCCCATATTCGAAGATGGCGGTGAAGGGCTTGAGGTTGCACGTCGCCTCCGTACCACCGCGGCCCCAGGGCGAGGGGCGGGTCAGGCCGAACACGAAGCGCAGCTCGCCGGGATTGGCCTGACGCCCGTAGCCGCCCCCCGTGTTGTTGCCCAGGTCGATGCGATTGACGATGGCCAGCAGCCGGAAAGGCGCGATGCCCAGGTCCAGGGGCTTGTCGAGCCGGACCTCCCAGCGGCCCGTGCTGGCATTGAGGAAGAGGGAGGATTGCGCCCCGCTGGCGGCGGCCCAGGGGGCAATCACCTCGGCGTACATCGCCCGGCGCGCCGGCACGGTGTCACCGTTGAGGGTGAAGTCATTGAGCCAGCGTGACAGCCACTGCGTCACGAAGACCTCCGGGGTGGTCGCCGAGCCCTGCGCCATTTGCCGGATGAGGTGCGCGAAGGTCCACACCCCGCCCTTCGTGCCGGCGCCGGTACAGGGGTCCCACGTGCGCTCCGGATCCAACACCACGGCCGGGTCCCGGACGAGCAGCGTTTTCTCCCATCCCGCCTGGGTGGAGACCGGCACCTCCTGGCATTGGGCCAGGGGCACCATGTCCCCGTCCCGGAAGCCCCGGGTGTCCACGGCGAGGCCCGTGAAGCGCGCGGCCGGGTGGCGACCGTTGAACAGCAGGCGCTCCCGGGTGGTCTCTCCAAACTCCCCCTTGGCCAACTGCGCCTCGCTCCCCAGCCGGCGCGTCAGCTCCGAGTCCGGGAGCTGCGAGAAGAGGGTGAAGAACCCGGGGCCCGGGCTCCTGGGGATGGCACCCATTTCAGCCAGGGTGTCGGAGCGGAACAGGACCACGGGCGCCTTCGGATCGCCCACCACGCGCACCAGGCTGTCCGCCAGCGCTTCATTGGCGGGGGCCGGCAACTTCACGTGCACGGCCGTCGTCTCCCCCAGGCGCGTGGGCTGCTTCAGCTTCTGGGCGAAGAGGCTGACGACCGGGCTGCTGTCCACGGTGGGCAGCTCGCGGAGCCTGGACGCGGAGCCCCCCTCCTCCACCCGGGCGGTTTGCGCTCCCGGCGCTTCCACGGGCATTGGCTCCTTCGAACAGCCACTGACCGCCAGCAGGATGCCTGGCAGCCACGACGGCATGAACCGCCACACACTCAAACCCTTGCGTTCCCGCGACATTCGCCCCCCTGGGTGAAGCCATCCCCGCTTCGAGGTCTGGCACTGACTCGACGCACGGGGCCCCAGGCCAATGGCAGACAGCTCCGGACGAAGTCGCCCGCAGGACACGCGGCGCATGAATGGACAATCATTGCGTCCACGCGCATCCCATTCCCGACAGGGGCCAGCCTCGCGGGACCACCCGGTTCCGGAAGACACCACGGGGCCCACCCGCGTGAAGCGAGGGGCCCCGTGTCTTCCGGCGCGGACGTGGGAGGGGAGGCCTACGCGGGCACGGGCTCCGACGGGGCCGGCGCCACGGG
>NZ_RAVZ01000759.1 GCF_003611635.1 Corallococcus terminator | reverse complement strand
GGTCGTAATAGAGCATCGCCTCGCCCTTGAACGGCCCGCCCCGCCCCAGCCACACGCCATAGCCAAACGTGTAGAGCAACTGCCCATGCAGGTTGTCGTCCACCACCGGGCCTGGATAGACATAGCCCTGGTACGACAGGCCCACACTGCCTTCCGCGAACGAACCGGCCATCCTCGGGCTCAGGCGCGACATCGCGTAGCGGCCCCGCAGCGACAGCTCCCCGCCGCCCACCGTGAAGCCCTCCGTCGGATAGCGGTGGTACGTCGCGAAGCCTTCCACATCCAACGCCGTGCCATCCCCGCTCCCCAGCGCCTGCTCCGGCGCGCCCCACAGCCGGTACGCCGCGCCCGCGCGGATCCACGTGTTGCCTTCGTCCGGCGCCAGCCGCGCCGACGCTTCCAGCCGCACCGCCTCCAGCCGCGCCACCGCCCCCAGCGCGAAGAAGTTCCGGTAGTCCGCCGTCGCGTCGCTCACGCGCTGGTAGCCCAGGTCGAACTCCAGCGGCGGCAACGTGGACGGCACCTTGCCCTGCCCCACCCCCGGCGAAATCACCCCGTACAGGTTCGCCAGCATGGACATGGAGAACAGCCCCGCCCCCGTCAGCGTCACCGCGTACAGCGGACCGATGGTCCGCCGCGACGCCCCGGTAAGCGCGATGGGCACCAGCCCCGCGC
>NZ_RAVZ01000758.1 GCF_003611635.1 Corallococcus terminator | reverse complement strand
CTCCCGGGACGGCTCCGTCTTCTTCCAGTTCAAACAGGGCGGCGCGTCGGTGCTGGGGGCCGTGCTGGGGGTGCTGGCTTTCACGGTGTACTTCGCGCGTCAGCAGCGGCGCTCGTGGCTCCAGGTGACGGATGCGCTGGCGGTGCTCGCGCCGCTGGGGTTCCTGTTGGGAGGGCTCGCGGGGTTCATGGAGGGGGCGCCGTTGGGGCAAATCGCCTCCGTGCCCTGGGCCGTGCGCTTTCCCGCCGAGGTGGGGCTGCCCGACTTCCAGCCCGTCGTGACGCCGTCGTTCGACGTGTCCACGCTGGCCTATGCACCCGGGCACGAGGTGGCGGGGCTGGCGCGCGCGGATGGGTCCTTCCTCGCGGAGCTGCACCGCATCCTCCCGGCGCGGCACCCCGTGCTGCTCTACCAGGCCTTGTTGGAGGGACTGCTGTTGGGGAGTGTCCTCATGGGCGTGCGCGCGCTGTGGCGCTCGCGGCCGGTGGGAGTGTTGACCGGGCTGTTCTTCACGCTGCACGGTGGACTCGCGCTGGCGAGTCTCCCGTTCCGCGCGCCCCAGCCGAACGTGTCCTTCGTCGCCGGGTTCGAGCAAGGCGCGTTGTTTCCCGTGGTGTTGCTGGTCGTGGGCGCCGCCTTCCTCCTGAGCGTGTCAGGCCAGCGTGCGGCCGGAGTGGCTGTAAC
>NZ_RAVZ01000757.1 GCF_003611635.1 Corallococcus terminator | reverse complement strand
GCAGGGGTCGGGGCTTGCGGCGCACTCGTCGATGTTGGTGCAGGTCACGCCGTCGCCCTCGTACCCCGCATTGCAGGCGCAGGCGAAGGAGCCCCCGCTGTTGGTGCAGGTGGCGTTGTCGTTGCAGTTGTCGGTACCGGCGGCGCACTCGTCGATGTCGGTGCAGGTCACGCCGTCGCCCTCGTACCCCGCAGTGCAGGCGCAGGTGAAGGAGCCCCCGCTGTTGGTGCAGGAGGCGTTGTCGTTGCAGTTGTCGGTACCGGCGGCGCACTCGTCGATGTCGGTACACACTGTCGGCTGTCCCGTGCAGGTGTAGCCCGGCTCCAACTTGCAGACGCTGTTGCAGCCGTCTCCCGAGAGTTGATTGCCGTCGTCACAGACTTCGAATCCGCCCAGCACCCCATCACCACAGACGGCCCGCAGCGACGTCTCCACCGCGTCCACTAGGTAGATGGCGAGCGCGCCCCGCAGGCGCACGTAGCGATAGGGGACGTTCCCCGGGTACGTCGCCACGGCGATATGCGTTCCCAGGCCCAGCTCCACCAGGTGCAACGAGCTGGAGCCGATGAAGGTCCCATCCGCCTTCAGGAAGTCCACCTGGGCCACCAGCGCCAATGACAGGCCATGGTAATAGACGCGCAGGTCGCCGGTGCCCTCCTCGCCCTGCCCCAGGTCCAGCACCAGCGCC
>NZ_RAVZ01000756.1 GCF_003611635.1 Corallococcus terminator | reverse complement strand
GGGCAGCCGTCGGGGCAGGGGAGGCCTAGAACGACAGGAGGGACGTCACCTTGTCGGGCCCCAGCCGCTTCGCGCCCTCCAGGAAGTCGAGCGTGATGAGGAAGCTGAAGCCGACGAGCTGTCCACCCAGCCGCTGGACGAGCCGGGCGGTGGCGTCCGCGGTGCCGCCGGTGGCGAGCACGTCATCCACGATGAGGGTGCGCTCGTCCTTGAGGAGGGCGTCCTCGTGCATCTCCACGCCGTCCGAGCCGTACTCCAGGGAGTAGCGCTCGATGATGCGGCGGTGGGGAAGCTTGCCGGGCTTGCGGGCGGGGACGAAGCCCGCGTCCAGCGCCAGCGCGATGGGGGCGCCCAGCAGGAAGCCGCGCGACTCCACGCCTACGACCTTGGTGATGTGCTGGCCCCTAAAGGGCGCGGCCATGGCGTTGACGACGCGGCCGAAGAGGCGCGGGTCGGCCAGCATGGGGGTGATGTCCTTGAAGACGATGCCGGGCTTGGGGAAGTCCGGCACGTCGCGCAGGACGGCCTGGAGGTCGGAGACGAGCGTGGGGTCGAAGGACATGGACGGTGGCTCCGGGGCAACGACGGTCCGTGCGGGTGCCGGCGTTCGTGGGGTCCCATGGGGTCCGGCTCGGTCCGGGTCCCAGCGGCGGCCGGCCGGGCGTGCCCCTGGACGGTGGCGCCTGGGGGGAG
>NZ_RAVZ01000755.1 GCF_003611635.1 Corallococcus terminator | reverse complement strand
CCCCCGCCGCGTCGAACGTGCGCCCGTCCAGCGTCACCGGGCCCACCAGCCTGCCGGCGACCACCGACGTGCCCGTGGCCGACAGCGCCACCGCCGACAGCAGCGTGCCCTCCGCCGCGCCATCGAACGTCCGCGTCCAGAGCGCCGCACCGTCCGCCGCGTAGCGCACCAACTGCGGCGTGTGGGCCTGCGTCGTCCACTCCTCGCCCAGGGCCACCACGCCACCGGCCGCGTCCGCCGCCAGCGCGTAGACCTTCTGGCCCACGCGGCGCTGCCACTCGGGCGCGCCGTCCGCGGAGAACTTCACCAGGAAGCCATCCTGCGCCTCGCCCAGCCCGAAGTCCGCCGAGTACAGGAACGCGTTGCCGGACAGGAACACCGCGCCGTCCGCGCCCGTGGAGCCCGCCACGCGAAGGTCCGACAGGCGGTTGCGCTCGAACTCCTTCGCCCACGCCCGCGTCCCGTCCGCCGCGTAGCGCGACAGCGTCAACACCAGCCGCTCACCATCCACCGGGTCCCGGTCCTCATCCGAGCGCGGCGTGCCGGACGTCACCCACAGCACGTCCCCGCCCCGCCCCACCGCCAGCCCGGAGCCCGTATCGTCCTGCGGGCCGCCCAGGGTCTCCGACCAGGGGCTCACCGCCGGAGCCGCCGGGGTGGGGACTTCCGCCGTGGGAGCATCCGTTGGCGCCTG
>NZ_RAVZ01000754.1 GCF_003611635.1 Corallococcus terminator | reverse complement strand
GCCCGTCCGAGCGCACCAGCAGTTGCTCCTCCACCAGCTCCGTGACGCGGGCCACGGTGGACGCGGTGAAGAGACCGCGCAGGGGCAGCTCCACCTGGAAGGTGGTGCGCAGTCGGGAGATGAGCTGCGTGGCCAGAAGCGAATGGCCGCCCAGCGCGAAGAAGTCGTCGTGCAGGCCCACGCGCTCCACGTGCAGCACTTCGCGGAAGAGTCCTGCGACGCGCTGCTGGAAGGGCGTCAGGTGCTCCGGGACGACGGTGACGGAGGCCGCGGTGGATTGCTCGGGGACGGGCAGGGCCTTGCGGTCCAGCTTGCCACCGGGCGTCAGCGGTAGCGCCGCCATGGGGACGAAGGCGGACGGCACCAGGTGCGCGGGCAGTCTCTCGGTGAGGAAGGCGCGCAGCACGGAGGCATCCGGCGTCGGATGGCCCACGACGTAGGCCACCAGCCGCTTGTCTCCGGGCACATCCTCGCGCACGACGACGACGGCCTCGCGCACGGACGGGTGCGCGTGCAGGACGGACTCCACCTCACCCGGTTCGATGCGGAAGCCCCGCACCTTCACCTGCGCATCCACCCGGCCCACGAAGTCCAGCGTGCCGTCCTGCCGCCACCGCGCCCGGTCCCCCGTGCGGTACAGCCGCGCGCCGGGCACGCCACTGAAGGCGTCCGGCACGAAGCGCTGCGCCGTCGTCGCGGGGTGGC
>NZ_RAVZ01000753.1 GCF_003611635.1 Corallococcus terminator | reverse complement strand
GTGCTGGGGCAGCTACCCGCCGGCACCGGCCGCAGCTTCAGCGCCCAGGCCTTCGACGCCTCGAACACCGTGCGCTACTCCGGCCAGGTGGACAACGTCACCATCCAGGCCGGGCAGACGACGGCCGTCACGCTGCTGCTGCAGGAGGTGAATCCCCCTGCAGCTTTCGACAATACGGCGCCCCTCATCACCTCGCTGGTGGCCAGCCCCGCCACCGTGGCCCCTGGCGGCCAGGTGGCCCTTCAGGCCGCCGCGGAGGACGCCAACGCGGGCGACACCCTTACGCCTGCCTGGACTGCCAGCACCGGCAGCTTCAGCACGGCCTCCAGCCTCTCCACCACCTGGACGGCGCCGGCCGCTCCGGGCCCGGTGGTGCTGACGCTGACGGTGACGGACTCCAAGGGGGCGACGGCCTCCATCAGCGTCACGGTGACGGTGAGTACCGGCAATGGCAGTGCGGCCGTCAACGTCACTGTCAACACCTGGCCCCAGGTAGCGAGCATCACGGCCACGCCTTCGGCGATTACCGTCGGGCAAGCCACCGAAGTGGCGGTGGTGGCGAGCGACAACGACGGGGACGGACTCAGCTACCAGTGGACGGCCTCGTGCGCGGGCACGTGGACGAATGCCACCTCCGCCAGTGCCAGTTTCACCCCCTCCGCCCAGCCCGCAGGCGGCACCTGCGCCCTGACTGTGACGGTGCAGGAC
>NZ_RAVZ01000752.1 GCF_003611635.1 Corallococcus terminator | reverse complement strand
GGGCAATGGCTGCGCCGAGCGCTTCATCCGCACCCTCAAGGAGCAACTGCTCTGGGTGCGCACCTTCGCCGCCGTGGAGGAACTCCGATTGGCCCTGCTGGAGTGGGCCCACCGGTACAACGAGCACGGGTTGCTGGAGCGTCACCACTTCCTCTCGCCGAGTCAGGCCCGGCGGGAGCTGATGCAGTCGAGGCAGGCGGCCTGATTACGACCAACCTGGTGTCTCATTAATCCGGTGCGGTACAAGCCCCAGCAGCATCGCCGCCGTCCAGGATAGAGATCGCCGCGATGTGGCCAAGGACCTCAAGGTCATCGCCAAGGCAAACCTTGGCCTTCGTCTCGAAGGCGGCTACTGGAGGGAGGACGCCTTCCGGGCCCGGTACGACAACCAGGCGTACACGCGGTTCCCCAGGGCGTGGCTGCTTCGCCTGGGACAGATCGACGTTGATCGGGGTGATCAGCGCCTCCTGGCCGTCCTCTACACGCTCTGGAACCCGGCGGTGGACCAGCTTCCGTACTTGAGCTGTCGCGACGCGGGCAGGGCGCTGGACATTGACCAAGGTCCAGCTTCACTGCGACTCAAGGCCCTTCCGGTGAGTGTCAACGTAGTTGTCGCGTGAAACAGGTCAAGCAGCTGCGGTCATTGTTGGAACGAGAGGGGTGAGGTTCGGGGAAGGGTTGAGCCGCACGGGGCCCGTGGGTGTCCAGTCGCGGGTGT
>NZ_RAVZ01000751.1 GCF_003611635.1 Corallococcus terminator | reverse complement strand
GACGATCCGTTCTCCTTCGACGATGAAATCCCGCCCGCCGCGTACGCCTCGCCGGGCGTGGCCGCGCCCCGGGCCATCTCGCTCGATGCCGGACCTTCGGCGCCGGTGGCCCTCCCGGACGACTCGTTCAGCTTCGACATGGACGCCGCGCCCCAGGCCGCGGCTCCCATGGCCGCGGAAGACGACTTCTCCGAAGTGGGCAGCGGCGAGTTCTCCTCGCTCGACACCAGCGACTTCGGCGAGCGCGAGGACGTGACCCGCGTCGTCAGGCTCCCCGTCCCCACCGACGCCTTCCGCGAGCCCGCTGCCTACGGCACCCAGGAGCCCGCCGGCACCGCGCGCGACTTCGACTTCTCCGAGGACCCCGTCGCCCCCGCCGACACTGGCAGCGACTTCGGCAGCACGCCCGACTTCAGCAGCACGCCCGACTTCGACTTCGCGGAGGGCGACAACCTCCCCGTCCCCGCGCAGGCCGCGGCGGAGGACGCGTTCACCTTCGACATCAACGACCCGTCCAACGCCCACGGCCCCGCGGCCTCGCGGCCCCATCCGCAGACGTACGGCTACGGCTCCGAGCCCCAGGCGGACGCCTTCGCGATGGCGCCGCCCTCCTCCGAGCCCGAAGCGGATCCGTTCGGCCTCCCGCCGCCCTCCGACTACGCCCAGGCGTCCGTCCCCGACGAGGACCCCTTCGCCCCTGTCTCTTATACCCATCTGACGC
>NZ_RAVZ01000750.1 GCF_003611635.1 Corallococcus terminator | reverse complement strand
GCCTCCACCTCGCCCAACTCCACCCGGTAGCCACGCACCTTCAACTGGAAGTCCACGCGCCCCAGGAACTCCAGCTTCCCGTCCTCCCGCTGCCGGACCTTGTCTCCCGTCCGGTACAGCCGCCCTCCCGCCTCGTCGCTGAAGCCGTCCGGCACGTACCGCTCCGCCGTCAACTCCGGACGGCCCACGTACCCGCGCGTCACCACCGCTCCGCCCACGTACAGCTCTCCCGCCACCCCTCGCGGCACCGGATGCCCGCTCCCGTCCAGCACGTACATCCGGGCGTTCCCAATCGGCCGCCCCAACGCCAGCGTCGCCGCCCCTTCGTCCCACGTGCCTTCGAAGGGATTCGTCAGCACGCCGACCGTCGTCTCCGTCGGCCCGTAGTGGTTGAACACCGCGCACTCCGGTGCCAGACGCTGCACCGTCTCCACCAGTGCACGGTCCGACGCCTCCCCGCCCACCACCAGCCTCTTCAGCGGCAGCACCTGCTTCGCATTCGGCCCGCTCAGCAACGCCCTCAGGTGCGAAGGCACCACCTTCAACCCCTCCACCCGGTGCTCCTGCATGTACGCGCCCAACGCCTCCGCGTCCGACGCCACTTCCTTGCCCACCAGGTGCAGCGTCCCGCCTCCGCACAGCATCGGGAACACCGCCGTGTGCCCAAGGTCCGCAGCCAGCGTCGTCACCGACGCGAAGCTCATTCCTTCTGTCAGTCGCAGCCGGCCCCG
>NZ_RAVZ01000074.1 GCF_003611635.1 Corallococcus terminator | reverse complement strand
CCCCACCACCACCGCGGGCGGATGCTGACGGGCCAGCGCCAGCGCCGCCAGCGCGAGGAACACGTTGAGCCCGGCGGCCAGTGTCGCCGAAGCGGACAGGCCGATGAGCGGCACCAGCCGCGTGCCCGCGATGTAGACGCCCACCGCCGCGCCCAGGCTGTTGATGGCGTACAGCCGCGCCAGCTCCTTGCGCACCCCGGCGAGGCTCGCGGCGAAGTGCCGCACCAGCGCCGGCAGCGTGCCGCCCATGAGCAGCGTGGGCACCACCAGCGACAGCGAGGACACCAGCAGCCGGGGCCCCACCCGCAGGTGCTCCGGGACATGGACCGCCACCGACAGCCACACGTGCTCCAGCGCGCCCAGCACGTAGGGGAATGCCAGGGCGTACAGGCCCACGCCCAGCTCCAGCAGGCCGTAGAGCGCCAGCGGGTTCTTCACCCGGTCCGCTGTCCGCCCGAAGACAAATGCCCCCAGCGCCAGTCCACCCATGAAGGTGGCCAGCACCACGGCATGCGCCTGGCCACTGTTACCCAGGACGTTTCCCAGGTACTTGGACCACACCAGTTCGTAGACGAGCGCGGTCGCACCGGACAGGAACAGGAGCGCGGCCACAAGGTTCTTCGGAGGACGTGGTGTGTGGGTCATAGGGACAGCGCGCGACGTTAACCGGTATGTTTCAGGCCCACCAATGAATGCCCAACTCCTGCAAGCCGCACAGCTCGCCTGGTCTCCCCAACTCCGGGTGACCCGCGCGGAGGGTGACTGCGCCACGGTGCTGCGCCGCCCGGCCTCCTCGCTGGTCGGCAGCTCCCTGCACACGGTCCTCGGCGTCACGCAGGAGCGCGCCCGGGAGCTGGACGCCCGCGCCCGCGAGGACCGCCACGCGGTGGAGTTCATCTCCACCTCGCCCGGCGGCCCGCCCGCGACCTACCTGCGCCTCGTGCTGGGGATGGACGGCGGGGAGGCCTCCTGTGGCGTGCTCGACCTGGGCGCCGTGCTGGAGGGCGCCCCCCCGGTGCAGATCTCCCGGCTGTCGTCCTCGCTCAGCCATGAGATCCGCAACCCGCTGTCGTCGGTGAAGATGGCGGTGCAGACGCTCGCCCGGAACACCGGCCTGTCGGACCGCGACAAGCGACGGCTCACCATCGCCAACCGGGAAATTCGCACCATGGAGCGCATGCTCTGGCTGCTCTCCGAGTACGGCCGCGAGGGCGCCGCGAACCTGGATTCCCACCCGCTGCGCTCGGTCGTCCAGGAAGCGACCGCCATGGTGGCGCCGGAGCTGGCCGAGCGCCGCATCGAGGTGGACGTGAAGGAAGAGGCCGACCTGCCCCGCGTCCGGGTGGATCCCAACCGCTTGAGGCCCGTGCTCGCCCAGGTCCTGCTCAACGTGGCCATGGGCCTGCCCGAGGAGGGCCGCGTCCAGGTGACCCTGCGTCAGGCCGCCCCGGGCCAGGTCAGCCTCATCCTGGACGACCCGGCCGCCGCCCTGCCCCCCGAGGAGAGGGGCACGCTGTTCGACCCGTTCGGCTCCCGGCTGGCGCGGGGGGCGGGCCTGTCCCTGGCAGCCTTGCGCAGGGTGATGACGGGCGTGGGGGGAGAGGTGGTCGCCGAGGGAAGCGCCGAACCGGGGATGGTGTTCACGCTGACGTTCGCTGCCTGAGAGCCCCATGGAGACCCTCCTCATCGTCGACGACGACGTGTCGCTGCTCGAAACCCTCACGATGCACTTCGAGGACATCGAGCAGGACGGGCAGCCGCGCTACCAGGTGTTCACCGCCACGAGCGCCGCCGCGGGCCTCAGGGCGGCCCAGGAGAACATGCCCAGCGTGGTCATCCTGGACATGATGCTCCCGGACCGCACGGGCCTGGAGATCATCGAGGAGATGAAGGGCCTGTGCGGCGACGCGCGCATCATCCTCGTCACCGCCTACCACGACATGGAGACGACCATCCGGGCCATGAAGGCCGGTGCGTTCGACTACATCCACAAGCCCTTCCCCGACCCGGCCGCCCTGGACCTCGTCGTGGAGCGCGCGCTGGAGTACCGCCAGCTTTCGCGCCGCGCGGACGAGGTCCACCGCGAGAACCCCGTCGTCCGCCTGGGCGACATCGTGGGCACCAGTCCGTCCATGCAGCAGTTGGTGAAGGAGATTGGCAAGGTGACGGGCAGCGCCGCCACCGTCCTCATCACCGGAGAGAGCGGCACGGGCAAGGAGCTCATCGCCCGCGTCATCCACAACTACTCCTACGACGAGGCGCGGCCCTTCATCGGCATCAACTGCTCCGCCATCGTGGACACGTTGTTGGAGAGCGAGCTGTTCGGCCATGAGAAGGGCGCCTTCACCGGCGCCGTCGCCGGCAAGCCCGGCAAGTTCGAGATGGCCGAGGACGGCACCGTGTTCCTGGACGAGATTGGCGACATGTCGCTGATGCTCCAGGCGAAGCTCTTGCGCGTCCTGCAGGAGCGCGAGTTCGAGCGCGTGGGCGGCGTCAAGCGCGTGAAGCTGCGCGCGCGCGTCATCGCCGCCACCCACCGCACCCTCTCCGACGAGGTGGCCCAGGGCCGCTTCCGCGAGGACCTCTACCAGCGCCTCAAGGTCATCACCCTCTTCATCCCGCCCCTGCGCGAGCGCCGCGAGGACATCTCCCTGCTCGTGACGCACATGCTGGAGCGCATCAACGAGAAGGTGCACAAGCGCGTCACCCGCGTGCCCCAGGAGGTGATGGAGCGCCTCACCCTGCTGCCCTGGCGCGGCAACGTGCGCGAGTTGGAGAACGTCCTCACCCGCGCCGTGGTGCTCGCCCCCGGCGACGTGCTGCGTGGCGACGACCTGCCGACCCTGGAAGCCCCGCCGGGCCCCGACGCCCACCGTGCCCCCGGCACCGCGGGCGCCATGTTCGCGGCCCCCGCCGTGGACGATGTAAGCCTCATCCCCACCCTGGAAGAGGCCGAGCGCCAGCTCATCGCGCGGGCCATGGCCGTGACCAAGGGCCACAAAGGACGAACTTGTCAGATTCTGGGAATCAGCCGTCCGACCCTTGAACGAAAGCTTCAAAAGTTCGGTCTTGCACAGGGACAGGGTCCACAGGTGCACCCTTACCCGGTGAAGGATGCTTCCTGACACTGTCCCTGGCCCGACAGTCCCCCGGCGCCCCTTAACGTTTCGTTCAAATTGATCAGACTGTTTGAACGTTTTGTTTCAGGTTTCGGACACAGTGGGGGGGCTGGAACTTTGCCGTAGCGCTAAGTACCCGGCATTCCTGGAACTGTTCCCCTGGGAATACTTGAAGTGCCCATGGCACGCCTCTTGGAAAGAGCAAGGTCAGCTCGCAGCAGACAAGCCAGCCAACCTTCCGCTTCCTTCGCTTCCCAGGAGAATCCCATGCACGGTTTCAATCGCCCCCTCGGCCCCATCGGTTCCAACGTCGTGGCGCCCCTGCAGGCGACGAGCTCCGGGATGATGGTGACGGCGAACAAGCTGGTGCCCGGCCAGGAGGCGATCGACTTCAAGGGGTACTTCAAGGTCGAGTCCTTCCCGCACAATTCGACCATCTACCGCCCCGGCGACACGTCGGACCGCGTGTACCTGCTGAAGTCCGGCCGCGTGCGCCTGATGCGCATTGGCAAGAACAGCACCCGTTCGGTGGTCTCCATCCTTCGCCCGGGCGACCTGTTCGGCGAGCTGTTCCGCCCCGAGGGGACGCCCATCGAGGAGATGGCCGTGGCCGCGGGCGAGGCCGAGGTGTGGAGCATCGAGGGCCGTGACTTCCGCGCCCAGTTGGAGGCCCGTCCGGCCCTGGCGGTGGACGTGGTGCGCGCCTACGCGGACCGCGTTCGCTCGCTGCGCAAGCGCGTGCTCGGCCTGACCTTCAAGGAAGTGCCGGCCCGTCTGGCGGACACCCTCCTGACGCTGGTGGAAGCCCACGGCGAGCGCTGCCCGCACGGCGGCGAGACGGACCTGCGCGGCATCACCCAGCAGGACCTGGCGGACCTGGTCGGCGCGTCGCGCTCCTTCGTGTCCACGCTGATCAACGAGATGAAGCGCGAGGGCGTGCTCGGCAACGTCGGCCGCATCCTCTGCGTGCGTGACCAGAAGGCCCTGCGCAAGCTGGCCTCCAAGGAGAAGTAGGCAACACGCAGGTCGCGTGCCCCCGGACACCGGGGCCATGACGTCCAACGGGCCTGACCGCGACTCACCCTCGCGGCCGGGCCCGTGGTGTTTTCAAACCTAGAACGCGAAGCCCACGCCGAACTCCGGACCGAAGAGCCTGTCCCGCGTGCCGATGCTCACGGACGGATCCAGGTAGAGGCCGCGGATGCCCCCGCGCAGCATGAAGCCACCCAGGTGCAGCGCCAGTCCGGAGCGCAGGTCCACCTGCCTGTAGGGAAACGGCGTCACCTGCATGCGCGCCTCCACGTCCAACGGCCCCAGGACGCACGCCTCCAGGGACATGCCGAAGCTGGGTCCCACATAGAGGCCCTGCGGCAGGTCCGCGGTGGAGACGCCCACCTCCGCGCGCACGCGGACGGACTCGTTCACCAGGGGCGAATAGGTGAGGTGGAGCTCCCCCAGGGTGCGCTCGCTGCGCGACTCCGAGCCGCCCCGCGCCAGGTCCAACCGGGTGACGCGCAGGTCCGCGCCGAAGCGGTGGATGTCCCACCCGAGCGAGAAGTCCACGCCCGGACCGCCCTGGAGCGGCGCCACCAGCACGCCCGTGCGGAAGGAGTACGGCGCCGCGTGCCGCCCCGAACCCGGCGGCGGAGGCGGCGACTCCGGGTCGTCAGGCTGGAAGTCGCGGTGGGTGCCGGTGGTGACGATGACCTCGCCCAGGCCCCGGAGCACCAGTTCGAAGACGGCGCCGACGATGACCTCGGCGACATCGTTCGACGCGCTGGAGCGATAGCTGTCATCCGTCGAGGACACCGTCTTCGGGGCCGCCATCGCCCGGTTCTCGTTTTCGTCCGGCTTCTGGGCCTTCTTGCCGTCGTCGGTGCCGATGGCGGAGGCTTGGTGGACGGGCTTCGAGTCCTCCGACGAATCGGAGCGCTTGCCGAAGCGGGCTTCAGCGGGTGGCGCGGCGAAGAGGCCCGTGAGCAGCCCCCCGCACAGCATGACCTTGGGCAACGACGACATGGGGTGACCCTGTCCGTGAAGGAACGGCCCGGCCTGTCCACCCCTCACGCGCGCATTCAAATCCCGGCGACACACGGAAAGTCAATGCACGGGCCCCTGAAACATCGCGCCTTCCGGTGAGAACACCTCGTTGAGCACCCGGAAGACTCCCGCTTCGCTCCAGAGCCTCCGGTTGCCAATGACGTAGAGCTGCTCCCGTGCGCGCGTCACCGTGGCGTTGAGCAGGTTCAACTGGCGGGCCGCCCAATCCCGCTCCTTGCGCTGGGCCTCGGAGGAAGCCCCCAGCACGAACACCACGGCTTCGGCTTCGCGGCCCGGGAGTGCATGGACGACGCCCACCCGCGACTGGACCCAGGCTTCGGGCTGCTCCACCCAGCCGCTTAGGACTCCGCTCTGGAGCACGAGACGCCGCAGGTCTTCCGCCACGGTCTCGAATGGGGTGATGACAAAGACATCCGGTTCGACCCCGGCCTGGGACAGACGGCGCAACAGCGCCAGGACGCTTCCGCCTTCCGCGTCTTCCCGCACGTCGAGCCACGCCGACGGTCCCAGGACGTCCCGGATGCGTGAAGGCGCGGGCGCCCTGGCGTGCACCATGAGGTTCGCGTACGCCAGCGTGTTGGAGACGCCGAACATCGGCTCCGCGCACCGCCGGTGGACCCACAAGGGAATGCCTGGCGTCCGGCTTCCCGCATGTCTCCCATTGCCGAGGACATACCGGGAGGCGGCGTTCGCGAGCGTCTGCACCGAGGCCTCGGGAGCATTGAAGCGCTGGGGGTCGATATCCCGCGCCGCGCAGACCGCCGAGGTCAGGGCGTCAGGCAGTGGAACGACGGGGCGAAGCTGCTGCGGATCCCCCACCACCACCGCACGGCGTGTCCGCAGCAGGGCCCCCACCGCCTCCTGGGGAGCCGCCTGTCCCGCGTCTTCCACCAGGAGCCATCCCAGCGACTCCGGCGGCATGCCCCGGAGCAGCCGGCCCACCGACGCGAACGTCGTCGAAACCACGGGCGCGACGAGGAACAGCGAGGACCAGAGCTGGGGCAGCAGGTCCGCGTGCTCCGAGGGCAATCCCTCTCTCAATGCGAATCGGAGCGCACGCAGGCTGTCCCGGAGGGGTTTCGCCACGACGGCGTTGAACGCCTGATGGAGCGCCACGGCGGCGACGAACACCGCGTCCCGGGGCCCCTGCTCCGTGGGGTCCAACCAGGGCATGGATTGCTGGACCGCTTCGTGGCCCTGCTTGAAGAAGGCCTCGTCCACGAACCGGCGCCCCAGGTGCTGGCGATCCGCACGGACCTGCTCCTGTGCTTCCGCGAGCCGGACGCGCAAGGTCGCGAGCCCCCGCACGGCCTCCTCGCGGTTGCTGGAAGCCGCCGCCAGCGTGTTCTCGCTCGCGGTGAGGTGCGGCTGCGCGCCCAGCAGGTCCCGGGCCGCCTTCTGGTGGGCTTGTTCCAACCGGGCGAGCGCGGCCGTCCAGTCGCGCAGCCGCTGGGGCTGAAGCATGCGCTGCATCGCCGAAGGGCTCGCGGCCTCATGCTCCGCGAGCTTTTCCTCCGCGACCGTCACGGCCTCACGCGCCACCGACTCACGGGTGCGCGCCTGTTCCCGGGCTGCCTCCGCATCGTTGAACTCGGACTCAGCGCGGCGGGCACTGCTCTCCTGAAAGGCAACGTCGCGGTCCAGCTTCTCCGCCGCGTGAAAGCGCTTCCGGACCTCCTCCCGCCGCTGGAGCAGGTCGCGGCTCTCCTGAAGCGTCTGGAGGAAGGTGGCGCGGGCTGTCTGCCATTGCCGCCGAGCTTCCTGGGGACCGGGGGGCGGGGCTTCGAGCGCGACATGAGGCGTCTTGTCTCCCAAGGCAGCGGCAGCCAGCCTCCAGGGTGAGACATTCCGTGAGCCATCATCCGACGTCGCCGCGCCCAGATCCGAAGCCTCCGCCTTCAACACCGGCAGCGCGGCACCGACGTCCGGCGGGTGATTGGGGGAAACCCACAGCATCTCGAAGCCGCGCAGGCTGTCATCCAGGGTCCAAAGCTCCAGCCCCTCGGAAGTCGAACCCAGCCGCGCACCCGTGGCGGTGAAGGCGGACGCGGGGTCGTCGAAACAGGCCAGGGCCTCCGCACGGGCGCAGAGGAGCGCGGCCACCACATCCTGGAGCACGGCGGTTCCTCCCGTCCCCGGGAGGGCATCGACCCCGGTCATCCCGCCCAGGTCCCCAGCGAGGGTGGCGATGTTCACCGCCGCCTGTTCCATGAGCACGAGCGGCGCACGGCCGTCTTCCGGCCAGCGCGCCGGAGGCGTCCGCGCGGGTGCGAGGACGCCATCGAAGGCATCCGAATCCAGGAGGAACTTCGTCCGGGAATCCGGAGGAAGGTCCCGCAGGTAATACAGGCTGCGGTGGTCGTTCCGGACGAGGCCCGTCTGGTGTTCGGACCGGAGGCCCCGCAGATAGCTGAGCAGTTGTCGCGAAGCCCCCTGCCCTCCTATCCGGATCCGCGCCTGGATGAGGTCCGCGAGGAAGGGACTGTTGAGGGGCAGGGGTTCGGAACTCCGGACCGCGAACGCCGGAGCCCGCACCAGCTCCGGCGGCAAGCCCAGCGTCCGCACCAGCCAATCAAAGGCGTCCGTCAGGGATTGCCAATCGACGGGCAGCGGCTCGCCCCCGGGTCCCGTCCGTCTCAGCCGGGCGCCGAGTTCTTCCGCCAGCGTCGGATCCACCGCGCTCCACGAAGCCAGGGTCGCCAACTCGCCGCGCAGGGCCAGGGGCAACCCCCAGGCATGGCTCGACACAGCCGCGAAGCCTCCGTCCCGCGGACGGCCCGTTTCATCCAGGAAGACCACCGCCAGGGGAGCCTCGCCCCGGACCGGCGGGCCGGCGATGCGCGCATCCGCATGACGTGCCAGGAGCTGTGCCGCCGCGGCCTCCAGCTTCACCGTGCCCAGGACGACCTGATAGCCCGAGCGCGAACGCACCGTCCCCTGCGTGTCCCAGGGAAGGCGCTCCGGCCCGAGCGACGCAATGGCACCCGCATCCCCGAACGCCAGCTCCCGGGGATGTTGGAACGCGGGAGGGGAAAGCACCTCCATTGCCGTCCAGACCTCCAGGACGCGCTCGGGTGTCGTGTCGGGGACCGCCGTGGGCGCCCCCTGCTTTCGGAGGGGAGGAATGGGAGGCATGCGATGGACCCCATTGAACGTCGGGGGACGCATGGGCTGTCAACCCATGCGTCCCCGTACCACTTCCTGCGTCAGGGCTTCAGGTAGGGCCCATCCACACCGATCTTCCCTGGCGCGGCGTTACCCGGCAGGTCGAGCACGTACACGCGCAGGTTGCCCTTGCCGGACACCGTCGCGGTCAGCGAGCCACCCGTCACCGTGCGCACATCGCCGGTGATGGCATCCCGGTAGGTGCCGTTGGGGATGCCGTTGAACGTGGCCCCGCCGGACACCGTCACCAGCACGAAGCTGTCCACGCCCTTCGCCGTATCGGTGAAGCGGCGCTTGAAGGCCATGCTCCCGGAGATGCCGTCGGTGGAGTACTGCCCCTTCTGGAGCGCGGGGATGCGGCGGCGGATCTGATTGAGCCGCTGCACGTGCTTCACCAGCGGCTTGCTCAGCGTCGTGGCCACCGCGCCGGAAGCGCTGCCCACCGTGCCGAAGTCGCTGGCGGTGACGCTGCCCTCCAGGTTGGCGCCGTAGTAGGCGCGACCGGTGGTGGCCAGCGCGCAGGTGGGCCCGCAGTCGATGGGCTTGCCCGCCTGGAACTCAATCTCCGAGCCGTAATACAGCGTGGGGATGCCCCGGAAGGTCCACATCAGGCTCATGTTCTCCGCCCAGGCGTCGGTGCCCCCGGCGTAGCGCGTGGACGACTTGTTGGGACCGTAGTCGTGGGAATCGACATACACGACGTTGTAGGTGGCGTCGTTGTAGCTGTCGTCGGAGTCCTTGCCGTTCCAGAAGGCGTTGCTCGCCTCCCCGAAGTTCATGTGCATGCGCATGTCGATGACGCTCATGCCGGAGAACTGGCTGGAGTCCGGCGCATGCCACGCGTTGCCCTGGAGGAAGGCGTTGGTGGACGTGGGCTGGTTGGCCGTCCCCTGCGTCTGCTCGTAGTTGTACTGCTCCAGCGCCGCCGCCACGTCGTCACTGCTGTACGTGCGGCGCTCCTTCCAGGTGAAGAACTGCGCGGAGTGGTTGGGCGAGCCCCGGTTCCACTTGTCGTTCACGAACGAGCCCACCTCGCCGAACATGAAGAAGTCACGGCCCTTAGCGCCGAACTTCGCCTCCGCGTGCGCGTGCGCGGCGGGCAGGTAGCGGCGGTTCCACGTCACGCGGGGGATGTGCACCGCCGTGTCCACGCGGAAGCCATCCACGCCCCGGTCGATGAAGCGGTTGTGCACGTCGACGAGGAACGCCTGCACGGTGGCATTCTCCGTGTTGAAGTCCGCCAGGTCCTCGTGGATCCAGCAACTGCGCGAGTCCTCCCCTTCCCAGTTTCCAATCCAGCACTGGTGGAAGAGGCTCGCGGGGAACATGCCGGAGGTGGGATTGGGCCACTGGCAGTTGTAGATGCGGTAGCCCTCCTGGCTCGTGGAGGAGGTCGGGACGCCCCAGTTGCGGCACGTGTTGCCCGCGGGCTCCGACGTCGACCACAGGTCTCCGTTGTAATAGGACTTGCCCGACGTGGGCTCCACCGTGAGGCCGTCGTACACGAAGCCAGACGCGGGCGCGTCGTAGTACCAGCTCCACTGGGTGTCGCGAACGCCATACACCTTCGCGGAGAACAGGCCCTTGGCGCCCCAGCGGCTGGAGTGGTTGTAGACGACGTCCTGGATGATCTTCAGACCCTTGGTGTGGGCCGCGTTGATGAGGTCCTGGTAGGAGGCGCCGCTGGACTCCAGGCGCGGATCCACGCGGTAGAAATCCCAGCCGTGATAGCCGTGGTAGTCATAGTCGGAGCGGTTGAGCACCACGGGGGTGATCCAGACGGCGGAGAAGCCCAGCGCCTTGATGTAATCCAGCTTCTGGATGAGCCCCTTGAAGTCACCCCGGAACATCGGGTCGTTGTTCGCCGCGTTGCCGGACTTCGTGTGCATGCTGCCGCCACGGTTGTTGCTCGCGTCGCCGTCGTAGAAGCGCGCCGTCATCACGAAGTAGATGGAGTCCTCGCGGATGTCGCCGCCCAGGGGCTCGCCCTCGGCGGGGGGCGGGGGCGCGGAGCCCGTCTTCGCGGAGACCGTGCTGCTCGCCGCGGACGTGTTCCCCGCCGCATCGGAGGCCTTCACGGTGTAGCTGTAGGTCGTCAGGGCCGTGAGGCCGCTATCGGTATAGGTCGTGCCGCTCGTGAAGAAGGTGGAGACCCCCTGCGGGCCCGTGCGGGTGACCGTGTAGCCGGTGACGCCCCGGTCGTCGGTGGACGCGCTCCAGGTGACGGTGATGGTCGTTCCGGAGGCCGTCGCCGTGACGCCCGGCGGCACGGAGGGAGCCGTCGTGTCCGGAGGCAACGCCACACAGGGAGAGGCGGCATTGGCCGTGACGACCCCGTCCTTCACCGTGATGCGCCCGGTGCCCAGGGTGTAGTCCGCGCCGTTGTTGTTGTCCCAGGTGCTGCCGTTGTTGAAGTCCGCCTTCATCCCGGTGGCCGAACCCAGGGACACGGTCTTCTTCACCCAGTCCGTGCAGGCCGTCTCGTTCATCGCGACGCCGGGCGGGGTCGTCCACGTGCCGCCCGTGGGCGCGTAGTGGAGGTTCACCGTGCTCCAGCCGCGCGTGCGCGTGTAATAGAAGACCTCCGCGCTGTTGGTGCCCGTGGAGGTGCAGGGATTGCCGGCGTTCGCCAGCAACTGGCCGTTCTTCACCTGATGCGTGCCGGACGTCGGCACGCTGTAGTTGCCGGTGGAGGTGGCCGCGTTGTCCCAGCGGTTCTGCCCGTCGTTGAAGACCGCCTGGAAGGTGCTCGCCGTGCCGGTGGTGACAGTCGCCGTCACCCAGCCGGTACAGGCCGAGGACATGGAAGCCCCCGGCACCGTCGTCCAGGCGCCCCCCGCGTCGTGGTGGAGGTACGCCGCGCTCCAGGCCTTGTAGGGCGTGTAGTAATAGACAGTCGCCGTGCCAGCGAAGGCCGCCTGCGACCACAACAGCAGCGCCATCCACGCACCGCGTCTCCAGCCAGTCATTGCCATGGGTCCCGTCCCTTCCCACGCGTCGGGAGGACGCGCGAGACAACGAAACACCCTATCAGCAATAAGCCGGTATTCGAGAACATCCCGGACACCCCACCCAGGTCCCCAGGAGACGTGGGACGTCCCTGCACCGCTCCGGAGCCTCGATGCTCCGGAGCGGCGAGTTCACGACTCAGCCAATCTCAAGCATACAGGTGGCGCTGCACCCGTCCTGGCCCTGGGTGTTGCCGTCGTCGCACTCCTCAGCGAAGTCGTACTGCGTGACACCATCGCCACAGCGAGGCCCCAGGACGCAGCCGCGGGCGCATTGCCCATAGCCGCCATCGTTCACACCGTCATCGCACTGCTCGCCCGCGTCCACGACGTGATTGCCGCAGGCGTACGCGCATTCGGTGCGGCGTGAGGGATACAAGAGGCCGTTGAGCGTGAGCTGGTAGGAGGAACCGGTGGTGTGGCGCTCGGCATGGAACACCACGACCTCGTAGATGCCACCGGGCGTAAGGCCGAGCGCGTTGGCCCGGTCCGACACGTTGACGTTGCCAGTGGCAGCGCCATGGATTCCGCCCAGGTCGAGCACGAGACGACGGTTGATGAACACCCAGACATCGTCATCTCCGCGGAAGGTGAGCACCTCCGTGCCCCGGTATTCGAACCAGTAACGCGTCTCGCTGGTGAAACTGAAGTTGCGAGGCACGCTGGGGGTGCTGGCATCCCCACGGAGGGGCTCCTGACCGGAGGCCACCCAGCCCGCGGCGTCCAGGGGGAAGAAGTACGGAGCGTTGAACTGGTACAAGACGTTTGACCCACGTGGGAGGTTCAGGCTCCCGACGACGGTCTTGTTCACGCTCGGCACGTCCCGGAACCACTGGTCAAAGGCCGTTCGGCCATGGGTGGTGGCGGAACTCATGCCTTCCTTCCCATAGACAGGCTTGCCCTGGGCATCCAGCGTGGTGGCCACGATGCCCGTCTCGAAGCCGTTTCCGTTCTCGAAGTCGACGTGGCCCCGCGGCAGTCCCCCGGAGGCCGGCACGTCATACCCACGGAAGTCGCGGTAGACGACGGGCAGGGACAACTGGTCTGGAGGGGGCGCAACGACGATGGCGCAGGTGAACCCCGGCTCGAGCTGACAGGTCGGTGAGCAGCCGTCGCGCGCTCGCGTGTTGCCGTCGTCGCACTGCTCGGTCGTGCTGTTGTTCAGCACCAGGCCGTCGCCACAGACCTCCTGACAGACGCCGTTGGAGCAGACAGGTTCGCGCGTGCACAGTGGCGTGCAGCCGTCGCCCATGTCGTGGTTGCCGTCGTCGCACTGCTCGGTGCCCTCGACCCGGCTGTCGCCACACGTGGTCGTGACGCAGGGCTCGCCAACGACGGGGCACTTGTACCCCGACTCCAGGCGGCACGAGGCGTCGCAGCCATCACTGCTGACGATGTTGCCGTCGTCGCACTGTTCAACGCCAGCGAGGATGGAGTCACCACACCTTTCGGCGCCGCAAGCACGACCGGGCGACGGGCACTCCCACCCGGACTCCTCTGCGCAACTGCTGGAGCAACCATCGCCAGCCGCCGTGTTCCCGTCATCGCAGGACTCGGCGCCTTCCACCTTGCCATCGCCGCACACCGGGATGTGAACACAAGGCTGACCTTCCTGCTCGCACGTCCACCCTGGCTCAATCGCAGCACAGGTCGCCGAACAACCGTCTCCACCGACCGTGTTGCGATCGTCGCACGCCTCCGTGGCCTGCTTGAGGCCATCACCACAACGTCCAGTCCCGGCGTCGACTTCCGTCCCCGCGTCGGCGCCCGCGTCCGCTCCGGGGTCGTTCCCCGCGTCGGCGCCCGCATCCGTCCCAGAGTCAGCGCCAGGGTCGGTCCCCGCGTCAGTCCCCGAATCCGTGCCGCTGTCCGCTGTAGACGCGTCCTGCTGGCCCGGCACCGGACCACCGTCCGGGTCGGACGGGTCATCCTTTCCACAGGCAGACAACAAGAGAGACGCAGACATGAGCAAGACGCTCATGAGTCGGAGGGGCGCGCCATGGGTAGACAGAGACATAGGCGGCGGGTTTTGACCCGGCTTCCCAAGCGAGTCAATCCAACAACCCGACAGCCAAATCCATCTCATCTGGAATGCGACCCGTGACCTTCCCTCCATGGCCGGGCCAGGACGGCGCCGCCCCATGAGCACCGCCCATGCTCCGTTCGCCTCCACGCGATTCCAACGAGAAGAAATGTTGTCGGTCCGCACCAGAAGCGTGACGGGACGCGTTGTGCGCTTGCCCTGGGGCGGGGGGCCGCTCAGCATGCGCGGCCATCGTGCCCACACCTCCCGAGTCCTCCAGCCCCCACCGCACGTACACCGACCGTCGCGCCGCCGCCCAGGCGGACCTGACGGTGTTGGACCGCATCAGCGCCCGGTACGCCAACCTGCGCACCGTGGCCTTCGTGGTCGCCGCGGGCATCGCGTTGCTCACGCTCCTGGGCCGGCTGCCCAAGCCCTGGTGGTGGGCGGCGGCCGGCGCCCTCGTCGTCTACGGCCTGCTGGCGGTGCTGCACCACCAGGTGTTCCTCAAGGAGCAGCGGGCCCGGCTCTTCGTGCTCCTCAACGAACGGGGCCTCGCGCGGCTGGAGGGCGGCTGGCACGCCTTCACGGACACCGGGGAGCGGTTCCTGTCCGCCACCCACCTGTACGCCACGGACCTGGATGTCTTTGGCCAGGGCAGCCTCTTCCAGCTCATCAACGAGACGGCGACGCGCGCGGGCGAGGAGCGGCTGGCGTCATGGCTGTCCGCCCCCGCCTCCGCCGGCACGGTGGTGACCCGGCAGGGCGCGGCCCGGGAGCTGGCCCCGCGCGTGGACTTCCGCCAGGAGCTCTGCGTGGACGCCCGCGTGGTGGCGAAGGAGAAGGCGGACCCGGAGCTGTTCATCCAGTGGGCGGAGTCCGGCCCGTCGCTGGACGCCATCCGCTGGTCGCGGCCCCTCGCGGTGGCACTCCCCCTGATGACGCTCACGCTCTTCATCCTGGGCACGGTGGGCGTGATTCCAGACAGCCTCGTGTGGATTGGACTGTTCGCGCAGTTGGGCGTCGCGGTGGCCACGCGCGCCACGCTCAAGCGGATGGACGAGGCGGTGGAGCGCGGCGAGCGCGGCTTCGTGCGCTATGCGGCCCTCTTCGAGCGCGTGGAGAAGCAGTCCTTCGAACACCCCCGCCTGAAGCAGCTCCAGTCCGGCTTGAACCCGGGCAAGGGCCCCCTGGTGTCAGCCCTCTTCCAGCGCTTCAGCCGGCTGTACTCGCTCATCGAGTTCAAGCGGCACCAGTTCCACCCCGTGGTGCACTGGCTCACGCTCTGGGACATCCACGCCCTCTTCGCGCTGGAGAACTGGCGCGCCGCGCACGGCCGCGACGTGCGCCAGTGGTTCGAGGGCCTGGCCGAACTGGAGGCCCTCTGCTGCCTGGGGGGACTCGCCCACGACCGGCCCGCCTTCACCTGGCCGGAGCTGGAGTCCCAGGGCCCGCGCGTGGAGGCCACCGCGCTGGGGCACCCGCTCCTGGACGCGCCGGTGGCCAACGACGTGTCGCTGCCCGGCCCCCGCCACGCGCTGATCATCACCGGCTCCAACATGAGCGGCAAGACGACACTGATGCGCGCGCTGGGCGCCAACGTGGTGCTGGCCCTGGCGGGCGCGCCGGTGTGCGCGGCCACGCTGCGCCTGTCACCCTTGCAGGTGCTCACCAGCATGCGCGTGAAGGACTCGCTGGAGCGCGGCGTGTCGTACTTCTACGCGGAGGTGCAGCGGCTGAAGATGGTGCTGGACGCGGCCCAGGCCGCGCAGGGACAGGCCCTGTTCCTGCTGGACGAAATCCTGCTGGGCACCAACACCCGCGAGCGCCAGATTGCCTCGCGCGAGGTGCTGCGGCTGCTGCTCGCCGCCGGCACCTGTGGCGCGGTGACGACGCACGATTTGTCCATGACGGTGCTGGCGGAGGAGAAGGACGCGCACGTGGTCAACGTGCACTTCCGCGACCACCTGGAGGACGGGAAGATGGTGTTCGACTACCAGCTCCGGCAGGGGGTGGTGTCCACCACCAACGCGCTGCGGGTGCTGCGCCTGGCGGGCGTCCCGGTGCACGACCCGGACGCCCCGGCCTCCTGACATCACCTCCGCACCCCTCGCGTTCCACCGAGGGGCGCGGAGATGAAGCGGATTACTTCGCGAGTTCCACGAGCGCCGCGGCGCCCATGCCGCCGCCGATGCACATGCTGACGACGCCGTAGCGGCCGTCGCGGCGCTTCAGCTCGCGCAGGATGGTGGCCACCATGCGCGCGCCGGAGACGCCCAGCGGGTGTCCCAGGGCGATGGCGCCGCCGTTGGGGTTCACCTTGTCCAGCGGGATGCCCAGTTCGCGGATGCAGTACAGCGCCTGCGCCGCGAAGGCCTCGTTGAGTTCGAAGACGCTGATGTCTTCGACCTTCAGCTTGTTGCGCTCCAGGAGCTTGCGGATGGCCGGCACCGGCCCCACGCCCATGATCTCCGGCGGCACGCCAGCGACCACGTAGTCCACGAAGTAGCCCAGCGCCTTGGCGTTGAGCTCCTTCGCCTTCTCCTCGCTCATGAGGACCGCGGCGGCCGCGCCGTCGGTCAGCGGAGAGGCGTTGCCCGCCGTCACCACGCCCTTGGCGTTGAACGCCGGGCGCAGCTTGGACAGGCCTTCCACCGTCGTCTCCGGACGCATGATGGTGTCCACGGACACCGTCACCTGCTTCGCGACCCCGTCCTCGTCGTACATCGTCGTGGTGACAGGGAAGATCTCATCCTTGAGCTTGCCCTGCTCCCGCGCGGTGGCCGCCCGGCGCTGGCTCTCCGCGGCAAACTTGTCCGAGTCCTCGCGGGTGACGTTGTAGCGGGACGCGATGTTCTCCGCCGTGGCGCCCATGGAGGTGTAGACCTCCGGCAGCTTCTCCATGATCTCCGGGTTGGCGGAGACCTTGTTGCCGCCCATGGGCACCATGGTCATGGACTCGGTGCCACCGGCGATGGCCACCTGCATCATCCCGGACTTGATGCCCTGCGCCGCCTGCGCCATGGACTGCACGCCAGAGGAACAGAAGCGGTTGATGGTCATGCCGGGAACTGTGTCCGGCAGGCCCGCGAGCAGGCTGGCGTTGCGGGCGACGTTCATGCCCTGCTCGGCCTCCGGCATGGCACAGCCCATGATGACGTCTTCCACGTCCGACGCCTTCAGGCCAGGGACCTGGGCGACGGCTTCCTTGATGGCAAGGGCCGCGAGCGTATCCGGACGCGTGTCCTTGAACTCACCCTTGTGCGCGCGGGTGAAGGGGGTGCGCACCGCGCTGGCAATCACGACTCGGCTGGACATGTCAGGTGTCTCCCTGCCCGGACAGCGTCCGGGCGAACTTCGGATTTCGATTCTGGCAACCCATGGGTAAACGCCTCGCGCTAGTTGCGCAGCGGCTTGCCCTTCTCGAGCATGAACATCATGCGGTCCTGGGTCTTCTCCTCACCGATGAGGCTCAGGAAAGCTTCCATCTCCAGCTCCAGCAGCTTGTCCTCGCTCACGAGCACCGAGGGGCTGGTGTCGCCGCCGGACAGCACGCGCGCCAGCTTCTGGGCGATCTTCCGGTCGTGGGCGCTGATCTGGTTGTTGAGCTGCATGTCGTACAACATCATGTCGATGGTGGCCGCGCCGTTGGGGCCCGGCAGCCGGAAGCGCGTGGGACGCGGCGGGCGGAAGCCGCCATTGGCCAGGCCCAGCACCCGCGACTTCGCATCCGACAGCAGGAAGTCACGGTTGCCCGTGATGCCGTCCTGGGCCGACAGGAAGCCGAACTCGCGCGCCTCTTCCGCGCTCGTCGCCACCTTCGCGGTGCCGATGGCGAGGAACACCTTCTTGAGGAAGGGCAGCGAGTCGAAGTCCTTGTCCGCCGCGTACGCGCCGAACACGTTGCGCAGCAGCATCATCGTGCCGCCGCCGCCGGGGATGAGGCCGACGCCGACCTCCACGAGGCCCATGTACAGCTCCGCGCTCGCCTGCACCGCGTTGCCACCCATGGTGACCTCCGCGCCGCCGCCCAGCGTGAGGTTGAAGGGCGCCGTCACGACGGGCACGGGGCTGTAGCGCATGCGCTGGTTGGCCTGCTGGAACTTGGACGCCATCGCGCGGATGGAGTCGAAGTCCTCGCTCTTGGCCGCCATCAGCATGGCCATGATGTTCGCGCCGGCGGAGAAGTTGGACCCGTCGTTGCCGATGACGAGGCCCTTGAAGTTCTTCTCCGTCTCGTCGAGCGCGGTGTTCATCATCGCGATGATGTCATCGTCGATGGAGTTCATCTTGGAGTGGAACTCCAAGAGCGTCGCGCCGTCGCCCATGTCCCAGAGCGTGGCGCTGTCGTTGCCGGTGATCTTCTTGTTGCCGCGCTTGAGGTACTCCACGCGGAAGGTGCGCGCGTTCTCGACGACGGCCTTCTCCGACTTGGACGGGATGTCCCAGTAGGTGTCGCGGCCGTCCTTCACGCCGTAGAAGGACGTGCGGCCCTTGGCCAGCATCTCCTCCACCCAGGCGGCGGGCTTCAGGCCGAGCGCCTTCATGCGCTCCACGCCCTTCTGCACGCCGTACGCGTCCCACACTTCGAAGGGACCCAGGTCCCAGCCGAAGCCCCAGCGCACGCCACGGTCCACGTTGACCACGTCGTCCGCGATCTCCGGGATGCGGCGGCTGGAGTAGGCCAGCACGTCCAGGGTGACGCGCTCGGCGAACGTGCCCGCCTTGTCCGTCGCGTTCATCACGGACGCGACGCGCTCACGGACGTTCTCGATGTCCTTCGCGGCGCCCAGCGAGTCGAAGCGCACCTTGGCCTGGGGCCGGTACTCCAGCGACTTCAGGTCCAACGCGAGGATGTCCTTGCCGCCCGCGGACTTGTCCTTCTTGTAGAAGCCGCCGCCGCTCTTGTCGCCCAGCATCCCCTTCTCCACCATCTTCTGGAGGAAGTCGGGGATGGCGAAGACGTTGCGCTCTTCGTCGTGCGTGAGCGTGTCGTAACAGTTCTTCGCCACGTGGGTGAACGTGTCCAGGCCCACGATGTCCGCGGTGCGGAACACGGCGGACTTGGGACGGCCCATCGCCGGGCCAAAGATCTTGTCCACCTCTTCGATGGTCATCTCCGTCTTCGACATCTCGGAGATGGTCCGCATCATCCCGTACACGCCAATGCGGTTCGCGATGAAGTTGGTGGTGTCCTTGCCGTAGACGATGCCCTTGCCGAGCACTTCCTCACCGAAGCGGTGGATGGTCTTCACCACCTCCGGGTCGGTGTGCTGGCCGGACACCAGCTCCAAGAGCTTCATGTAGCGCACGGGGTTGAAGAAGTGCGTGACCAGGAAGTTCTTCTTGAAGTCCGCGCCACGGCCTTCCGTCATCCCGACGATGGAGAGGCCGGACGTGTTGGAGCTGATGATGGCGTCCTTGCGCGCGTGCTTCTCCACCTTGGCGAACAAGGCCTGCTTGACGGCCAGGTCCTCCTTCACCACCTCGATGATCCAGTCGCACTCCGCGAGCCGGGCGAGGTCGTCCTCCAGGTTTCCCACCTCGATGGCGGTGAACACCTGCTCGGACACGATGGGGCTGGGCTTCTGCTTGCGCAGGTTGGCGAGCGCGCCTTGCGAGAACTTGTTGCGGAACGCCTTGGAGGCGGTGTCCTCCCCCGGTGCGGCCTTGGGGGGAACGATGTCCAGCAACAGGGCGCGAACGCCGGAGTTGGCCAGATGCGCGGCGATGCCGCTGCCCATCACGCCAGCGCCAAGCACCGCCACTTTTCGGATCCGGGTCGTCATCGGAAATTGGCTCCCTTAAGGGAAGTAGGGGACTGCACAAATGTAGGCGATTGACCCGGAAGTCAACCGGCATTGCCGTCGGGTGTGCTCGCCAGGAGGTCGCCTCCCCGACTACAAGTCGGGGATGGCTCGCCTCGACCCGCACTCGTACAACGACAGCACGCAGCCCGAGACGGAAACGCTGGACTGGAAGGCCCGCGTCGATTTCCGGACGCGTCGCCTGCACGCGGAGGCCACGCTGACCCTCAAGGAGGCGTCAGCCGGCCCCCTCGACCTGGACACCCGCGACCTGGACATCCGCGCCGTCGTGGATGCCCAGGGTCGTCCCTTGCCCTACATCCTCTCCCCTCCCGAGCCCATCCTCGGGAGCCGGCTGCGCATCCAATTGCCCGAAGGGCTCAAGCAGCTCACGGTGCGCTACCGCACCTCTCCGGAGGCGAGCGCGCTGCAGTGGCTTCTGCCCTCGCAGACGGCGGGGGGGCAGCATCCGTTCCTCTTCAGCCAGTGCCAGGCCATCCACGCGCGCAGCGTGGTGCCGGTGCAGGACACGCCCCGGCTGCGCATCCGCTACCGCGCGTCGCTGCGCGTGCCCAAGGTGCTCAAGGCCGTGATGGCGGCGAGCTTCGTGGGCCGCGAGGAGCACGGCGTGGAGGCGGAGGAGCACTTCGAAATGCCGCAGCCGGTGCCCCCGTACCTGCTGGCGTTCGCGGTGGGCAGCCTCGCGCCCAAGGAGCTGGGGCCGCGCTCGCGGGTGTGGGCGGAGCCGGAAGCGCTGGAGGATGCGGCGGACGAATTCGCGGGCGTGGACGACATGCTGAAGGCCGCGGAGGCGCTCTTCGGTCCGTACGATTGGGAGCGCTTCGACCTGCTCTTGATGCCGCCCTCGTTCCCGTACGGCGGCATGGAGAACCCGCGGCTGACGTTCCTCACGCCCACGCTCATCGCCGGGGACAAGAGCCTGGTGAACGTGGTGGCGCATGAGCTGGCGCACTCGTGGACGGGCAACCTGGTGACGAACGCGTCCGCGGAGCACTTCTGGCTCAACGAGGGCTTCACCGTCTTCGCCGAGCGCCGCATCCTGGAGGCGCTGGCCGGGCCGGAGATCGCCGCGCTGCACGCGGCGCTGGGACGCAGGTCGCTGGACGAAGCGCTGCACCACTTCCGCGCGCACCCGCAGCTCACATCCCTGCGCACGCACCTGGCCGGCGTGGATCCCGACGAGGCCTTCTCCCAGATTCCGTACGAGAAGGGCTACCTGCTGCTGCGCGCGCTGGAGGACGCGGTGGGCCGTCCGGCCTTCGACGGCTTCCTGCGCCGGTATCTGGCGACGTACCGCTTCCAGGCGCTCACCACGGAGGACTTCATCCTCTTCACGGAGAAGGAGCTGCCGGGCGCGCTGGCGAAGGTGGACGCGGACGCGTACCTGAACCGGCCCGGCGTTCCGGCGAGCGCACCCCGCCCCCATTCAGCGCGGCTGGAGGCGCTGGAGGCGCTGCGCGGACAGGTGCCTTCGGAGGAGGCGGTGAAGGACTGGACGCCCACCGAGTGGCAGCTCTACCTGGAGTCGATGCCACAGGACACGTCCCTGGACATCTTCCGGCAGCTCGACGCGCGCTACGCGCTGACGAAGAGCCGCAACTCGGAGGTGCTGGTGGCGTGGCTGGTGGCGGCGCTGCGGGCGGGCTTCGAACCGGCGCTCCACCGTGCCGAGGAGTTCCTCGGCGAGGTGGGCCGCATGAAGTATTTGAAGCCGCTCTACAGCGTGCTCGCCTCGTCGCGCGACTACCGCAAGGTGGCGCGCGCCGCGTTCGAGAAGCATGGGGCGCGCTATCACCCCATCGCGCGGCAGGGCGTGGAGCTCATCCTCGCCCGCGCGTGAGGCTGTGACTACTTGCGCGCTGCTTCCAGGCGCTTCTTGGACAGCGCGAGGTACTCCGGGTTCATGTCGATGCCCACGTAGCGGTGGCCGTGCTTCAGGGCGGCCACGCCGGTGGTGCCGCTGCCGTTGAAGGGGTCCAACACCAGCGAGTTCTCCGGGCAGCTCGCCTCCAGGATGCGCTCCAGCAGGGCCACCGGCTTCTGGGTGGGGTGGCTGCCGAAGGCCTTCTCCTCGCCGCGCGGGGCCGTCTGCGTCCACATGCGGCCGGCGCCGTCGGCGGTGAGCTCCTCGTCACCGTTGCGCGGCAGGGCCCAGACGTCGCGCATCTGCTTGCCGCCGTTCTCCGCCTTCATGCGCTGGTAGTTGAAGATGTGCTGGAGCTTGCCGCCCGTCTTCGGCGAGGCCCAGATGAGCAGCTCCGTGGAGTGCGTGAAGTAGCGGCACGCCAGGTTCGGGCTCGCGTTGGGCTTGTACCAGGTGACGGTGTTGAGCAGCTTGTAGCCCAGCTTCTGCATGGCGAAGCCGGCGTTGAAGATGACGTGCTGGGTGCCGCTCACCCACAGCGTGCCGGAGGGGCGCAGCAGGCGCTGGCAGGCGGCGAGCCACTTCGTCGTGAAGGCGTGGTCCTCCTCCACCCCGCGGGAGACATCCCACTGGCCCTTGGCCACGGAGACGCGCTTGCCGTTCTTGCAGGTGGTGCCCCCGTTGGACAGGAAGTAGGGCGGGTCCGCGAAGATGAGGTCGAAGGACTGCTCCGGGAGCTGCGCCATCAACTCCAGGCTGTCGCCCTGGAGGAGCGTGTAGTCCTCCCCGCGCTTCGCGTAGACGCTGTCATTGAGAGAGCGTCGAACAACCTTCAGGTTAGGGGCAGCAGCTTCCGCGAACATCTCGCCTCCGTCTTCGGACACACGTCTTCGGGACGGGGCGGACTGTGCGGTCAGTCTGCTGCTACGTCGAATTTCTGGCCTGTAGCACCCTGAAATTTGACGTAGCGGGTTCTCCAGAAACACCGCGAGCAGGGCGGGAGTGCCTCTGTCTTTCGAGGCCCTCCACGACCTGCTCGTGGGCACTGCGGATGTCTGAGCGGAAGCGGCTTTAAGCCTTCTTCTCGGGCTCGGCGACTTCGGTCGTCTTCGCGCCGGTCTTGATGCTGGGCGCGTTGTTCGCGTAGCGCTTCTTGAAGCGGTCGATGCGGCCCGCCGTGTCCATCAGCTTGTACTTGCCGGTGAAGAACGGGTGGCAGTTCGAGCACACTTCCACGCTGAACGAGCCGCGGGTCGACTTCGTCTCGATGACGTTGCCGCAGGCGCAGGTGACGCGGGCAGGCGGATAGACGGGGTGCATGTCGGGCTTCATGGTGCTTCTCTCCAGTGCGCCTTGCCCCCATCCCTGACGGATGGGAGGTCCAGCGTTGTAGTGGGGTCGGGGCTTATAACGGCCGGGCCGCGCTTTCTCAAGGCCAGGTGATGTCTCCGGGGTGTCCCCAGAGGGGAACCGGACAGGGAACCCCGGGTCGCCCGGGGGGCTTTCAGGGGGACGGGCCCCGGGTCGTACCCTGGGTGGAAGGCCCGGGGGCCCCCCGTCCGGGTCAGTGCCCCGCCGAGCCGGGGGGTTCGACGCGCTCCACCTGCTGCTGCACGGCCTTGTCGGAGGCCACGTCGGCGCCCAACTGGACGTACGACAGCAGGTATGTGCGCCCTGGCTTCACGGGGGCGCTGGCGGCCGCGGTGCGTCCCAGGGCGTCGCGCCGGGCCTCGAAGGAGGTCAGCGTCTCCTGGAGCGAGCGGCGCGTGGCCTCGTCCTTCTCCGTCTTGAGGCGCTCCTTCACCCGCGTGATGTTCGCCTCCACCATGCGCTGACTTTCCAGGGCGCGGTTGGCTTCGGACTGGTCGCTGAAGGGGCCGGTGCCCTCCACGGACACCTCC
Organism: Corallococcus terminator; assembly: GCF_003611635.1. Classification (GTDB taxonomy): domain Bacteria; phylum Myxococcota; class Myxococcia; order Myxococcales; family Myxococcaceae; genus Corallococcus; species Corallococcus terminator. The sequence goes on along the minus strand of NZ_RAVZ01000074.1, from coordinate 8,959 downwards.
AGCTTCGCGACCTGCCGGCCCCGCTCCCCGGGGGGAATCAGCGTGGAAACGCCCTGGCGCTGCGCCATGCCCACGCCCCGGCCGTCGTGCGACTGCACCACGAAGTCCACGCCCTCGGCGCCCTGCGCCAGCTTCACGGCCTCCGCGTAGGGCACCGCCGCCAGCACCACCACCAGGTCCACCTTCGCCGTGTCGCGCAGGCGCTTCACCTCGGCGGCCACCGCCGGCTGCACGGGCTGGCCCTGGACGCCCGGGGGCAGGACCGCGGCGCCGTCCGAGCCGCTCGCGGGAGAGACGCCGATGATGCCCACCTTCAGCCCGCCCGCGGTCGTCACCACCGACGCCGGGAAGAGCCGCTGGCCCTTCGCGTCCACGAGGTTCGCGGACACCGGCGTGAGCTTCGTGCCCTGGGTCTTCTTCTTCAGGAAGTCCACGCCCAGCACGAGGTCGCGCTGGCCCACGGCCATGGCCGTGTAGCCCTGCGCGCCCATCTGATCCAGGAGCAACCCCGCGCGCAGCTTCGCCGTCGGGTCCTGGCCATCAGCCAGACTCTTGAAGAGCGCATTGCCCGCATCCAGCGCGAGCACCGGCACGCCCTTGGCGCGCTCCTGCGTCAGGACCGTCTTTCGTCTGGCCAGACCGCCAGACGGGTTGTGTCGTCAACCACAGGGGGCGATTTCGCCCCCATTGTCTCCGGTGAAGAGCAGCACGAGCTTCTTCGGCGCGGCGCCCGCCACCAGGGGCAGGAGCAGCAGCGCCAGCGCGACGAGGCGGCGGGGGCTCATCACTTCTTGGCCTTCTTCGGGGCGGGCGCGGACTTCTTCTCCAGCTCCGCCAGCTTCGTCTTCGCCGTCTTGGCCGCGTCCGACTTGGGGTAGCTCTTCACGAGTTCCTCCAGCGCCAGCTTCGACTCTTCCTTCATCTTCAGCTTCTGGAAGCAGTCGGAGGATCGCAGGTATGCGTCCGGCGCGGAAGCCGTCTTGGCGAAGTCCTGCACCACCTTGCCGTACTCGAAGAGGGCCTCGCGGCACTTCGCCTCGGTGAAGTACGTCTCACCCAGGCCGTAGTGCGCTTCGCCGACGAGCGCGTCCTTGGGCCACTTCTTCACGAACTCGTTGTAGAGCTGGCGCGCGATCAGCACATCGCCCGCCTTGGCCTTGTCCTGCGCGAGCGCGAGGAAGTCCTTCTTGTCCGCGGGGCGCTGGAGCTCTTCGGCCTTCTTCTTCGCTTCGGCTTCCTTCACCGCTTCCGCGCCCTGGAGCGCGAGGAGGCGCTGGTTGGTCTCCTCGGTGTTCTTGCCGAGCGCCGCTTCCAGTTCGCCAATCTTGTAGAGGTACGTCTCCACCTGGCCGCGCAACTGCGACAGGTCCTCCACCGTCTTCTGGAACTGCACGCCGATGTCCGCGTCCTTGCGGCGCGCGGCGGTGTCCAGGCTCTGCAGGGCCTGGGTCACCTGGGCGACCTTCTCATCGATCTTCGGCTGGGTGGCGGCGAGCTGGTCGCGCGCCTCCTTCAGCTCCGTGGACAGACGGGCGTTGTCCGCCCCGAGCTTGTCCACCTTGGCTTCGAGGGCACGGCCCCGATCGGCGGGGTAGAAACATCCGGGAACGGCGGCGGTCAACAGGGCGAAGAGCACGAGCCTGCGCATGGGGCCGGCATCCTAGGTCCAAAGGCGTCCGCGCGCCGCTTCTGTTTGCCTCCTTCGCGCCATCCGGGCAGGGCAGCCTGCCCCCCGTCTTCAGCGCTGCCCCTCCGCCTCCAGGCGCTCCACGGCCCGGGCACAGGCCACCCGGAGCCGGGGCAGGTTCAGGAAGAAGGGCACGGCTCGCGCCCGTCCGGAGTCCACCGCGTCCCGCGCACGGCGGTACTCCCCCACCGCGATGTCGGGCCGGCCGCACTGCTCCAGGAGCAGTCCCAGGAGGTAGCGCGCGGCGACGTGGTCCGGGTCCAGGTCCAGGCACCGGCGCAGATCGAGTTCCGCCTGCGCGTCGGAGACCCCGGTGGAGGCTCCGTCGAGCACACAGGAGAAGATCCAGTCCGCCTCCGCCATCGTGGAGGCACGGGCCTCCGCGGACGGGGGCTCCGGAGAGGGCTCGTCGAGCTCCGGATCCAACGCGAGTCCGAGCACTCCGACGGGAGGCACGGCGGGGAAACGGCCGGAATCGCGTGCCAGCGGGACTTCCGTGGACTCGGGGGCAGCGCGGCCGGCGTCGCGCGGCGAGGTGCCTTCTTCAGGCACGGCGGGAATGCGGCCCGAGTCGCGCTTCGAGGCACCTTCGCCGGACACGGCGGGAAAGCGGCCCGAGTCGCGCGGTGCTGTGCCTTCTCCAGGCACGGCGGGAAAGCGGCCCGAGTCGCGCGGTGCTGTGCCTTCTCCAGGCACGGCGGGAATGCGGCCCGAGTCGCGCGGCGATGTGCCTTCTCCAGGCACGGCGGGAATACGGCCCGAGTCGCGCTTCGGTGCTCCTTCGCTGGCTACGGAAGGAAAACGGCCTGAGTCGCGCGTCGAGGCAGCTTCGCCGGACACAGTGGGGAAGCGGTCCGAGTCGCGCGTCGAGGCAGCTTCGCTGGACACAGTGGGGAAGCGGCCCGAGTCGCGCGTCGGTACGCCTTCGCTGGACACGGAAGCAAAGCGGCCTGAGTCGCGCTTCGGTACGCCTTCGCTGGACACGGAAGCAAAGCGGCCTGAATCGCGCTTCGGTGCACCTTCGCCGGACACAGCGGGGAAGCGGCCCGAGTCGCGCCGGGAGGTGGGGACGTTCACCTCCGCCTCGTCCACGCGCACGTAGAAGAACGCCTGCTCACAGGGCAGCAGCCGCAGCGAAGGCGGAACCTGGAGCAGGGGCTCCGCAGCCGACAGCACCAACACGCCTCCGGGCGCGAGCCTGTCGCTCAGGTTGCGCACCGTGCGCTGGAAGGCCTCCGGCGTGAAGTAGATGAGGACGTTGCGGCAGAAGATGATGTCGAACCCGCCGCCTCCCCCCGCCTCCGGATACGGCAGCTCCATCAGGTTGTGGCTCCGGAACCCGGCCTGCGTGCGCAGCGACCCCACCAGGAGCTGACGCCCCCCCTGAGACTGGAAGTAGCGCGCGCGCGTGACGTCCGGAACCCGTCGCAGCGCGTCCGCCGGGAAGCTCAACTCTCGCGCCCGGTTCAACACCTGCTCGGAGATGTCCGTGCCCAGCACCCGGCTGGTGGGGTCCGCCCCCTCCTGCGCCAGCATCACGAGCAGCGTGGCCACCTCCTCGCCCGCCGCGCACCCCGCGCTCCACACGCGCAGCGGCAGCTTCGAGCGCTGCACCCGGGGCGACAACACGTGCTCCCGGAACGCGGCCAGTTGCACCTCGTCCCGGAACACCTCCGACGTGTGCACCGCCACCGCGCCCACCAGCCGCGCCAGGTCCGCCGCGCCCGCCATGGAGCGCAGATGGGACACCATCCGCCCCGCCGTTCCCTCGCTCCCCAGCGACTCCAGGCGCGCGTCCAGCCGGCGCCGCTGGGCCGCACTCAGCGCCATGCCCGTGTGCGCCGCGATGAACGCGTGCACGGGAGCCCAGCGCTCGGAAGAGGACGTCACGGCTCCGGCTCAGCGCCCCGCGGCCAGGGACTCTCCACGCGCCAGCTTCGCCAGCGTCGCCGCGACGTCATCGCCGTGGATGAGGTGATCCACCGCCTTGCGCTCCACCGCCGCGCCCGGCATGCCGAACACCACGCAGGACTCCTCGTTCTGCGCCAGCGCCAGCCCTCCGGCCTGCTTGATGGCCAGGAGCCCGTCCGCGCCGTCCGCTCCCATGCCCGTGAGCACGACGCCCACCGCGCGCCGGCCGTACGTCTTCGCCACGCTCTCCAGCAGCATCGTGCCGCTGGGCATGTGCCCGTCGCGCTCCACGCCCGTCTTCAGCGCCACGCGCCCGCGCACCGGCACCAGCGTGTGCTGATCCGGCGGCGCCACCAGCACCAGACCCGGCGCCAGCACGTCGCCATCCTGCGCCAGCCGCACCTTGAGCTTGCTCGTGTTGGCGAGCCAGCTTGCCAGCGACTCCGAGAAGGCCGCGTTGATGTGCTGGACGATGACGATGGGCGCCGGGAAGTCCACCGGCAGCTCCGACAGCATCCGGTAGAGCACCTGAGGGCCGCCGGTGCTCGCCGCCACCGCCACGATGCCCATGGAGACCGCGGGCAGCACCGCGGTGGGGTGCGGCGTGCCCGCCTGCGTGCGCTTGGGGCCGCGCAGGTGGCGGATGACGCGCACCGAGGAGATGAGCTTCACCTCCTTGGTGAGGTTCCACGCGTCCGCGCCCGCGTCGATGGAGGGCTTGATCTGCAGCGCGAGCGCCCCCAGCTCCAGCGCGCGGTACGTCAGCGCGGGGGCCTGCGAGCGCGGGTCGCCCGTCAGCACCAGGATGGGCGTGGGGCACTCGGCCATGATGTGCTCCACGGCCGTGAGCCCATCCATGACGGGCATGTCCACGTCCATGGTGATGACGTGCGGACGAAGCTCCTTGGTGAGGGCAACGGCCTCCACGCCGTTCGCCGCGGTGCCGACGACCTCGACATCCGGGTCGTCGCTCAACGCCGCGCTGATGAGCTGTCGGCAGATGAGCGAGTCATCGACCACCAGCACCGACACTTTCTTGCCCATGGACGTTCCATACCCCGTACGCGCGGCGGGGAGTATAGCAATGCGCGTGGATCGCCGGTGCGCTGCGGACTTCAGGCCAACAGCCGCCCCACCACATCCACCAGGTCCTGCCGGACGAGGTCGCCTTTCGTGATGTAGCCGTCCGCTCCGGCCGCCAGCCCCCTCGCCCGGTCCGCCTCCCCTCCCCGGGTGGTGAGGATGACGACAGGCAGGGCATTCCGGGCCGGATCGGTCTTCAGGCGCCGGGTGAGCTCCACGCCGTCCATCCGAGGCATCTCCAGGTCGGTGACGACCAGCTCCACCGGGGGTCCATCCTCCCCGAGGAGCGCCAGTGCCCCGACGCCGTCCGGCGCCCGGAGCGTGTCGTACCCCACCGCCTCCAGCAGGTTGGCCACCAGCTCGCGGGTGAGGGGTGAGTCGTCCACCACCAGGATGCGGCGGCGGCGCACCTCCGGCGTGCGCAGCGGGGGCCGGACGAGCCGCAGGGGCGCCGTTCCATGCACGCCCGCCGCCAGGGTCGCCGCCGACAGGACCATGGCCAGCCGCCCATCCGCCAGCGAGGTGGCCCCGGTGAGGTGGGTGAAGCGGGCGAGGATGCCCTTCAGCGGCAGGATGGCCTGGACACGCTCCTCCAGCACGCGATCCACCGCCAGTGCGGCCTCCATGCCCTGGCCCTTCACCACCAGCACCAGCTCGCCCTCGCGGGCGGGGCGCTCGGCGGCATGGCCCAGGAGGGAGGCCAGGGACGCGAAGGGCAGCACGCGGCCCTCGGCCCGGAGGACGGGGCGTCCGGCCACCTCTCCCACCTCGGTGGCTTCCACCTTGATGGCCCGGGAGACGTGGACAGCACCCAGGGCGAGCGTCTCGTCGCCCACCTGGACGAAGAGCAGGGGCGCGACGGTGAGGGACACCGGCACGCGCAGGGTGAAGATGGTGCCCCAGCCGGGCGCGGATTCCACGCCCACGTCGCCGCCCAGCGCCTGGAGGGAGGCGCGCACGGCGTCCAGGCCCACGCCCCGACCTGACAGGTCGGTGACCACCTCGCGCGAGGAGAAGCCGGGCAGGAAGATGAGGTCGCGCGCGGCGGCGTCGGACAGGGCGTTCGCGGTGGCCTCGTCGAGCACGCCCCGGCGCACGGCCACCCGCCGCAGCAGCGCGGGATCCATGCCCATGCCATCGTCCTCCACGCGCAGCACGATGCGGCTGCCCTCGCGCGCGGCGCGCAGGGTGAGGCAGCCCCGGGGGTGCTTGCCAGCGCCCACACGGTCCACGCGCGTCTCCAGGCCGTGGTCCAGCGCGTTGCGCACCAGATGCATCAGGGGTTCGCGCAGGGCCTCCACCACGGAGCGGTCCGCGCGGGTGTCCTCACCGTCCACGACCAGCTCCACCTCCTTGCCCAGCTCCCGCGCGAGGTCGCGCACCATGCGGGGGTAGGGTTCGAAGAGGACGGCCAGGGGCAGCATGCGCAGGGTCTGGACCTCTTCGGACACCTGGCCCAGGTCGCGCAGCTCCGCGTTCGCGAGCAGCTTGGCTTCCCGGTGCAGGGTGGCGGCCAGCTCCTTCGCTCGGCCCAGTCGCTCCGCGAGCGCCACGCCCGCGGGGCCCAGGTCCTCCGCCGCACGGGCCAGTTCGCTCAGTTCGCGCACGAGCGCCAGCCGCCGCGCGTTCGCCAGTTCGCGACGCCGCGCCACCTGCCCCAGGTTGGTCACCGCGCTGGTGAGCATGTCCAGGCTGGCCACGCCGATGCGCACCGCCGTGTCCACGCGCATCTCGCCGTTGCGTGCAGCGCCGCCTCCCGTCTTCGGCGCGCCAACCGGGGGTGGACGGGGGCCAGCGGCGGTGTCGATCAACCGGGTGCCCGGCAGCGGCGCCGCCGCGGGATTCACGAAGGAAGGACCCGCCGACGCTCCAGGAGTGGAGCCCACGAGATACGAACCCGCCGAAGCCCCCGTCGAGTGACCCACGAAATGCGAACCCGCCGACGCTCCAGGAGTGGAGCCCGCGAGAGGCGAACCCGCCGACGCTCCAGCGAAGGAACTCGCGGGGTGCGCTCCCACCGAAGCCCCCGGAACCGGACCCGGCGAAGGCCATCCCGCCGACGTGCCCGAAGCGGAGGTCCCCGGGGGCGCGCCCACCGCAGCCCCCGGAACCAGACCCGGCGAAGGCCATCCCGCCGAGGCGCCCGGGGCGGAGGTCCCCGGCTGCGCTCCCACCGAGGAACCCTGCGGAGTCCCCAGCGCCGTCTGTCCCCCAGGCGGCTCCGAGCGGATCGCCGTCATGAGCAGGTGTGACGCGGCCGCGACCGGAGACATGCTCGGCGCCGGAGCGGACTCCGGACGCAGCGCCACCGTCGACCAGTGGGCGGGCACCACGGGCCCGCCCGACTCCGCGCGGGTCGTCGCCTGGAGGTGGGACGCGGCGCCCTGCGTCCCCTCTGCCCTCGGCGCCAATCCAGGGGCCCGCGCCGCCGCCGCCCAGCCCCCGTCCTCCATGGAACGGGGCACCACCGGCCGCGCGGCCTCCACCGTGGTCCGCTGTTGCAGCGTCGCCACCAACGTCTCCACCGACAGCGGAGGCTCTCCTGCCTGGAGCGCACCGGACAGCGCGAGCACCGTGTCCGCCGTGGTGAGCAGCGCGTCGGTGGACTCCGACGACAACCGATAACGGTGGGGCTCCGCGCAGCGGACCAGCTCCTCCATCTGGTGCACGAGCGTGTTGATCTCATCGAAGCCCATCATCCGGGCCTCGCCCTTCAACCCGTGCAGCTCGCGCAGCACCCGCTGCCCGGCCTCCAGGCTGCCCCCGGCCTCCAGCTCCATGAGGGAGCGGTTGATGCGCTCCAGGCGCACCGTGACCAGGTCGCGGAACTGCTTGAGGAGCCGTTCGCTGGGGTTCACCCGCCCTCCTCCTTGCGCAGGGTCGCCTGATGGATCTGGAAGCGCTCCACCACCCCACGCAGGTCCTGCGCCAGCCCCAACAGGTCCCCGTTCGCCGAACTCACCTGCTTCGTGGCGTTGAGGCTCTGCTGGGTGATGCGCAGGATGTCCGCCATCGTGTCCGCGAGCTGATCCGTGCCCGCCTGCTGCTGCTGCGTGGACCGGGAGATGCTCCGCACCGCGTCCGACGTGCGCCCCGCCAGGCTGACGATCTGCCGCAGCGACTCCGACACCTCCTCCGCCAGCGCCGTGCCCGTCTCCACCGCGCGCACCCCGCCGCCCGTCACCGCCACCGCCGCGGCGCTCGCCTCGCGCACCTCCTCGATGAGCCCTTCAATCTCCTTGGTGGACTCCAGCACGTTCTCCGCCAGACGCCGCATCTCCGCGGCCACCAGCGAGAAGCCCCGCCCCACCTCGCCCGCCTTCGTGCCCTCCAGCTCCGCGTTGAGCGCCAGCAGGTCCGACTTGTCCGCCACGCCGTTGATGAACTCGACGATCTTCCCGATCTGCTGCACGCGCTTGTTCAGCCGCGCCACCGCGGAGCTGATGGCCAGGTTGTCCTGGCGCATGCGCGACATGGCGCCCAGGAACGACTCCGCGCTGCCCTGCCCTCCCTGCGCCGCCGCCAGCGTGCGCTGGGCGATCTCCGCCACCGACCCCGCGTTCTCCGCGATCTGCTTGGCCGAACGCGCCAGCTCCTCCGTGGTGGCGCTCGTCTCATCCAGGCTGCTGGCCTGTTCGGCGGCGCCCGCCTCGTAGCGCCCGGAGGTGCTGAGGATCTCCTCCGTGGTGGCCGAAATCTGCGCCCCCGCGCGCTGCAACTGCGCGAGCACGTCCGCCAGGTGCGTGCGCATCGTGGTGAAGGCCGCGGACACCGCCCACACCTCGTCCTCCGCGGGCACGAGCCGGGGGCTCGCAAGGTCACCCGCGGCGATGCGGCGCGCCTCCCCCGACAGCTCCCGCATCGGCCGGCCCAGCAGCGTGCCGCCCAGGTACGCCGTCGTGAGCGCCAGCCCGAACACCACCGCGCACAGCACCACGCTGGACATGAACGCGTCCAGGTGCAGGTCTCCCACGACCGCGCCCTGCAGGTCCGGGCTGCCCGCCTGCTGGAGCTTCGTGAAGACGCGCTCCGACAGCGCCATGACGACCTGCGCGCACAGCACCGCGGGCGTCACCACGCAGATGGCGGTGAAGGCCACCAGCCGCGCGCGGATCCGCGAGCGCCGGGGCAGCGCGGCGATGACCTGCTTGTGCGTCAGCCCCTGGTCCGCCAGCCACAGCACGCCCCGGCGCGCCCGGAGCGTCACGAGCCCGTACACGAGCAGCGACGTGAGCGGACCGAACAGCGCCCCCAGCCCCGCGACCCGCAGGGTGAGTA
>NZ_RAVZ01000749.1 GCF_003611635.1 Corallococcus terminator | reverse complement strand
GGGGGGCGACCGCGCGGGCCGGCCACCAGCACCCCGCGTGCGCACCCTTTGCGCACAACCCCTTCGCCAACGAGTGAGGACGCGGATGCCGATGGAACGAGCGCAGCGGTTCGTGGACGCACTGTTGAAACTGGAGGCGGATGGCGACATGGAATCGCTGCTCGCCCTCTTCGCCGATGACGCCCAGGTGAGCAACGTGGCCTCGCCCAGCGTCTTCACCGGCATCGACGGCGCCCGCCGCTTCTGGACCGAATACAAGGCCACCCTGGGCGGCGTGAAGTCCACCTTCCGCAACGTGATTGAATCCGGCGACCGCGTGGCCCTGGAGTGGGAGACGCAGGGCCAGTCCCCCAATGGGGCGGCCATCGCCTACGAGGGCGTCTCCATCATCGAATGGGACGGCGACCGCATCCGGCGCTTCTTCGCCTACTTCGATCCGCACGCCCTGGGACAGGAGCTGTCCCACGACACCGCGCCCCGGTCGGAGGTCCCCGCGACCACCCCGGCGTAGCCGCCGCGAGACTTTTCAGGGGCCCGGGGGTTCGAGGGGATTCCACCCCCCGGGTGACTTATCGCTGCCGCAAGAGGCAGCGGGACCCAGTGTGCACTCCCGTGCACCGGGGCCGCGAGCCGGGGTAGCGTGGAGGGGCGGCCACCCCCCACTTCTTCGACGGGCCGCGTCGTCCCCCTCTGGGAACCCCATGATGACCCGCGTCATTGCCCCCCTCCTGGCCGTCCTGCTCCTGGCCGCCTCCTCCGCC
>NZ_RAVZ01000748.1 GCF_003611635.1 Corallococcus terminator | reverse complement strand
CAGCTCATCTCCCGACTGCGCACCACCTTCCAGGTGGAGCTGCCCCTGCGCGGTCTCTTCACCGCGTCCACCGTGGCCCGCGTCACGGAGCTGGTGGAGGAGCAACTGCTGGTGCGCTCGGACGGGCCGCGCGTGCCCTCACTGCGCCGCGTGTCGCGCGACGGCGCGCTGCCCTTGTCCTTCTCGCAGCAGCGGCTGTGGGTGCTGGACCAGCTTCAGCCCGGAGCCACGCCGTACGTCCTGCTCGGCGCCGTGCGCCTGGAGGGTACGCTGGACGCGGAGGCCCTGCGTCGCGCGCTGGAGCTGCTGGTCGAACGCCATGAGGCCCTGCGCACCACGTTCGCGCTGAAGGGCGCCGAACCCGTGCAGCTCATCCAGCCCACGCCCGCGTGGACGCTGCCGGTGACGGACCTGGGCGCCCTGCCTCCCGAGGACCATGAGGCGGCGGTGCACCGGCTGGCACTGGAGGAAGCGGGTCGGCCCTTCGATCTGAGCACGGGACCTCTCCTGCGCTCGCGGCTGATGCGCTTCGCGGACGCGGCGCACGTGCTGCTCCTGAGCATGCACCACATCGTGTCCGACGGCTGGTCCGTGGGCGTGATGGTGCGCGAGGTGGCGGCGGCCTACGCGGCCTTCTCCACAGGGAAGCCTCACGGGCTTCCGTCCCTGCCCGTGCAGTACGCCGACTTCGCCTCCTGGCAGCGCGGCTGGCTCCAGGGCGACGTGCTCGCGAAGCAGGTCGCGTGGTGGAAGGACCAACTCGC
>NZ_RAVZ01000747.1 GCF_003611635.1 Corallococcus terminator | reverse complement strand
GGGCCGGCACAGGCTCCGGGGACGTCCACCTGTACGGACGTTGCACCCTCAAACGGCGGGAACCTGCGCTGGCTGCCCCGCCCCCATCCATCCAGAAAACCGAATCATGACTGAGTCTTCCTCCCCTCTCCCCTTCCGACCCAAGCACAAGGACATTGTCCTCTGTCCCATCTGCGAGCGTCCGGGCGAATTCCACCTTCGCATCGGTGCGGACGGTTCCCCTGATGAGAACAGGGGCTCCGTCCTCCACTCCGGTGAGAACTCACCCAACCGCGACCCGAGCCACGTCGCGACGACCAAAGCGTGCATGCTCTTCGCGAAGCACATGCCGTCCGTCCGCCTCGCTCCGGTTTCCGCTGCCTCCCCGTCCGGCGATCCGCTGGCGGAACTGCCCGATGACTTCACCCTCCGCCGGCCCGGAGCCTTCCTGAAACTGGATGTCAACGCGGTAACACCCCTGGGCGACATCGTCACCCTTGTGGAGGAGCTGCCCCTCAACCAGCGCGATGACCAAGAGCCCATCCTCACCGCTGACAACGACCCTACCGTCCCCTGGCCCAGCGAGAGGTAGCCGGCCCGGCAGTTTCCACTGACTGCAGCTCCTGCGGGATGCGCATGCCTCACTCCTCGTTCACCCCGCTCCCCGTCAAACTCCGCCGACGCGCACGAATGCTCGTCGGCGGCGCTGTTCTCCTTCTCATCGCGTCCTGGCTCCTCCCCTGGACTGCAGCCGCTCCCTGCGTCGCCCTCGCTGTATTCCTCCTTCACCGCGC
>NZ_RAVZ01000746.1 GCF_003611635.1 Corallococcus terminator | reverse complement strand
CAGCATCCGCTTCACCATCTGACTCTTGAATGCGTCCGTATACGGCACCGTTGTCTTCCTGCTCGCCCCGCTCAGGTGGTCACCTCGGCTGCTCAGCCGAGGCGACAACTACGCTGACACTGGGGGGTCACGCTGGAGGCCCATGCCCGTTCGGATGCGCCGGAGGAGACCCCTGCCAACAATGCGTTGGACCTCATCCGCTGCGTTGCTCAGGATGATGCGACCCTGTGCACCGAGAACAGCGCTGAGTGCGGCACCCTCTCTGCCCTGGATGCGTGCGGAAACCCGCGGATGGTTGCGGACTGCGGGACCTGTCCGACGCTCGAAACCTGCGGTGTGGACCTCCTGTGTCACCCTTGAACCCTGGCGGCTGACACCCAGAGCGCGCCTGGCTGAACGGGCGTATCCAAGGACCTGGCCCTGCTGGCCAGGTCCTCTTTTTTGGGGACTGGGTCCCTGCTCAGAAGAAGGGGCCAGTCCTGGCTTTCGGCATTGTTTCAGGTCTGCGGCCTGCCGCCAGGGGTGTTAGGTCCCCGAGGACACGGTTCCCTCGAAAGCCCCCCATGGCCTCGTTGATTCTTCCCCTCCTTGGTGGAGCCCTCATCGGATTGAGTGCTTCGCTGCTCCTGCTGTTCAACGCGCGCATCGCGGGCATCAGTGGCATCGCGGGGGGACTCTTCGGCTCCGTAAGTGGGGAGCGGGGCTGGCGTCTGGCCTTCCTCGCCGGACTGGTGGGCGGAGGGTTGCTGCTGCGCTTCATCTGGCCCGGAGCGCTGGGGGCTCCAGACG
>NZ_RAVZ01000745.1 GCF_003611635.1 Corallococcus terminator | reverse complement strand
CGGCCGGAGCCTGGGCGGAGGCTTCCATGCGGGGGAGACCGGAGTGGGCCGGGACCTGCGCGGGCGCCTCCATGCGCGGGAGACCGGAGGAAGCCTGCGCGGGCGCGGCGTCTCGGCGAGGCAGACCGGGCGCCGGCAGGGGGCGGGCACCGTGCGCCTCCGTACCGTAGGCCGGCGTGGGCACCGAACCCGGGCGGGGCTCCGCGTTCACCGGGGCCTGCGCCGCGCGAGGCACGGCGACCCCGGGATTCTGGAAGCCCACCTCCGACAGGGCCGCGGTGGGAGCGGCGCGCGGCGGGGCATTCGCGGCCACCGGGGCCGCATTCGGCGCCTGCACGGTGGCGGGGCGCGGCGGGAGCACGGCGCCGGAGGGTGCGTGGGCGACAGGCTGCGCGGCGCGCGGAGCCGCTTGCGCGGGCGGGGCCACGCGGGGCGCGGCGGCGGCGGGAGCCCGGACCTGACCTTCCGCGTGCGGCGCGGGGGCGCGAACCGGTGCATCGGCCCGTGCGGCTGCGTCCGTCGGGGGAGCAGGGGCACGCGGAGGCATGCGAATGGTCGCATCGGCCTGCGGCACGGCGGCACGAACCGTCGCATCGGGATTCGGCGTGACGGTCCGAGCAGTCGCGTCGGGACGAGGCGCGGCGGCACGCACCGTCGCATCAGCCTGCGGCGCGGCGGCACGAATGGTCGCGTCGGCCTGCGGCGCGGTACGCATCGTCGGTCCATCCGTCACGGGCACGGCGGCGCGGGGCGCGGCGGCACGCGGAGGCTGCGCGGCCGGGGCCTGCGGAGGC
>NZ_RAVZ01000744.1 GCF_003611635.1 Corallococcus terminator | reverse complement strand
GTTGGCGACGCTGGAGCCCGAAGCGGCGCTCACCCGGGTGCTGGAATCCGCGGTGCGTGCCGGAGCGCTCCCGTCCGGAGTGGACAGCGCGAACCCGCTCGCCCTCTTCCGCGTCTTCGAGGCCAACTTCGAAGCGGCCCGTCGCTACCACCCGCCAGCGATGGAGCAGCGGGTGCTGCGAGTGCAGGCGGAGGAGCTCGCGGACACGGGGCCGAGCGACGGCGGCTGGGCCGCGCTCGTGGGCGGGCGGTTGGAGTCGCACCGCCTGCCGGGCAACCACTACACGCTGTTGCGCGAGCCCACGGTGCGGACCGTGGCGGAGCTGTTGAAGAAGGCCCTCGGCGAACCAGGCAAGCGCTGATGCAGCATGCGCCCGCTCCCTCGGCTGGGGAGCGGGCATCGCGTGGGCGGAGGGGCCGTCGAGCAACACCCTCGCCCTGTGTCACACACTTCAGCCTGTCTCACCGCTCCAGTGGGATCCCGGACGCGAAGTGGTGTCGAAGCAGAAGGGTTTCATGGGCTGGCTGAAGTTGTCTTCGGCAGCGTGATTTCTTTGTCTCACCAGCCCCTCTGCCGGACGGGGCTGGTGAAACAGGTACGTAGCAGTGTGACTGGCACCGAGGGTGCCTACGGGAACAAGCACCAGGGCTGTTAAGAAGTGTCGGCGCTTTTTCGACACTTTGGACGGCTCCCCGTGCCTGATTTTTCGCGAACCCTTCCTGGCGTCCTGTTGAATCTCGCGGCGGGTCCCTCCGCCCACGCTCCGCTCTACACCTTCCTCGGTGAAGTGGACGGCGATGAGACCGTGCTCAG
>NZ_RAVZ01000743.1 GCF_003611635.1 Corallococcus terminator | reverse complement strand
CCCCTGGGCCCTGACCGCAGACGTCTGCGGACGGATTGACCGGTTAACGGTCAACTAACCGGCCAATCCGCCCACAGACTTCGCCCTCGCCCTGCTGAGGCTTCCGATCGGGAAGATTGGCCGGTTGCGGGGGCGCTCACGATGAGCGCGTCGAATTCGTGCATCTACATTGATTTGGCCATGTGGGGGACCGGCGGTGCTGAGATTCTGAAGGACCACACCTACAAGGGATGGTGTCGCTAGGTCGAACGTTTGTCGTTGAGAACCCGCAGGCCGCCAAGTCGTAAGTGTTCGCCGTGCCCCGTTGTGACGGGGCACGGCGAGCGCTTACCCTTTCCCCAGGGCCCTGCCGCATGCGTCTGCGTCGCGCAGGGCGCGCCTGCCAAACGCAAGCGCCCAGCACCTCGTCAGAGACTCAGGCCCAGCACCTGCATGGGTGTGTGGCGCTCCATGGTTGTCCCATCCCCGAGTTGGCCGACGCGGTTGTCCCCCCAGGCCCAGACGGTGCCATCCTGCTTCAAGGCGAGCGTGTGGATGTCGCCCGCGGCGAGGGCGGTGACACCCGTCAGGCCCTGTACCCGGACTGGCGTGTGGCGGTCGGTGGTCGTCCCGTCACCGAGCTGGCCAGAGTAGTTGTTGCCCCAGGCCCAAACGGTGCCGTCCTGCTTCAAGGCGAGCGAATGCTCGCCGTTCATGGCAAGGGCGGTGACGCCCGTCAAACCCTGAACCTGCACCGGCGTGTTGCGACTGGTGGTCGTCCCATCCCCGAGCTGGCCATTGGAGTTGTATCCCCAGGCCCAGACGGTGCCGTCCTGCTTCAAGGCG
>NZ_RAVZ01000742.1 GCF_003611635.1 Corallococcus terminator | reverse complement strand
CCCCTTCACCCGGTCAGCCAGGTGGAGAGCCGCTGGACGCTCGCCGAGAGCGACGGTCGGCCGTCGTGGGCAAGCGGCCTGAACCCGTCGTCAGCGTGACGCGCGCGCCACGGATCCACGACCTGGGCTCAGGCTGTAACTCCGCCTACTTCCGGGCGGAGTTACGGCCAAGGTTAAATTAAACCGGCCAATCGCCCCGATCGGCGCGAACGCATGACCGAAGGTCTCGGCTGCCAGGAGACGGGGCAGTAGCGGGCCACGTCTTCAGCAGCTCGGCAATGTCCACGGGCTTTCGCAGCAAGCCCACGATCTCCGCCGTCGGAAGCCACTTTTCTTCAGGACGTCTCCGGCGCGCGTCTGGTGAGGCCGCCGTGGCGCTCGGCCACGCCCGGCACGCGGGCTGATTCCCGCGAGTGTCGGGCGTGGCCACCCTGGCGCGTGGCCCGCCTCCTGACGAGCAGCGCCTGGGCGCCGCTCCTCCTCGTCAGGGCTTGGAGGAGGCGCGCTTCCTGGCGGGAACCTGGAGGCCTCGCGCGTAGCGCAGTCCTTCGCTGAAGTAGGTGATGTGGACCCTGCCCGCGTCATCCAGCGCCAGCGCGGAGTCCGTGCCTCCGGTTCCGCTAGCATCCACGGTGGTGATGGCCCACTGGGTGCCGGTCCACCGCGCGTACTTCAGGTGGTGACGCGTGAGGTCCTCGTAGCTGATGTGGGGTCGGCCCTGGGCGTCCAACACCAGAGCGGGCGTGCCGCCCACGTCGTCGGTGCTGTCCACTCGCTGGAGGCTCCACTCGGTGCCAGTCAAGCGCGCGTACTTGAGGTCCTGGTT
>NZ_RAVZ01000741.1 GCF_003611635.1 Corallococcus terminator | reverse complement strand
GCGGGGGGGCGGGGCCGCCAGGGTGGTGCCACGGGCGTCCATGCATGCGCGGGCGGTCCTCAGCTCCGCCACGCAGGCCCGTGCCGCGGCCTGGGGGATGACCGCGCCAACGGTCCGTGCGAGCCCTCCGGCCGCGGCGGCCCGGAGGCGCGGATCCCTGGAGCGCAGCAGTCCGGCCAGCAGCGCCTGTTTCTCGGCGAGGGGTATGCGGGAGGAGGCGGCGATGTGGGCCACGCGCTCCGGTGGAGGCTTGCCCTTGAGCGATTCCCTCACCACGAACTGGAAGGCCTCCGGGCTCAGACCGAAGGACAGCAACCCCCGTCGTCCCAGCAGCGCATCGAGGAGGGCTTCGCGTCCGCCCCGCCGGTTCGCGTGGACCGGGGAGAGCAGCTTCGAGACGATGGAGGGCGTGGCGGTGAGCCTGTGGACCAGGTTGTGGTCCCGCTCCAGGGCCCAGATGAACAGGGCCTCGGTGCGTGCGGGCTCCGCGATGCGCAGGCTGTCGCGCATCGCGAGCAACTGTTGGCTGGTCAGGGGTTGCGTCACGTCGATGAGGTCCTCGGGCGAGAGCCTCACGAGGTAGAACTCCAGGAGCTGGGCCGTGAGGTCCGCGCAGCGAGGCTGCGTGCGCGCGAGCATGCGCAGCCGCGCGATGGACGGGGGCAACAAGGCCTTGGTGTCCTGGAGCTGGTCGCACGGGACGGTCCGGGCCCAGCCCTGGAACGCCGTGTCTGGAGCGGGGATGCGCTGCTGGGCTTCCCGCATCAGGTCCCCGAGGGGCGCGAGCGTGGGGTGCGTCTTGCGTGCCAGGGAGATCCACTCGGCCTGGAGG
>NZ_RAVZ01000740.1 GCF_003611635.1 Corallococcus terminator | reverse complement strand
CCCACGTCCCCCGCGGCCTCCTGGTAGGCCCGGTACGCCCCCTCCAGCGCGTCCAGGTAGCACTGGACCGAGTAGTGCCCGTCCACCAGCGCGTCCTTCGAATACAGCGGACGCCAGAAATCCATCACGTCCTTGGAGTAGACGCCCGTCTTGCCCTCCTCCAGGACGACGAGGCTGGGGTGGTCCGACACCAGCATCGCCACCGCGCCCGCGCCCTGGGTGGGCTCACCCGGCGTGCCCACGCCGTAGCGGGCGATGTCCGAGCACACGATGAGCGCCTTGCGGCCCTTCGCGCTGCCGGAGCGCACCCAGTCCAGCGCCATCTGGAGCGCGGCGGTGCCGCCGTAGCAGGCGTGCTTCGTCTCGAAGATGCGGCAGCGCGTGGACAGACCCAGGAGGCCCTGGACGTAGGAGGCCACCGGCTTCGAGTGGTCCACCGCCGTCTCCGTGCCCACCACCAACAGGCCGATGTCGTCGGGCGAGCAGCGGGCCGACTCCAGCGCCATCCGGGCCGCGCGGGCCGCGAGCGTCACCGTGTCCTCGTCCACCAGCGGCACGCCCATGCGCGTCACGCCCAGGCCGTCCACGTACTTGCCGGGCGCGACCCCACGCGCCATCGCCAGCTCCGCCAGCTCCACGTACGTGTCCGGAACGGCGACACCGATTGCTTCCAGGCCGACCTGCATGACTGCCCCCTCATGTCCTTCGGTTGACTGCTTTTCCCGCGCACGCCTCCCGTGCACCGCGGATGCGGTGGATGGGATTGCGCGCGTGTGTCATTGACTCCGGGTCGGCGCTTCGCACGGGGGCCCCAACCCCCACGCTCCTTGACGC
>NZ_RAVZ01000073.1 GCF_003611635.1 Corallococcus terminator | reverse complement strand
ATAGGCTCCGGTCTCGTGGGCTCGGAGATGTGTTTAAGAGACAGTAGGTCACGATGTCGGGGATGAGCCGGCGCAGCACGTCGGTCACCACGGCGAGCACCAGGGCCACTCCCAGAATCGTCCACAGCACGGATTGAGCAGGTGTCATTCGGCACCTGTCCCCAAGGCGGGCAGGCGACCCCCATCAAACCAGGGAGGCCCCAAGCCCGTCAAATGCTGAACACGACCCTCGAACCGGGGGGCACTGCGTCATCAGTGGATGACGAGGCGGATCTTCTCGCTGCAGATGAAGTACTCGTCCCCGTCCTCGACCTTGCGGCGCTTGATGCGCTGCTTGTTGAACCAGGTCCCGTTCGAGGAGCCGAGGTCCTCGATGTAGAACTCGCCGCCGTCGCGGGCGATGACGGCGTGCTCGCGCGACACCTTGCCGGAGTTGATGACGAAGTCGCAGTGCTTGCCGCGGCCGATGACGTAGCGGTCCTTGATGATCTTCTCCTGCTCACCGGATTCGGTGACCAGGTAGAGCGACAGGCCCTCCTCCTCGTCGGCCTCCTCCGCGGGCTCGTCATCGACCTCCTCGGGGGGCTCATCCTCCAGCTCGTCCTCGAGCGGCGGATCCTCCTGCTCGGGCAGGGGCTCCTCCTCGTCCTCGATCATGTCGTCGGCGGACGGAGGGGGCGGCTCGTTCTTGCCCTTGATGAGCCGCTCCAGCTCTGCGGCTGTCTCCAGGACGCGCTCGGCCACCTCGCGGCGCACCGGATCATTGTCCAGGCCGTTGGAGGACGGACGCTCCTCCACGTTGCGCGGGGAGGCCCGGGCGGGTTCGGCGCGCGCGGGCGCGAGCACCGGCGGCGCGCCCTTGGACGCGGCGGCCGCGGGCGGCGGGGAGGCTGGACGGGGGGCCGGCGTGGCGGCAGGCACCGCCGCCACGGAGGGCTCGGCCTTCACCTTCACGTCGATGAAGCCGTTGAGGCGCGCGAACATGAAGAGCGCCTGGTTGATCAGCGCGTCGCGATCCGACCCCATCTGCTGGGCCATCTCTTCGTACGTCTCCCACAGGTGCTCGGCGATGCCGACCTTGCGTGCGGGACGGGAGTTCTGATCGATCATCGGTCTTGGCTCGGGAAATGCTGAACGTAGGGAACGATAGCAGAGCCGTTCGGGCCCGCCCAGTTACTGGAAGGCCCGGAGGTACTGGAGGTTGTCCGCGTTGTCGCTGATCTGCTCCAGGGCCACCTGGAGCACGCCGTCCGCTGAAGGATACGCGATGTAGGCCAGACTGGAGCCAGCCACGTCCGTGGCCACCACGGAGCCAGGCAGGGTGTAGGCCCCCAGGTTGGTCAGCGAGCTGCCAGACCCGGTGTCCACGCCGAAGATGAAGCGCCGGAAACGCGGCAGCAGCGTCACCACGTAGCGGTCGCCGACGCCGAGCCGATCAGCCCCTCCAAACGTCGCCGTCAGGGTGAGCGACAGCGGCGCGGGCACGAAGGTCGTGGGCGACTTGGGCGGGTCCAGGCCCAGGTCGAAGCCATCAGCGTGGTAGTAATAATCCAGGAAGCTGGACACCGTGTAGGGCTCGTTGACGTTCAAGCGCTGCACGTAGGAGTCGCTGGTCTCCAGGCCCGAATAGAGGATGAAGGGCTTCACGGTCGGGCCAGCGCGCACGGAGAAGAACGGATACGCGGCGCACGTCTCCAGGGCAATGAGGGTGTCCGCGTCTGCCAGGTCTGGGAAGAGCTGGGTGCGACCATCCCCCAGGTCCTCCAGGCGAAGCACCTTGACGGGCTTCTCGCAGGCTCCCACGTTGTTCGCCAGCACGAGCAAGTCGCCCGGAACCACGCTGCGGGCCGCGACCAGCGACGTCTCCACCAGGAAGGGCGGATCCTCCACGTTCAGGTCGCGCGCCAGGTTGACGAGGCCCGGCAGGATGCCCTGGAAGACGAAGCGGTAGGTCCCGGAGGGCAGCGTCCCGTTACACAGGAAGGCGTCCGCATTGGCCACGTCCGCGCGCTGGGGACACCCCGGCTGATTGACCACGATGCTCCGGATCTGGTCCGGTCGGGAGAGCTCCGAGCCGTCGCGCAGGTCCACCGTCACCGTGGCAGGCAGTGCGCCCGTGGTGGGATCCCGGTCCAGGTTGAACGCGCGGCGCTCGTCGGCGCGGAACAGGGTGATCTGGTTGTTGGACGACGGCACGATGCCCAGCAGCGGGATGGGGGACGTGTACGCGATGCTGTCCGATAGCAACTCGCGCACCTCCAGGCCCGCGCGCAGGGTGAGTCCGGTGGGCAAGCCTCCGGACGGACGCAGCGTCAGCATGGGCGCTCCGGTGACGTCGCGCGCGAGCACCGGCGTCGCGGACGGCACCAGGGGGTCCGGCCCGTTGTCGAGCGCGATGACGCCCTCGCACTCCGCGGTGACGCACGTGAGTTCGTCGAGCACCACGTACACATACCGGCCCTGGGCCACGCGGGTGGCCGTCGGCCCGTAGGCCGGATGCGTGGCGACGAGCCGCGCCGGGATGTCCACCAGGTCCGTGTACGTCGGCACCGTGTACGGCACCGGGCGCGGACGCTTGTAGGCGACCTCCACCGAAGCGCCGTCCGCGACAGCGCGCACGAGCCGGCTGGTGCCCGTCACGTTGCGGATGGCGATGACCAGCGAGTCCGTCACGCCCGGGCGCGCGGGCAGCGTGATCATGGACAGCACCGTGTCCGCCGGTTGCAGGCAGAAGACGGGCAGCGCGGCCGGCAGGGCCCCAGCGTCGAAGGCGTCCGGGGCCGGCAGGTCCTGGCGCATCACCACCCCGCCCCCGAAGGGACCGCAGAGCGCTTCGGCGGCCTCCGGGCGGGTCTGGAGCGCGTAGTACAGGACACTCGGCGCGCCCTCGGCCACCGGGGCGTGCGCGGCGAAGGCGGTGATGAGCTGGCCGGTGGACAGCCGCGTCACCTCGTTGAGGCGCGCGCGGTCGGCGGCCACCACGGAGATGCTCCGTCCGCCGGAGCTGCGGGCGTAGATGTACGGGCCGGACACGTCGTTGCCCTCGGCGTCGTAGCCCACGTCGCGGGTGAGCGAGTCGGGCCGCGCGACGACGGGGATGGCCAGGGGCTCCAGCGGGTTGGGCGCGGGGATGTATTCGCGGGGCGAGCGCGTGAGGTCCAACACGCGCAGCTCGTCCCGGTCCTGGGAGGTGACGAAGACGAGCTGGTTGGAGAGCACCACGTCGTACGTGCCCGACAGGCCCGCGGCGCCCGCCGTGGAGGTGGTGTCGGAGCAGGCGACCGTGAGACTCGCGGCGCTCAGCAACAGGGCAGCAGGGATGCCGCGCTTCAAGATGGGTTCTCCTGGCACACGCTGGTGCCCTGGTTCGGATCCCGCTGCTGCTGCGTGCCGAGTCGTGCCACCAGCCGCGCGTCCTGCGGACGGGTGAGGTCGGGGATGTCCACGATGGCCACCTGCCCGTCTCCGAAGTTGGTCACGAACAGCCGCGCCGCGTTCACGCCGGCCGGGTTGTCCACCGTCAGCGCGAAGGCCTGCGACGGGTTGCTGGTCTGGTTCTGCGAATTGACGAGCGGTACCTGGACGACGACCTGTCCGAGCGCCTCGTCGTAGAGGGACACCGCGCTGTCGCCGGTGCTCGTCACCGCGAGGATGTTGGTGTCGGTGCTGGTCGGCGCGCCCTGCCGGCTGATGATCTGCATGTCGCTGACGCCGTCGGGCATGGGCACCGCGGAGATGACCCGGAACGACGGGTCCGTGGACTGCTCGCCCGGCGGTGCGTCGTATTCGAAGTCGAGCGTGAGCAGCGTGTCCGGGCCTCGCGCCAGCACGTACAGCCGCTCGCGCACGAAGTGGGGACGGACCGCGAGCTCCGCCGCCGTCACCGGGCGGGGCACCACCCGGATCGCGCGCGCCTCGCGGATGCGGTAGACCAGGGACAGGAGGGGCTCCAGGATGCGCGTGGGCACGTTCTTGTCCACCAGCCGCAGGACGAAGTTCGCGCCCACCGTGCCGCTGTCGCCGGCCACGAAGTTGCGGCCCGACACGAAGAGGTAGCCCGTCCCCACCGTCGTCGAATCCGAGCCGCCGTAGATGTAGCCCTCTGGCGACAGCGGGATGAAGCCCAGCGTGTCGCGCGTGGGGTTCTCCGCCTTCAGGGTGACCAGGTAGTTCTCGAAGTTGGTGCTGGAGTTCGCGGGCGAATCCGCCGCCTCCGAGTGCGTCACGTACAGCGTGCCGTTCGCGTCATCCACCGTTACGCCAATGGGCGACGGCGCGCGGGGCAGGCCCGGACGTCCCGACTCCTGGAGCGACGCCGGGATGTCGTCCGTGAGCGACAGCGCCCCCGTCTGGCAGTCCACGCCGCCCTGCACGCAGTTGAGCACCGGCGCGCCGTCCGCCGACAGGCTGACGTCCACCGCGAACAGGTTGTTGCCCTCCGCGCGCGAAGGCACGAACAGGCGCGGCAGTCCGCTGGCCGGGTTGACCCACATCCCCATGTCGCCCGCGAAGCTGCGGATCTGCACGAGCGAGTCCGCCGACGCGGACAGCGACTCGAAGAGAAGCGGGCTTGCCGCCACGGCGGTCCCCAGCCGGGGCACCGGGACGGACTGGCCATCCGCCTGCGTGCTCAGCGCGTCCAGGTTGAGCGCCACCACGGAACCGGAGTCGTAGCAGTTGTCGAAGTTCGCGTTCGCGACGAAGAGGTAGCCGTTGCTCGCCGAGGGACCGCCAGCCGCGGGTGGGCGCCAGAACGCCACCCCGCTGGGGTACACGAAGCGGGTGGACGGGGGCGGGTTCGGTTCAGATTCGATCGAACACGCCGCGAGGAGCAACAGCGCGGGGGTCAGGAAAGGGAGGCGCATCAGAGGGGGGCGGAGTGTAGGAACGGGGCCCTGCCCCGGGCAACTGAATAGGGCTGTCGCTATTCCCGTTCGCCCTCCCGACGACACCCACCCACGCCGCAGGCCGCAAAGCCCGGAAACGCGTGCCGCTCCCCTGGCGGGGGAACGGGCACGCTCCGGCGGTAAAGCTTCAGGCGGCGGCGACTTCCGCCTGGATCTTGGAGAAGTCAGCCACCTGGTTGAACAGGGCGCCAATCTCCGTGAGGAACCGGATGCGGTTTTCCCGCAGGTCCTTGTCCTCGGCCATCACCATCACCTTGTCGAAGAAGGTGTCCACCGCGGGCTTCAGGCCGGTGATTTCGCGCAGGGCACCGGCGAAGTCGTCCGCGCGCACATGCACGCCCACCTTGTCACGCGCCTGCGTGAAGGCGGTGTGGAGGTTCTTCTCCGGCTCGTCGGTGAAGCGCTGCGGGTTGGTCTGCCCGCCCGCCACGTCCTTGCCCTGCTTCTCCACGATGTTGACCACGCGCTTGAAGGCGGCCGCCAGCGGCTGGAAGTCCGCGTGGCCCACCAGCAGGCTCAGGGCCTCCAGGCGCTTCTTCGCCGCCACGAGGTCGTCGAAGCCCACGGCCAGCACCGCCTCCACCACGTCCGTGCGGTGCTCTTCTCCCCACAGCGCCTTGAGGCGGCCGCGGAAGAACTCCAGCACCTGTTCGCGCGGCGCGGCCTCGCCCGGCTTGCGCTTCACGTTGGCCAGCTTCGGCGCGAGCAGGCCCAGGGCCTCATCCACCGCGGCCGACAGGCTGAAGCGGTAGCCCCGCCCCAGCACGATGCGGATGATGGCCAGGCACGCCCGGCGCAG
This sequence comes from Corallococcus terminator, assembly GCF_003611635.1. Classification (GTDB taxonomy): domain Bacteria; phylum Myxococcota; class Myxococcia; order Myxococcales; family Myxococcaceae; genus Corallococcus; species Corallococcus terminator. Next base: position 26,351 of record NZ_RAVZ01000073.1, on the reverse strand, counting down.
CGCGAACGGATCCGCCGCGCCCGACGGGGCCTTGCCGATGGCGAAGATGCCGCACAGCGAATCCAGCCGGTCCGCGAGGCCGATGAGCGCGCCCGCGTCCTGGGTGGGCAGCGCGTCCTCGGCGCCCCGGGGCAGATAGTGTTCGGAGATGGCCAGGGCCACCGCGTCCGGCTCGCCGCCGGCCTTCGCGTACTCGCGGCCCATCACGCCCTGGAGCTCCGGGAACTCGCCCACCATGCCGGTGACGAGGTCCGCCTTGGACAGCGTGGCGGCGCGCTCCACCGTGGCCGCCTCCCCTGCCCTGCCCGTGGCCTGCGCGAGCCAGCCCGCCAGCGAGCGGAAGCGTTCGACCTTCTCCAGGTACGTGCCCAACTGGTTCTGCCACACCACGCGGCCCAGCTTCTCCACGCGGTCGCCCAGCGGCGTCTTGCGGTCCTCGTCGAAGAAGAAGCGCCCGTCCGCGAGCCGCGCGCGCAGCACGCGCTCGTAGCCGCGCAGCGACAACTGCTCGTCGCGCACCGGCGTGTTGGACACGGCGATGAAGCGCGGCAGGAGCTTGCCCTGAGCGTCCACCAGCGAGAAGTAGCGCTGGTGGCTCTTCATCTCCTGCACCAGCACCTCCGGCGGCAGGTCCAGGTGGCGCTCATCGAAGCGGCCCACCACGGGGCTCGGCAGCTCCACCAGGTTCGTCACCTGGTCCACCAGGCCCTCGTCCTCCAGGAGCTGGCCCCCCGCCGCCTTCGCCGCGGCGGTCACCTTCTGCACGAGCGACGCGCGGCGCTTGCCGATGTCCGCCAGCACGTGCGCCTTCTCCAGCGTCGCCTCGTAGTCCGCGGGCGCCTTCAGCGTGATGGGGCCGGGCGAAAGGAAGCGGTGTCCGTAGGTGGTCCGCCCGCTCTTCACGTCGCCGAACACCACCGGCAGCTCCGTGTCGCCCAGGAGCGCCACCAGCCACTGCACCGGGCGCGCGAAGGACATGTCCACGTCGCCCCAGCGCATGGACTTCTTGAAGTTGATGCCGTGCACCGCGGTGTGCAGCGCGTCCTGGAGGATGGCGTCCGCCGGACGGCCCTTCTCCTCCACGCGCGCGGACACGTATTCGCCCTTGGGCGTCGTCGTGCGGCCCAGCGCGTCCACCGACAGCTTGAGGCTCTCCGCGAACTTCTCCGCGGCCTTGGTCGCCTTGCCCTGCGCGTCGAAGGCGGCCTTGGCGCTGGGCCCCAGCACCTCCTTCGTCACGTCCTCGCCCGCGTCCGCCACGTCGCGCACCCACACCGCGAGCCGGCGCGGCGTGCCGAAGGTGCGCACCTCGCCGTGCTTCAGGCGGGCGTCGGCCATGCGTTCGATGAGCACGCGCTTCAAGTCGTCCAGCGCGGGCACGATGAACGACGCCGGGATCTCCTCGGCGCCGATTTCCAGGAGCAGATCACGCGCCACGGGACACCTCCGACTTCTCCTTCTTCTCCACGGGCTTGTTGAGCGTCACCGTCTTCCAGTAGTCGCTGGCGGGCTTGCCCTCCAGCACCGGCGGCTGCTCCCCCACCGTCCACGGCGTCTTCGTCAGCGGGAAGCCCAGCCGCTCGCGCATCTGGAGATATCCCTCCGCGCACAGGCGGGCGTTGTCGCGCACGCGCTTGATGAAGTTGGCGCGCTCCGTGACGGAGATGGCGCCGCGCGCGTCCAGCAGGTTGAAGGCGTGGCTGCACTTGAGCGCGTAGTCGTACGCGGGCAGCGGCAGGCGGCGCTCAATGAGGCGCTTGCACTCCTTCTCGTACGCGTCGAACAGCGAGAAGAGCATCTGCGGATCCGACTCGTGGAGGGCGTACTTGCTCATCTCCACTTCGTTCGCGTGGAACACCTCGCGGTACTTCACGCCCTTGACCCACTCGATGTCGAAGACGTTCTCCACGTTCTGCAGGTACATGGCCAGGCGCTCCAGCCCGTACGTCAGCTCCGCGGCCACGGGGCGACAGTCGAAGCCACCGCACTGCTGGAAGTAGGTGAACTGGGTGACTTCCATGCCGTCACACCACACCTCCCAGCCCAGGCCCCAGGCGCCCAGCGTGGGCGATTCCCAGTCGTCCTCGACGAAGCGGATGTCGTGCTCCAGCGGATCCATGCCGATCTTCCGCAGGGACTCCAGGTACAGCTCCTGGACGTTCTTGGGCGCCGGCTTGAGGATGACCTGGAACTGGTGGTGTTGGAACAGGCGGTTCGGGTTCTCACCGAAGCGGCCGTCGGCGGGGCGACGCGAAGGCTGCACGTAGGCGACGTTCCACGGCTCGGGCCCGAGCGCGTGCAGGAACGTGTACGGGGCCATCGTGCCCGCGCCGACCTCGAGGTCGTACGACTGGGTGACGATGCATCCCTGGTCGGCCCAGTGCTTCTGGAGCGTGAGGATGAGGTCCTGGAAGTACATGGATGGCGAGTCCTTCTCGCAGTGCGTCGAAGGCGAAACGCGGCGGACCCTAGTGAGGGGGTCCAGGAGCGTCAAGGACGGCCGTCACTCCGTGTAGGGCGGGAGGTCGGCCAGTCGAATCTGCAACCGGGTCACCTCGCCCGGACGGATGGGAACGGACAACAGTTTGCTCGTCCCTCCCGGGTCCTGGGGATCCACCACACGCAGGCGGTAGGTGCCCACGGGGGTCGCCAGCTTGATCAGCGGAGAGGTGCCCAGTTGCGTCGAGCCGTCGAACACGGCCGCGTTCTTCGGCACCGTGTAGAGCGTCAGCCAGCCCAGGCCGGCCTTCTTGGCGCCCTTGGCGGTGCTCGTGTCGAGCACCTCCGCGACCTCCGGCGTCTGCGTGACGGTGGTGACGGGCTCCGGCGCGCGCTGCGAGGGCTCCAGCGCGGGCTTCGAGGCCGGGGCCTCCGTCTTCGCCGCGACAGTCTTCTCCGCCGGAGCGGTCCCCTTCGGCTTGCGTCCGCCCTTGGCGACGGGCGCCTTGGGCTCTTCGGGAGGCGGGGCCTCCACGACCGGTTCGGGAGGAGGTGCTTCGACTTCGGGCGCCTTCTCGGGCTCGGTCTTCTGCACGAAACCCGGCGGAGGCCCGGAGGGCTTCGGAGGCCAGGTCCCATCCTTCGCGGGGTCCACGTTCGGGGCTGGATCCAGCTCCGCCTTCACCCACAGCCGGGCGGACTCGTACGCCGGCATGAACAGCCGTCGCACCGGTTCGAGCGTCGCCAGATAGCCCATGCCGCCCAGGACGAGGAGCAGCACCACCTTGCCCAGCCAGCCGGAACGCTCACGAGCGGGGGGCGTCTCCGCCGGCTCCTCCGCCGAACGGGAGGACCGCGCGGGCCCCGCACCGGAGCGCGCCGGACGCGTACGGAAGCGCTGGGTCTGGAGGTCGCTGGGCGGATCCAGCAGCGCGTCGTCGGGAGGCGTGGCCCGGGCCTCGGAAGCCTCCGGGCGGGCGACGGGACGGGGCCGGTTCGCCCGGGCGGCGTCGGCGGGAGGACGGATCGGGCGAGCGGACGCGGCGGCGTCTGAGGGCCGCTGCGCTCGCGGCGTCATCGGAGGTGTGTCGCTGCGCGGGGCCGCGGGCGCGGTGGCGGGACGCGGGGTCGCACCCGCACGCGGCGGGGTCGTCGGCTCGGCGCTCGTACGCCGGACGGGCGTGGGGCGGAACGACGGCGCGGCGTTCTCAGTCGAGGCCCCCGCGTGCGGCGATTGCGCCCGCGCGGTGGCCGTGTCGCCGCCCTCCTCCACCTGCAGCGCTCCGGCGGCCTCGCTGACGCGGGCGTCCTCGGCGCGGCTGGCCAGCTCCAGGAGGGTGCGCGTCTTCTGGCGCTTCTCCTCGAAGAGCTCGCCCATGACGGCGGTCATCTGGTCTTCGTCGTACAGCTCGCCGCCCAGCGAGGCTTCGATGGCGCGCGCCATCTCGCGGCAGGTGCCGAAGCGCTGCGCGGCATCCCGCGACAGGGACTTGAGCACCACGGTTTCCAGGGCCTCGGGGATCGCCGCGTTGAGCGAGCGCGGCACGGGAATCTCCCCGTCCACGATCTGCATCATCACGGCGGCCTCGCCCGGCGCGTTGAACAGGCGCTGCCCGACCATCAGCTCGTGCAGCATCACGCCCGTGGAGAACTGGTCGCTGCGGCCGTCCAACCCCTTGTCGCGCACCTGCTCCGGGGACATGTAGCCACTGGTCCCCTTCACGGTGCCCACCTGCGTGCGGCCCAGCTTGCCGCGCGCCTTGGCGATGCCGAAGTCGATCACCTTCACGACGCCGTCGTAGGTGATCATCACGTTCTTCGGAGACACGTCCCGGTGCACCACCGCCACCGGACGGCCCGACGGATCCATGAAGTGGTGGGCGTAGTGCAGGCCCAGGCAGGTGTCGCGCACCACGCGAGCGCTGAAGCCCAGCGGCAGCGCGTAGTCGCGCTTGGCCGCCATCTTCACCACCTGCTCCAGGTTCTGGCCGGGCAGGAACTCCATGGCGAGGTACAGCTCGCCGTCCTCCTCCCCCAGGTCGAACACCTGTCCGATGTTCGCGTGCGAGAAGGCAGCGGTGATGCGCGCCTCGTCGAGGAACATCTTGACGAACTGGTCGTCCTTCTTGATGTCGGGGAGGATCTGCTTCACCGCGACGAACTTGCGGAAGCCACCGGGGCCGGAGGTGAACGCGAGGAACAGCTCCGCCATGCCTCCCATCGAGAGGCGGGTGAGGATCTCGTATTTTCCGATGCGCCGCCCCCGGTCGGGATCGTCTCCGGCGCCACCCTGCATGCTCATGGCCCGGTGGATGTTACCTGTCGGACCTTCCCAGGTCGATGATCGTCTTTACCGGCGGGCGGCCCTCCCCATGACGGGCCGCCCCGGAGGGCAAGGAAAGCGGGTTAGACGCCGAACCGCCGTCTCCGAACATCAAGCATCCACCCTTCGAGCGCGGCCACCGCCGCGGTCGGAGGCTCCAGGGGAAGCTGGGAGTCCGCATCCGCCGCATCGAGCACCCCGAAGGCCCGCGCCACCTCCCCCTGCCATCGCACGCTGAGAGCCTCGGGCAGCTCACTGCGCTCGCCCCGGAGCTTTTGTTCCACCAGCGCATGGGCATCGCCGAAGCCGTACGGCTCCAGCAGGACGGTGACGTCCGTCTCCACCTCGCCCGTGCGCAGCGCATGCGTCCCGGTGAGCGTGGTCCGCAGCACGTACAGCAGCTTCTTCGCGGAGCGGAAGCCACTCTTCTCCCACTCGCGGAGCTGGCCCTGCGCGAAGCCCCGGTAGTGCCGGTGGATGCGGCGCGACAGCACGGACCGCACGTGGGGACGCAGGACCTCCAGTTCCGGGAGGGCGCGCACGGGGATGGCCCCCAGCACCCGCTCGATGTAGTTGCCGTTGCCCTGGAGGATGCCGAGCAGCACGGGCTGCAGCTCGTTGGACGAGTAGTCCACCTCCACGCCCTCCAGCACCTCCAGCCGTTCGGCGTTCACGTGGCGGGTCTGGAGGCCCAGGAGCGCGCTGGTGGACGCGATGTGGATGGACTTGAGATCCAGGTCGCTGTCCGGCGAGGGAAAGCCGTACGCATGCGCGCCGGAGAGCGAGACAACCAGGTGCTCGCGCCTTTGCGACTCCTCGTCCAGCACCCGGTCCGCCATCCGCTGCTGATGCTCCGTCATTGAGCCCTTCATTCCGTCCCTCCTTCCAGCGCCGGGGCCTCCGGCGTGTCACGCCCCAACGGCCCGGGCGTCTTCAGCACCCAGCGCCGGGCCACCTCGTCCCCCACCCGCCGCAACAGCCGATCCGCGCGAGCGTAGTCCGGATGCTCCGGCAGCCGGCTCTCGCGGTGCGCGACCTCCAGCGCGGGCGCCATCGCCTCCGCGTCGCGCAGGACCTCTTCCAACGGAACCTGCCCGCCCTTGATGTCGAGCAGCCGCGCCTTCAACGCTCCGGTCGCTTCGAAGGTGGGAGTTCCGTCGCGCAGCCACCCCGTCGCCAGCGCCACCAGACGCAGCAGGTTGTAGGCATTCTTCGGCCGCAGCTCCCGAGCGGACGGAGGGCGCTGGCCGCCACCACGTGCGTACGCCGTCAGCGCCGCGAAGTCGTTGGCCGCGAGCAGGCCCTGGTCCCAGAGCGAGCGGTAGAGCTGCTTGACGTACGTCTTCGCGGCGAGCACCCCATCCTCGGGCGTGGGCGCGCTCCGGGGCGACACGGCGGCCAGCCTCCGGGCCACCTCGTCCAGGTCTGGCGTGGGGTCCTCGCACAGCCACGCGAGGAGCAGGTCGCGGTGCTCGGCCAGCCGCTGGCTGCGCGTGAGCTTGTCGAGCTGGCTCATGGCATAGCGCCCGAAGCTGCCGAAGATGGCCTTGGAGACGAACGCCTCGCGCGCTTCGAGCATCCACTCGCCCAGCTCATCCGACGCCGTCGCGCCAGGGACGAACAACGTTTCGAGCGTGTTCGGATCCGCGCGCAGGGCCTGCTCCACCGTCTTGCGCACCTCCCAGTACGTGGTGCTGCCATCCGCGCTCACCAGGTCCTGCGGCGCCTGCCCCAGCCCCAGCGTCCACGACAGGGGCAGCGAGAACACGCCGCGCACGTCCACGTCGGAGCGTTCGTCCGCGAGCCCCCAGGCGTGGCTGCCCACGCGTGTCTCCAGCACCACGCACGGCCGCAGCGCGCCCCAGGCCGCCTCGCGCCGCTGGGCGAACTGGACCTGTCCCACGCGCCGGGGCACCAGTTCTTCGCGCGCGAACCACACCTCGCCCACGCCGACGATCTGCACATCGAAGCCACCGTCATGCGCGCGCACGACGCGGCCCACCACGCCCTGCGGGATGCGGCGCCCGGCGGAGGCCACGCGCTCCACGCGCGTCGTCACCTCGGTGCCGTGCGGCAGCGGCACGGACAGCCGGTCGATCTGCTCCAGGCCCCGAACCCTCGCGGAGGTGGGGGGCGTCGCATCAGGTCTCGGGTCGCTCATCGGTCCCTCCCGGGCGGGATGGTGGGCCACGTTGGACACAGTGAAACACGGGAGCCTGACCCGGCACGGCGTCCAGGTTCAACGCGCGGCGCGCTGGACCGCGTCCGGGCCCTGGGAGCGCGTGGGCAGCAGGCCTTCTACTTCGGACGCCAGGGGAAGGGCCGCCACCGCGCCCAGCTTCGTCACCACCCGCGCGCCCACGTCGGCCGCGAACGTCATCAGCGCGACCAGCTCCTCCCGCGTCGCGTCCGCGAGCGAGCGCGCATCGCCGTACCAGCGCACCAGCCCATGCAGCAGCGCCGACACGAAGCCATCCCCCGCGCCCGTCGTGTCCACCACCGTCACCCGGGGGGCGGGGACGTGGACCACCTCGCCCCGCCAGAGGAACACCGCGCCCTGCTCGCCCAGCGTCACCACCGGCAGCCGCACGCCCAACCCGTCCAGGTGCCGCAGGGCCTCCTCGGGCGTGCGCGCACCGGTCGCGAAGGCCACCTCCTCCTCCGACAGCTTCACCACCGTGCACAGGGGCAGCATGCGTCCCAGGAGGACCCGCAGCTCCTCGGGCTCCGGCCACACGTGGAGCCTCAGGTTCGGATCACAACTGACAATCATCCCGGCCTCGCGCGCCAGGGTGAGCATGCGCACCACGGCCTCGCGCGCCGCAGGCAGCACCAGGGAGTTGGAGCCGGAGTGCAGCACCTTCGCGCGCCGCACGAAGTCGCCGTCCACGTCCGAGTCATCCAGCAGGAACTCCGCCGAACGCGTGCGGAAGAACGTGAAGCTGCGCTCGCCCCGCGCATCCAGCGACACGAACAGCAGCCCCGTGCGCGCGTGGTCCACCTGACGCAGGCGGCTGACGTCCACGCCCTCCGCGGCCAGCCGATCGCGCAGGAAGTGACCGAACTCATCCGAGCCCACCACGCCCACCATCGCCGAGCGCAGTCCCAGGCGCGAAACTCCCACGGAGACGTTCGCCGGCGAGCCGCCCGTCGAAGGCCGCCATGCGTCCACGTCCCGCACGCGTGAAGCCCCACCCGACGCGGGAAGGAAGTCCACCAGCGTCTCGCCGACACACACCACGTCCAGCGGCCCGGTCTCGTGCATGACGCTCCCCGCCCGCGCACGCGCGGGATCCCGCTTCAGTCCAGGCCCACCTGGGCCATGAAGTCCACGCTCTTGAGCCGCCGGCCCAGATGGTGCGCGATGAAGACGTTGAGCAGCCCGCGCGCCCGCGCCCGCAAGTCAGGGGGCAGCGGCGTGCGCCCACCCTCCTGCAGCGAGCGGAGCCCGGTCAGCAACGCCACCGGCACCGCGACCGAATCGCGAGCCCGTCCGCCGCACGGCTCGCACACCGCGCCGCCGTGGCCCTGGTCGAACCGGGGCCGCTCGCCAGGAGCGCCCCCGCACAGCGCACAGGAGTCGAAGCGGGGCATCAGTCCAGCCTGCGCCAGCGCCGCCAGCTCGAAGGCCAGGAGCGACGTGGGCCCCGCCTCCTTCGCGTCCAGGCGGTGGAGGTAGGCCTCCATCAGCAGGAAGAGTTCCGGGTGCGGTTCGTGCTCACGCGTGAGCTCGCGGCACAGCTCCACCGCGTACAGCGCCCGGGCGATGAGCGACAGGTCCTCGCGCGCCGCGTAGAACCCCGACACGATGTCCGCGGAGTCCAGCCGTACCGTGCTGCCGCGCGTCTCCACCAGTTGGACGCGCAGCCGCATGAACGGCTCCAGCGCTCCGGCGAAACGGCGCTTGCTCTTGCGCGCTCCCGCGGCGAACGCGGTCAGCTTGCCGTGCTCGCGCGTCAGCAGCGTCACCATCCGGTCGGACTCGCCATAGTCGACCGTGGACAGCACGAACGCGTCGTCGGCGTACCGCTCCATGATCTCCCTTCAACGCGCCAGGGGCGAAGGAAGCTTCCCGGTCAGCATCAGGAACAGGACCGCACCCAGCAGCAGCACCGCCAGCACCGCGGCCAGGATGACGTACGCCCGCTTGCGCCGCTCCTTCTCCAACTGCACGGGAGACGGCGCGGGCACCGCCCGGTCCACCTCCTCGTAGCGAAGCGCCGCTTCCTCGGGCGACAACCCGATGACCTGGGCGTACGCGCGGATGTAGTTCAGGACGAACACACGCTCGGGCAGACGCTCCACCTGCCCCGCCTCCAACGCCGCGACGAGGCTGGGGGGGATCTTCGTTTCCCGAGAGACGTCCTCGCGCGACAGCCCGCGGAGCTCGCGTTGCTGACTGAGGTATTTGCCGAAGTCGACGTGGTCCACGGTCCCCAGGGCCCCCGGCTAGAGGTGTTCCAGCAATGAGCGGCAGTCGTCCTTGAGCACCTGCTCGGTGGCCTGCGCCTTGGCCTCACAGCCCGCGAGCGCCGCCTTCGCCGCATCCACGTTCCCGAGCTTCGCCTGGCACACGCCTTCCCGGTGGTAGGCCTCCGCCGTGTCCGGGCACTTCTCGCGGTAGTGGCCGAACTGCATGCAGGCCTCCGCCGTCTTGCCCGTCTCGTCGTAGATGATGCCCAGGTTCCGGAAGCCCATGCAGAACTCCGGATTGGTCGTCACGGACGCCTTGATGTTCTGCAAGGCGTTCGCGGTGTCGCCCTTCTTGTATTGCGCCCAGCCCAGGTTGCCCTGCGCGGAGAAGCCGAAGCGGTACTGCATGTCGTTGAGCGCCGCCTCGTACAGCTTGATGGCGTCGTCGTAGCGGCCCTGGTCCAGGCGCAGGTTGCCCAGGTTGTTGCGCACGTCGGAGAACGTCGGACGCAGCTCCAGCGCCTTCTCGTAGTGGGCCGCGGCCTCATCGAGCCGCCGGAAGGACAGGTGCAAGAGGATGCCCATCGCGTTGTGGGCCTCCGGGTTGCTCGGGTTGATCTCCAGCGCCTTCTGGTACTCCTGGAGCGCGTCCTGCACGTGGCCGTGCTGCTGGGCCTGCACGCCCAGGTCGTAGTGGATCTCCGAACTCTCGCGCTCCTTCTCCGTGGGGACGTGCGCACACCCCGCGGACGCGAGCACGAGCGCGAGGCAACAGGCGGAAGGGATGCGGAACATGGGAGCCAATCCGGGAGGGAGGTTCAGAACGCGGCCAGGAAGCGGCCCAGGGTGGTGGCGACGTTGCGCTTCTCTTCGGCGCGGGCCTTCACGGCGGGCACGAGCGTGGGCTCCTTGAAGAAGACGGGGAGCGTCTTGAGCCACTCATCCTGCTGCGCGGGCGCGACCGCGCGCCAGTTCGCGTTGTCCATCATGAAGCCCAGCGACTCCACGAACCCGAGCGCGTCGTCCTCGTCCTCCCGCAGCTCGTCCGAGGACTGGACGCGCCGCCCGGACACGTACACCGCGCAGTCACCGGCCTCCACCAGGTACAGGTACACGAAGACACCCGCGCCCTGCCCTCCGCGAAGTCCCACCACGAAGGCCTGCGCCGGCCCGGCCTGCTTGCCGGGGATGGCCACGTGCGGCGCGTTGAGGGACAGGTGCAGCGCGAGCACCTGGTCTCGGCTGGCGGGGAGTCCCCGGTAACGCTCGTCGATGGTGAACACCGTCGTCTCCCTTCCCCGCGCCGTCCCGTGTCAGCGGGTGGTGAGGGTGAACTCCTCGGTCGCGTCCTGCGCGTCCGCAGCCGTCTTCTGGAAGCGGATGAGGGGCGTGTCAATCATCACGTTGCCGCCGCCCTCATTGCCTTCCCCGATGATCACCTTGAAGACGTTGCTGGCGGACGTGCTGCGGCGGCTGCCCTGCGCCTTGCGGGCAATCAGCGTCACCGCGTTCGCCCCGGGGCGCAACTCACGGGTGATGTCCTGGGCCACCTGCTCCTCGTTGTTGCGCAAACGACGCACCCAGCGGGAGTTCACGTACACGTCGATGTCGAAGTCCGTCATGCCCGGGGTCGTCTGCTCCGTCACCAGCCAGTAGCGCTGGGTGATGCGCCCCGGCACGGGGGCCGTGGCAGCGGCGGGCACGGGCGCCGTCGCCACCCCGGCATCCAGCGGGCCTGCCGCGGGCGGAGGGGCTGTCGGAGGGGGCTTCGCGGCGGGAGCGGGCGTGGGCGTCACGGTCGTCACGCGGGCGGCATACCCTGGCGCGTCGATGTGGACGTTGCCCTCCGCGTCGATGCGGACGGTGGCCTTCTCGAAACGCTGGCCCTTCACGCCGTCGATGTTGACGCCATTGAGGAAGACAGAGCCGGCCAGGGCCCACATGGGGACCAGCGTGGCCGCGACAGTGAGCGCGATGCGGACGGACGGACGAGACATGGGGGGCATCCCTCCAGGGAATCCTCAACAGTCCCGGGTGCTTGCAAACGACTTAGCGCACCCCGGGGAGCGGGACAAGGCGAGTGTGGCAAGGCTTTGAACCCGCCACGGCCCCGAACATTCACCACGACCGCGAGAAGGCCCCCGTCAGGGTGCTGCGGTCGTCGTCGTGCCGGGCGGCTCGGGCGGCAGTTCCCGCTGCGCCAGCGCCCAGTCTCCGCCCAGGCCATGGCCCTCGCGGAAGCGGCGGAAGTCGCGCTGCACGGCCCGGGGGTAGCGGCGGAACTTCTCCAGCTCCCCAGCCCTCAGGGCGTCCCGGATGCGCGTGGGGCCGGCGTTGTACGCCATCAGCGCCAGGTCCAGGTCGCCGCCAAACCGGCTCTGCAGCGAACGCAGGTAGCGGATGCCCAGGCGCACACAGACGGCGGGATCGGCCACCACCTCTTCGCGCGACAGCCGCAACCCCTCCTTCTCCGCCAGGAAGTGCAGCGTGCTGGGCTTGATCTGCATCAGGCCCCGAGCGCCCTTGTCGGAGACGGACTCCTCCTCGAAGTCGGACTCCACGTCGATGAGCGCCAGCACCAGCAGCGGATCATACCCGGTGCGGCGGGACTCCTCGTCGATGGCCTGCCCCAGGCGCCGGCGCAGCGTGAGCCCCAGGTCCGGGGCGCGCTTGGCCAGCACCGCGTCGATGAGCATCGCCTCCTCGGAGACGGACTCCTGCGACACCAGCTCGGGAACGACGGACGGGGGGGCGGGCTCCTCCAGGAGGGGCACCACCCGCGCGGACACCACGAGCGCGATGCCCGCGAGCAACGGGAGCCGGGAGCACCCGCTGCTCAGGGCATGCAGCCCCGCGAAGAACCGCGTTCCCAACGACCTGCCGCCCGAGGCGGCGGGTCCACTCACTTGCGGTGCTCCAGGGCCTGGATGCGCTCGGAGAGGCGCTCCAGTCGGCTGCCAAACGCCTGCAACTCCTCGCGGCGCGGCAGCTTGAGCAACGTCAGGGCCGTGCGGACCCGCTCTTCCACGTTGTGCTCCAGGTCCTTGCGGTGCCCCGTCAGCCGCTCCGCGAACTCACGGGCCTGACGCTTCACCTCGTCCTGGCTCCAGCCCGCGACGGACGCCACGCGCTGCACGGCGCGAGAAGCCTCCTCCTCCGCCGTGTTCACCGCCAGGAGTGCCTGGCTCCAGATGCGCTCGAAAGCCTCCGCCACGGAGGTCTTCTCTCGGGGGGCCTCGGTGTTGTTGTCCATGAAGTCGCTCCGGGAGTCCCCAGCGTTTCCACAAGGGAAACCCGGGGCTCGAACAAAAGGGGCGGCCACCTAAGCACACCCCCCAGGTTATGAAAACGCTGCTCAGGCTCGCGGAGAAGACGCCGCGCCGCCCGAATTCTTGGTCGCGCCGTGGGCCCGACGGGTGGGCTTCAGCAGTACATCCAGCTTCTTCGACAGGCGGCCCAGCTCGTGGGTGATCTGCTCCACCTGGGACTGACTGGCAACCCCGACAGCTTCCACGACCTTCGCCTGCAGCCCATCCAGCCGCTTGCGCAGCCCCACGCTGGCGGCGTCCACCTTCTTGCTCAGCTCCTGCACGCGGGGGTCCGCACGCAGCTCGCCGGCCTGGACCTTCGTCCACAGGGCCTGGACCTCCTTCGCCGCTTCCTGGCCCCGCGTCTCCAGCACCTTGAAGGCCTTGTTGGCCTCCCCTTCCAGCCCTTCGAACCGCTTCTGGGCCTGGGAGAACTGCCCCTTGAGGAAGTTCTCCACGTTCTGCGTCACGGCCGTCACCTTCGCGTTCGTCGTCGTCATGTCCTGCTCCCCCGCCCGGCTTCCGGGCTCGTATAACGTGATGCGTCAACATAACGCACCGCGACATGCTGTCAAGACAACAGGCGACGAACTGTGCAAAACAAGAAAGCCGCCGCCCCGGGTGACCCAGGACGGCGGCTGACTCAAGGAGCGTCAGGGACGCTCCCGGAAGACACTAGGCGACGTCGGTGGACCGGGTGTCCGGCCGCGACGGCGGAGGGGTCAGCGGACCGTCGCCGTGGGTGGCGGCCAGGGCGGCCTCCATCTCGTTGACTTCGTCCGTGGGGCTCTCCACCTCGATGTCGAGGTGCTTGTAGTTCGGCAGGCCCGTGCCGGCGGGGATGAGCCGGCCCATGATGACGTTCTCCTTGAGGCCGCGCAGGTAGTCCACCTTGCCGTTGATGGCGGCCTCGGTGAGCACCTTGGTGGTCTCCTGGAACGACGCCGAGGAGATGAACGACTCGGTGGAGAGCGAGGCCTTGGTGATGCCGAGCAGCAGCGGCTCACCCACGGCCGGGCGCTTGCCCTCGGCCATGACCTTCTCGTTCTCCTCCTCGAACACCCACTTCTCGACCTGCTCGTCGACCAGGAAGTTGGTGTCGCCCACGTCCGTGACGCGCACCCGGCGCAGCATCTGCCGGACGATCGTCTCGATGTGCTTGTCGTTGATCTTCACGCCCTGCAGTCGGTAGACCTCCTGCACTTCGTCCACCAGGTAGCGCGCGAGTTCCTTCTCGCCCAGCACCTTGAGGATGTCGTGCGGGTTGGCCGCGCCGTCCATCATCGCCTCGCCGGCCTTCACGCGGTCGCCGGAGTGGACGTTGATGCTCTTGCCCTTGGAGATCAGGTACTCCTTGGCCAGGTCCGCGCGCTGCTCGCCGCTCACCTCGGGGGTGATGATGAGCTTGCGCTTGCCCTTGGTGTCCTTGCCGAAGGACACCACGCCGTCGATCTCCGCGATCGCCGCCGCGTCCTTGGGCTTGCGCGCCTCGAAGAGCTCGGCCACGCGGGGCAGACCGCCCGTGATGTCCTTGGTCTTCGTGGTCTCACGAGGCACCTTGGCGATGACTTCACCCGCGGAGATCTCATCCGTGTCGTTCACGGTGATGATCGCGCCCTGGGGCAGGAAGTAGCTCGCCTGGTTGCGGGAGGACGGCAGGTCCTTCACGTTGCCCTGCGCGTCGCGGATGGTGACGCGCGGACGCGCCTCCGGGTCCTTGGACTCGATGACGGTCTTGCGCGACAGGCCCGTCACTTCATCGAGCGTTTCGGACATCGTCACGCCTTCGATGATGTCCTCGTAGCGCACGACACCGCCCACTTCCGTGAGCAGGGGAATCGCGAACGGGTCCCACTCGGCCAGGAGCACGCCCGGCTCCAGCTTCTGGTGTTCCTTCACCAGGATGCGGGCGCCGTAGATGATCTGGTAGCGCTCGCGCTCGCGGCCCGACTCGTCGACGACGACGAGCTCGCCGTTGCGGTTCATGGCCACCAGCGTGCCGTCCGCCTTCTGCACCGTGTTCAGGCCCGCGAACTTCACGGAACCCGCGTAGCGGTTCTCCAGGCTGGACTGTTCCGCGCGCCGCGTCGCCGCACCACCGATGTGGAAGGTGCGCATCGTGAGCTGGGTACCCGGCTCACCGATGGACTGCGCCGCGATGACGCCCACGGCCTCGCCGACGGACACCTTGCGGCCACGCGCCAGGTCACGGCCGTAGCACTCCACGCAGATGCCGCGCTTGGCCTGGCAGGTCAGCACCGAGCGGATCTTCACCCGGTCCAGACCGCTGTTCTCGATGCGGCGGACGCGCTCTTCGTCGATCTCCTCGTTGGCGCGCACCAGCACCTCGCCCGTCACGGGGTCGAGGATGTCGTCCAGGGCCACGCGGCCCAGGATGCGCTCACCCAGCGGCTCGATGATCTCGCCGCCTTCGACCAGGGCGCCAATGAACAGACCGTCCATGGTGCCGCAGTCGTACTCGTTGATGATGGCGTCCTGCGCCACGTCAACGAGACGGCGGGTGAGGTAACCGGAGTTGGCCGTCTTGAGCGCCGTGTCCGCCAGACCCTTGCGGGCGCCGTGCGTGGAGATGAAGTACTGGAGCACGGAGAGGCCTTCACGGAAGTTGGCCGTGATGGGCGTCTCGATGATTTCGCCGGAGGGCTTGGCCATCAGGCCGCGCATACCGGCCAACTGACGGATCTGCTGGGCGCTGCCGCGGGCGCCCGAGTCGGCCATGATGTAGATGGGGTTGAACGACGGCTGCTTGCGCGAGATGCGCTTGCCGTCCACGTCCCCGGTGGCCTCGTCGGTGGAGATCTGCTGCATCATCTCCTGGGCGACCTTCTCGGTGATCTCCGCCCAGATATCGATGACCTTGTTGTAGCGCTCACCGTCGGTGATGAGGCCTTCAAGGTACTGGTTCTCGATCTCCGCCACTTCCTTGCGCGCGTAGTCCAGGAACTCCTGCTTCTTCGCAGGGATGATCATGTCCTTGAGCGCGATGGAGATGCCGGCGCGGGTCGCGTGGAAGTAGCCCAGGCTCCGGATGCGGTCGGCCAGCAGCACCGTCTCCTTCTCGCCCGTGAGGCGGTAGCAGAGGTCGATGAGGTTACCGAGCGACTTCTTGTCGAGCACCTTGTTGATGGCGTCGAAGCCCACGCGGCGCGGAACGACTTCCCACAGCAGCACGCGGCCGACCGTGGTCTCCTTGCGCTTGGCGTCGATGCGGCACACCACCTTGGCCTGCAGGTGCACCTCGCCGTGGTCGTACGCGGCGCGCACTTCCTCGGGCGACGCGAACACGCGGCCTTCGCCGTTGGCGAACTCGCGGGCGCGGGTCATGTAGTAGATGCCGAGCACCATGTCCTGCGTCGGGACGATGATGGGCTTGCCGTTCGCGGGGCTGAGGATGTTGTTCGTCGACATCATCAGGACGCGCGCTTCCATCTGAGCCTCGATGGAGAGCGGCACGTGCACGGCCATCTGGTCGCCGTCGAAGTCGGCGTTGAACGCGGCGCAGACCAGCGGGTGGAGCTGGATGGCCTTGCCTTCGATGAGCACGGGCTCGAAGGCCTGCATGCCCAGACGGTGCAGCGTGGGGGCGCGGTTGAGGAGCACCGGGTGCTCGCGGATCACGTCCTCGAGGATGTCCCAGACCTCAGGACGCTCCTTCTCCACCATCTTCTTCGCCGACTTGATGGTGGTGACGTAGCCCTTCTCTTCGAGCTTGTTGTAGATGAACGGCTTGAAGAGCTCGAGCGCCATGATCTTCGGCAGGCCGCACTGGTGCAGGCGCAGCTCGGGACCGACGACGATGACGGAGCGGCCCGAGTAGTCCACGCGCTTGCCGAGAAGGTTCTGACGGAACCGGCCCTGCTTGCCCTTGAGCATGTCGGACAGCGACTTCAGCGGCCGCTTGTTCGGGCCGGTGATGGTCTTGCCGCGGCGGCCGTTGTCGAACAGCGCGTCCACGGCCTCCTGGAGCATCCGCTTCTCGTTGCGGATGATGATGTCCGGCGCGTTCAGCTCCTGGAGCCGCTTGAGGCGGTTGTTCCGGTTGATGACGCGGCGGTACAGGTCGTTCAGGTCGGAGGTCGCGAAGCGGCCACCGTCCAGGGGAACGAGCGGACGCAGGTCGGGCGGGATGACCGGGATGACGTCCAGCATCATCCACTCGGGCTTGTTCCCGGAGACGCGGAACGCCTCGGCCACCTTCAGGCGCTTGGCGTACTTCTTCCGCTTCGCCTCGCTGGTGGTCTCGCGCATGTCCTTGCGCAGTTCCTCGGACAGCTTCTCCACGTCCAGGGACTTGAGCATCTCACGGACGGCCTCGCCGCCCATGCCCGCGGTGAACGAGTCCTCGCCGTGCTCCTGGAAGAGCCGATGCATCTTCTCCTCGGAGACGAGCTCGCCACGCTGCAGCGGCGTCGCCTTCGGGTCGATGACCATGTAGCTCTCGCAGTACAGCACCTTCTCCATCTCCTTGAGGGTGATGTCGAGCAGGTTGCCGATGCGGCTGGGCAGCGACTTGAGGAACCAGATGTGGGCCACGGGCGTGGCGAGCGTGATGTGTCCCAGGCGCTCACGGCGCACCTTGGACTGGATGACCTCCACGCCGCACTTCTCACACACGACGCCGCGGTGCTTCATGCGCTTGTACTTGCCGCAGTTGCACTCGTAGTCCTTCACGGGACCGAAGATGCGCGCGCAGAACAGGCCGTCACGCTCCGGCTTGAACGTGCGGTAGTTGATGGTCTCCGGCTTCTTCACCTCGCCGTGCGACCACTGCCGAATCTTGTCGGGCGACGCCAGCGCGATGCGGATGGCGTTGAACGACAGCGGGTCCTTCGGCTTCTCGAAGAAGTTGAAAATGTCCTTCACGTTGCCTCCGAAAACTTATGAGCGCTCAAGGCGCCAAACGTTTCGGGCCCCCGCCCTGCACCCGGTCGGCCGCTCCCTCCACGAGGAAGCGATGCCGACCGGTCAGGCGGGCGCACCGGCTGCTAAAAAGGCCTAGGCTTCGGTCCCGGACTTCCGGTCCTCGCCGTCGCCACCACCCAGGAAGTCGCCGCCGAAGCTGCGCTGACGCTCCGGGGGCGCGCTCTCCAGCAACTCCACGTCCAGGGCCAGCGACTGGAGCTCCTTGAGGAGCACGTTGAACGATTCGGGCAGGCCGCTCTCCAGGACGTTGTCGCCCTTGACGATCGCCTCGTACATGCGCGTGCGGCCCACCACGTCGTCCGACTTGACGGTGAGGAACTCCTGCAGCGTGTACGCCGCGCCGTAGGCCTCCATCGCCCACACTTCCATCTCTCCCAGACGCTGGCCGCCGAACTGGGCCTTGCCGCCCAGGGGCTGCTGCGTGACGAGCGAGTAGGGCCCGATGGAACGGGCGTGGATCTTCTCGTCCACCAGGTGGTGCAGCTTGAGCATGTACATCACGCCCACGGTGACGTTCTGGTCGAACGGCTCGCCCGTGCGGCCGTCGAAGAGCACCATCTGGCCCGAGCGGGGCAGACGACCCTCGTCGAAGAGGGCGTGCAGCTCCGTCTCGCGGGCGCCGTCGAACACCGGCGTGGCCACGTGGATGCCCTTCTTCAGGCGGCGGCAGAGGTCCTGGACTTCCTGGTCGGACAGGCCGTCCACGAAGTCGCCGAAGGCCTTGTCGTCGTACACGGTCTTCAACTGCTTCTTGAGCTGCTCGCCGCTGAAGTTCTCATCGAGGTAGCGCTGCAACTGCTCGCCGACGCCCTTGGCGGCCCAACCCAGGTGGACCTCGAGGATCTGCCCGATGTTCATGCGGCTGGGGACGCCGAGCGGGTTGAGGACGATGTCCACCGGACGCCCATCCTCCAGGTACGGCATGTCCTCCTCGGGGAGGACGCGGGACACGACGCCCTTGTTGCCGTGGCGACCGGCCATCTTGTCGCCCACCGCCAGCTTGCGCTTGATGGCGACGTACACCTTCACCATCTTGATGACGCCCGGAGGAAGCTCGTCGCCCTTCTTGATGCGGGCGATCTTCTCGCCGAAGGCCAGCTTCACGGCCTCCTTCGTGTCTTCCAGGCTGCGCAGGATGTCGCGCAGGCGCGCGTCCAGCGGCTCACCGACGGAGATCTCGCCCCAGTACTTGTAGGGCACCGTGGTCAACAGCTCGTCGTTGAGGATGTCCCCCTTCTTGAGGAGGATCTTCCCCTTGTCGTCCACGAGCTTGCCCTGGACCTCCTTGCCGCGAACCAGGCCGCGGAGGCGGCTGTAGGCGGAGTCCTGGAGGACCTTGATCTCGTCGTTCTGGTCCTTGAGGAGCTTCGCCTCCTCCATGGACTCGATCTGCTTGGCGCGCTCGTCCTTCTCCACGCCCTTGCGGCTGAACACCTTGGCGTTGATGACGGTGCCCACGACGCCCGGAGGCACGCGCAGGGAGCTGTCACGCACGTCGCCGGCCTTCTCACCGAAGATGGCGCGCAGCAGCTTCTCTTCGGGGGAGAGCTGGGTCTCGCCCTTCGGGGTGATCTTGCCCACCAGCACGTCGCCGGGCTTCACCTCGGCGCCGATGCGGATGATGCCGCTCTCGTCCAGGTCCTTGAGGGCTTCCTCACCCACGTTCGGGATGTCGCGGGTGATCTCCTCCTTGCCCAGCTTGGTGTCGCGCGCGATGCACTCGAACTCCTCGATGTGGATGGACGTGAAGACGTCCTCCTTGAGGATGCGCTCGCTCAGCAGGATGGAGTCTTCGAAGTTGTAGCCCTGCCACGGCATGAACGCGACGACGATGTTCTGACCCAGCGCCAGCTCACCGGTCTCGGTGGCCGGACCGTCCGCGATCACGTCGCCCTTCTTCACCCGGTCACCCTTGCGGATGATGGGCTTCTGGTTGAGGCACGTGTTCTGGTTGGAGCGCTGGTACTTGAGCAGGTTGTAGATATCCACCTCGCTCGACACGTCGCTCAGGGCCGCGTTGGAGTCCGCCTTCACCACGATGCGGCTGGCGTCCACCGACTCCACGATGCCGTCGCGGCGCGCCACGCAGGTGACGCCCGAGTCGCGGGCCACGATGGCCTCGATGCCCGTGCCCACGAGCGGCGCGGACGTGCGCAGCAACGGCACGGCCTGACGCTGCATGTTGGAGCCCATGAGCGCGCGGTTCGCGTCGTCGTTCTCCAGGAACGGGATGAGGGAGGCGGCCACCGACACCAACTGGTTCGGGGACACGTCCATCAGGTCCACGTCCTCGGCCTTGACCTGGACGAACTCGCCGCTGCGGCGGCTCTGCACCAGCGCGTTGACGAACTTGCCCTTCTTGTCCGTCTCCGCGTTCGCCTGGGCGATGGTGTGCTTCTCCTCCTCGAGCGCCGAGTAGAAGGCCACGTCCGCGGTCACGCTGCCCGCGTCCACCTTGCGGTACGGCGTCTCCACGAAGCCGAACTCGTTGACGCGCGCATAGGTCGACAGCGACGCGATGAGGCCGATGTTCGGACCTTCCGGCGTCTCGATGGGGCAGATGCGGCCGTAGTGCGTCGGGTGCACGTCGCGCACCTCGAAGCCGGCGCGCTCACGCGTCAGACCGCCAGGCCCGAGCGCGGACAGACGACGCTTGTGCGTCACTTCCGAGAGCGGGTTCGTCTGGTCCATGAACTGCGACAGTTGGCTGGAGCCGAAGAACTCCTTGATGACCGCCGTCACGGGCTTGGCGTTGATGAGATCGTGCGGCATGAGCGTCTCGATCTCCTGGAGGCTCATGCGCTCCTTGATCGCCCGCTCCATGCGAACCAGACCGATGCGGTACTGGTTCTCCAGCAGCTCACCCACCGCGCGCACGCGCCGGTTGCCCAGGTGGTCGATGTCGTCGATCGTCCCCTTGCCGTTCTTGAGGTCGATCAGGTAGCGGATGACCTCCAGGATGTCGCGCTTGGTGAGGATCTGCCCGTCCAGGGGCTCTTCAAGGCTGAACTTGAAGTTCAGCTTGAGGCGGCCGACCTTGGACAGGTCGTAGCGCTCCGGATTGAAGAACAGGTTGCTGAACAGGTTCGTCGCCGTCTCCGGCGTCGGGGGATCACCCGGGCGCAGGCGCCGGTAGATCTCCATGATGGCCTGCTCGGGCGACTCGATCTTGTCCAGCATCAACGTCTCACGCAGGTACGGACCCACGTTGAGGTTGTCGATGAAGAGGACCTTGAACTCCTTGATGTCGCGCTTGAGGAGCTCGTCCACCTTCTCCTGCGAGACTTCCTCGTTGCACTCGAGGATGACCTCACCGGTGTTCTCGTCCACGACGTCGTAGGCGGACACCTTGGTGAAGAGCTCGTCCACGTCGATGGGCAGCTTCGTCATCTTCGCCGCTTCAAGCTTCTTGATGGCGGCGCGCGTGAACTTGCGGTTCTTCTTGACGATCAGGTCACCGGACTTGGTCTTGATGTCGCGCGTGGCGCGCTGACCCGGCAGGAGCTCCAGCTCGACGCTCTTCTCGAAGTCGGCGGCGCTCTGCAGGTAGATCGTCTCGGTGGCGTAGTAGTAGTTGAGGATCTCCTCGGTGGAACCCTTGAAGTCGAGCGGGTTCTTCTTCGCCGTGTCACCGACGGCGCCCAGGGCGCGGATGAGCACGGTGGCCGGCAGCTTGCGGCGCCGGTCGATGCGCACGTACAGCAGGTCCTTGTGGTCGAACTCGAAGTCGATCCACGAGCCGCGGTACGGGATGATGCGGGCGTTGTAGAGCAGCTTGCCCGACGAGTGGCTCTTGCCCTTGTCGTGGTCGAAGAACGCACCGGGGCTGCGGTGCAACTGGCTCACGACGACGCGTTCGGTGCCGTTGATGATGAACGTACCGTTCTGGGTCATCAGCGGGATTTCACCGAAATAGACTTCCTGCTCCTTCACATCGCGGATCGACTGGGCGCCGGTCTCCTCGTCCTTGTCCCAAACGACCAGGCGCACGACGACCTTGATGGGCGCCGAGTAGGTCATTCCACGCTGGTGGCACTCATCGACGTCGTACTTCGGCTTTTCCAGGTGATAGCTGACAAACTCCAGCGAGGAGGTCTCGTTGAAGTCCCGGATCGGGAAGACGGACTTGAAGACACCCTGAAGGCCAAGGTCCTCGCGCTTCTCCGGGGCGATGTCAGCCTGGAGGAACTTTTCGTAGGACTGCTTCTGGATGTTGATGAGATTGGGAATGTCGATGATCTTCGCGATTTTGGCGAAGGTCTTCCGCACGCGGAAATTGTTCTGGATCTGCGTCGGCATTCGGTCTCCGGGGACGGCTGCTCGGGCGGGGCAAACTTCAGTAACGCGCGGCGGCGCCGGGAAATTTGGCAAATGTCAAATGGGCAAAGCCGGCGCCCCAGCAAAGGGGACGCCGGCCTGCTCATCCAGTCAGGAGGCTGCCCGGGATTTCCCGGAAGAACAGGACAGCCCCTGTCAGAACTACTTCACTTCGACGGTGGCGCCAGCCGCGACGAGCTGGTCCTTGATCTTCTTGGCGTCGTCCTTGTTGACGCCTTCCTTGACCGTCTTGGGCGCGCCCTCGACCAGGTCCTTGGCCTCCTTCAGGCCCAGGCCGGTGATGGCGCGGATCTCCTTGATGACGTTGATCTTGTTCGCGCCCGCGTTGGCGAGAATGACGTTGAACTCCGTCTTCTCCTCGACAGGAGCGGCGGCGACGGCAGGGCCCGCGGCAACGGCAACGGCCGCGGCGGAAACGCCCCACTTGGTCTCGAGGGCCTTCACGAGCTCAGCGGCCTCCAGGATCGTCAGGGAGGAGAGGTCTTCGGCAATCTTGTTCAGGTCAGCCATGGAACTGTGTCCTTCTGGTGTTGACTAACGGCCGGCGACCCATTGGGTCAGCCCAGCCGCAGGGGTTGCGGTAGAAAAACTTCTCGGGACGATTACTCGGGCTTCGACTTGTCCGCGTTGGCCTGGATGACCCGCGCGAGCTGCGACCCGGGGGCCGCGATGGTCCGAACCAGCTTGCCAGCAGGCTGGTTGAGCATTCCGAGCAACTGCCCTCGGAGCTCGTTGAGGCCCGGCAACTTCGCCAGCGCCTTCACACCGTTGACGTCGACCTTGCGGCCGTCCACCACGGCGCTGCGGACCTTGATGGTCTCCATGTCCTTGATGAAATCCATCAGGATCTTGGCAGGAGCCACCACGTCGTCGTAGCTGATGCACAGGGCCACGGGACCCGTGAAGTCATCCGAAATCACGGAGAGGGACGTGCCTTCAGCAGCACGGCGCGCCAGCGTGTTCTTGATGACCTTGTATTCGACCTTGCCCTCGCGGAACTTCCGACGAAGCTTGGTCACCGTCTCCACATCCACCTTGGAGAACTCGGCGACCACCGCGGACTTGGTCCGGGCGAACTTCTCGTGGAGTTCCTTGATCATCACTTCCTTCTCGCTCTTCAGCACCTTGACTCACCTCCTTTATGGCCCGACCTGACGGTCGGGCGTGATGCCTGGGCCAAAGTGGCAGAGCGAGGGAGGAGCCTCCGAGAGGCACCACACCGCACCTCCAGTCTCGGCAGGGCTGACCTTGCGGCCGTTTGAACCTGGAGCGGAATAAACGCCCGACCGGTTGCCCGGTTCCCAACGGACGCGTCTTCTTCCCTTCCAGGTCCCTGCTGTCATGAACCAGGTCGGAACGCCGCGTCTCTCGACATGGCGCTCCAATTGCAAAAGCCGGGGGCCTATACCCCCGGCTTTCGCAAAGATCCAGCACTTTCTATGCGACCGACGTTCAGCGGACGACAGGACTGACGCTCCCCGTCAGGGAGCGCACTCTTCCCGGCCCGGCTGGCGCCGCGAACTAGCGGTGACGCGCCAGGATTTCGGTGGTGTCGAGCTTGATGCCCGGCCCCATCGTCGTCGAGATGGCGATGCCCTGCAGGTACACGCCCTTGGCGGTGGCCGGCTTGAGCTTCATCACCAGGTCCACCAGCGCGTTGAAGTTCGCCTCGAGCTTGGCCGTCTCGAAGGAGGCCTTGCCCATCTTCGCGTGGACGATGCCCGCCTTCTCCGCGCGGAAGTCGACCTTACCGCCCTTGGAGTCGCGGATGGCCTTGGCGACGTCCATGGTGACCGTGCCGACCTTCGGGTTGGGCATGAGACCGCGGGGACCAAGCACCTTACCGAGGCGACCGACCACACCCATCATGTCCGGCGTCGCGATGACGGTGTCGAAGTCGAGGAAGCCCTCCTCGATGCGCTTCTGGAGGTCCTCCGCGCCCACGATGTCGGCGCCGGCGTTGGCCGCCTCGGTCGCGCGCTCACCCTTGGCGAACACGGCCACGCGCACGGTGGCGCCGGTACCGTGCGGGAGCACCACGGCGCCACGGACCATCTGGTCCGCGTGCTTCGGGTCCACGCCCAGGTTGATGGCGACATCGACCGTCTGGTCGTACTTCGTCGCGCGCGACTCGACCGTCTTCTTCAGCAGCGCGAAGCCCTCGGCGACGGGATAGCGCTTGTTGCGGTCCACCAGCTCGGAGGACGCGCGGAACTTCTTTCCATTGGTAGCCATGGCAGGAATCCTTGAAAGATGGGGGCGGGCTAGCCGACGACTTCAATGCCCATGGAGCGCGCGGTGCCAGCAATGGTGTTCATGCAGGCTTCGAGGGACGCGGCGGTGGTGTCCTGGATCTTCTTGTTGGCGATCTCCTCGAGCTGCTTCCGGGTGATCTGCCCCACCTTCTCCTTGCCCGGCTTCTTCGCGCCCGAACCCTTCTTCTTCTCCGTGTGGAGACCCGCGGCCTTCTTGATGAGGATGGCGGCGGGAGGCGTCTTCATGATGAAGGTGAAGGAGCGGTCCGCATACACGGTGATGATCACCGGGATGATGAGACCTTCCTTCGCCTCTGCCTGCGTCTTGGCATTGAACTGCTTGCAGAACTCCATGATGTTCACGCCCTGCTGACCGAGGGCGGGACCAATCGGCGGGGCGGGGTTCGCCTTGCCGGCGGGAATCTGCAACTTGACCTGACCTGTGATCTTCTTCATCGGCGGACTGCTGCCTTTCGATGGGGTGGTTCCAGCGGGTCGCCAGACGGGACGACCCTCCCACCCGTTGATCCGCGCCCGTCATCCGGACGCGGAAGACTGATTAGCCGGTGGTCTTCTCCACCTGCATGAAATCGAGTTCCACGGGGGTCGCACGACCGAAGATGCTGACGAGCACGCGGACGCGGCCCTTCTCCGGGTTGACCTCTTCCACCGTGCCGTTGAAGTTGGCGAACGGGCCGTCGATGACGCGCACCGTGTCGCTCGTCTCGAACTGGACCTTGGGCTTGGTCTTGTGGGCGCCCTCGGTCACCTGCGCGGTGAGCCGAGCGACCTCCGCGTCCGACATGGGCCGGGGCTGCTCGTTCTGCCCGACGCCCGGGAAGCCGGTCACCTTGGAGGTGTTCTTCACCAGGTGCAAGGTGGTGTCGCTGAGCTCCATCTGGACGAAGATGTAGCCCGGGAAGAGCTTGCGGCGGGTGGTCTTCTTCTCGCCGTTCACCATCTCCACGACCTGCTCCATGGGGATGAGGATCTCACCGATCAAGTCCTGGTCCTGCAGGCCCTTGAGGCGCACCTGCTCTTCCAGGTTCTTCTTCGCCTGGTTCTCGTAGTTCGAGTAGGTCTGGACCGTGAACCATTTCTTCGCCATTACAGCTTCCCCCACAGGGCAGGCAGCCACTCCACCATCAAGTTGTACGCGACGGTGTCGATGCAGAAGAGGAGGACGGCCGCCACGAGCGACGCGACGACCACGGCCATGGTCGAAGCGCGGGTCTCCGACCAGGTAGGCCAGGTGACCTTCATCAGCTCGGACGCCACGTCGATGGACAGCGCGTGCGTGCGAGGATGGAAGTAGGCCGCCAGCACCAACCCCAGGGCTACGCCGTAGCCCACGAGGGTCGACACACGCCAGCCCAGGCCTTCGAAGAGCTCGACGTCGCTCCAGCCGAACCGGCTCCAGAGCAACCCGAAGACATGCTCCAGGAAGAGGGCCAGGACGATGCCGGCGACGAGATAGAAGATGACCACGAGCCGCTTGGGGTCGATACCCGAGCGGTTAGCCTGCTGGCTGGCCTCAGTTGCCGTCGCCATGGTGCCTCACGAGGGACTGCGGAAGCTGGACTGCGAAAAGGCAGGGACCCCCGGCACCGCTCGGTACCGGGGGTCCCTGTACTGAAGCTGGCAGGCCAGGAGGGATTCGAACCCCCAACACGCGGATTTGGAGACCGCTGCTCTACCGTTGGAGCTACTGGCCTAAACCTTCATGGAACGCGCGACCTAGACCTTGCCTTCCTTGTGGTCCGTATGCTTGCGGCACCGAGGGCAGAACTTGCTCAGTTCGAGCTTGTCCTGGCTCTTCCGCTTGTTCTTCGTGGTCGTGTAGTTCCGCTCTTTGCACGTGGTGCACTCGAGCGAGATGATGGAACGGTTACCCTTCGGCATGGCTCATTTCACCAGATGCGAGAGGGGAAGGCTACAAAAGCAGCCCTCCCCTCGGCAACTCAGTGCCCGTGGAAGCTGGTCGGCGTGAAGCCGATCAGGCGATGATCTCCGCAACGACGCCCGCGCCCACCGTACGACCGCCCTCACGAATGGCGAACCGCAGCTCCTTGTCCATCGCCACCGGGGTGATGAGTTCCACCTCGATCGCGATGTTGTCGCCCGGCATCACCATCTCGACGTTCTCCGGCAGCTTCACCGTGCCCGTCACGTCCGTCGTGCGGAAGTAGAACTGGGGACGGTAGCCCTTGAAGAACGGGGTGTGGCGCCCACCCTCTTCCTTCGACAGCACGTAGATCTGCGCCTTGAACTTGGTGTGCGGCGTGATGGAGCCCGGCTTCGCCAGCACCTGGCCACGCTCCATGTCCTCAC
>NZ_RAVZ01000739.1 GCF_003611635.1 Corallococcus terminator | reverse complement strand
GCTTCGCGCTCAGCAGATCCTCCAGCACGTCCGCGCCGTCGGGACGTGAGTCGGACGGCGGCGGGGGCGGCAGGTCCCAGTCCAGCGGCGGCGGCGCGGGCGGACGCGCGGAGGACCGTGCGGGCGCGGGCGGCGGGGACGGCAGGATGTCCGGCGAATCGTCCGCGTCGTCCATCTCATCCATGGGTTCGGCCTCCACGATGTCCAGCGGTTCGCCCCGGCCGCGCGCCAGCGCCTGATCCATGTCGTCCGAGGAAGCGACGAACACCTTCAGGGGCTTGCGCAACTGGAAGCGCAGTTCATCCACCAACATGAGATTGCCGGGGTCCTCCACCGCCACGTGGAGCTTCTCGCTGCGGCCGTCCTGCTCCAGCGCGAAGAGCAACACGCGGTGCTCGGACTGGAAGTCCATGGACACCAGCGAGGACACCCCATGGGGGATGTACTCGGGGATCTCCACGAAGGGCAGCTCGTGCTGCGCCGCCAGCGCGCGCGCGATGTCCTGGCCGGTGCACAGGCCCATGGACACCAACACTTCCCCCAGCTTGCGGCCCTGACCGCGCCGCCCGGAGGCAAGGGCCTGCTTCACCTGCTCGTCCGTGACCACTCCGGCCTGGACGAGGAGTTCACCAATCTTCTTGCGCATGGCCGCTGGCTACCGCTTGACCTTGGCGAGGTATTCCTCGCGGGAAAAAACGCCCTTCTCGATGAGCAGCTCCACCATGGCCTTGAGCGCCGCGACCTCCTTGCGCTGGACCTCTTCCACGCTCTTGAGCAGCTCCGCGGGACTGCCGGAGGCCGCCGAACGGGGCGCCTCCGCGGGGGCCGCCGGACGGGCCGCGGG
>NZ_RAVZ01000738.1 GCF_003611635.1 Corallococcus terminator | reverse complement strand
GGACGTTGTGCAACCCCCGCCGCAGCCGCCGCTCCCAGGGAAGGGCGAACCGGTCGTGAAGCCGCTCCCAGGCGCCACCAGTCCAGCGCCCTCCGGCCCCAAGCCCCCCTCCAAGGGCGCAGTGGAGCAGACACGGCTGATGCTGCGCATCCAGTCGCGCTCCAAGGAGATGTACAGGCGAAGTGGGAAGAACGAGCCTCCTGCGGACCTGAAGGCAGGGCTGGTGATGATCAAGAAATCCGCCGCCAAGGCGACCACGACGCAGGAGCGAGCGTACGTCGAGGAGACACTCAGCGCGTGGGAGGCTCGCCTCGACAAGCTGCTCCCTTCGCCGCGCTAACCCCGGTCGTCCTCGTCCTCCTCATCCAGCCCCTCGGGAGACTCCAGGAGCCGGCGGGCCCGCTCCATCATCTCCACGACGATCTGCCCGGCGGGCTGCACCGTGTCGATGCGCGACATGCTCGCGCCTCCCGCCGGAAGGCTCATCTCCTCCAGGTCCCCCTGCGTGTCGGGCGTGGGCAGGAACGAGCTGAATTTCGGCATCACGTACTGCACGTCCAGCACGCCGGGAAACAGCCGCGTCGTCCCGATGGTCTCCGGCACCGGCCCGGGCGGCGGCACGCGCGACTCACGGCCCGCCCACTCGCGCACCACCCGGTTGCGGATCACCCGGATGCGCTTGCCCGGCCACTCAGGACCGAACAGCGTCGTCAGGGTCGTGTCCCCCGCGTCCCCTTCCACCACCCGCTGCTTGTAGAGCGGGTGCGCGTACGCCTCCACCGACGCGACGAGCCGCGTGCCCACCCAGACACCGTCCGCGCCCTGATGCATCGCCCTCGCCGCGCTGAACC
>NZ_RAVZ01000737.1 GCF_003611635.1 Corallococcus terminator | reverse complement strand
CTCTTGCGCTCGGTGGGCACACCCTTCGACGACACGCGCGCCGTTCGCCACACCTTCTCGCTGGACGCGGAACAGACGCGGGCGGTGGGCCGGGTGGCGCAGCACGCGGAGAGCACGGTGCCCCGGCTGTTCGCCGCGCTCACGGGTCTCTTCGTGTCCCGGCTGACGGGGCAGCGCGACACGTGCCTGGGGACGTTCGTCCACGGCCGCGCCGCGCGGGAGGACCTGCTCACCTTCGGGATGATGGTGGGCACCGTGCCGGTGCGCTTCGACGTGGACGGCACTGCTCCCTTCGCGTCGCTCCTGCGCTCCGTGGGCGCGGCGCAACAGCGCTCGCTGCGGGGCCAGCGCTATCCGTTCGACTTGCTCGCGCAGCAGTTGCGTGCCGGGGGATTGGAGGGTCCGCCCCTCTTCGACGTGCTCGTCTCCTTCCAGAACGGACGCTTCGACGCGCAGTTGGGCGGCCACCCGGTGGACGTCACCTGGCTCTTCAATGGGCATGAGGCGCATTCGCTCGCGGTGCACGTGAGCGACCGGCTGGGGCAGGGCCAGCTCACGGTGGACCTGGACTTCCGGCGGAGCGCCTTTCCCCCAGAGGGACCGGCCGCGCTGGCGGAGTCCTTCTGGCAACTGCTGGGCGAGGTGCTGGGCGAGGACGGCGCGCGCCCCGTGGGCCGGCTGTCCCTGGTGGGCCCGGCGCAGGCGGAGCAGCTCGCCGCGTGGAACCCGGAGCCTCGGCCGTTCCCGAGCGAGCGTTCCGTGGCCGCGCTGCTGGCGGAGCGGGCCGCGCGCGTGCCTGGAGCCGTGGCCGTGCGGGATGGGGACGTGGGCGTCACCTACGCGGAGCTGGAAG
>NZ_RAVZ01000736.1 GCF_003611635.1 Corallococcus terminator | reverse complement strand
GGGAGAACCCATCCCCCACCAGATGGTGCACGCAGGCGAAGTAGCCCCCGCGCCCGTCCCCCAGCTTCACCACCGCCAGCCGGTACAGCGGCCCTCCCGGCAGCGCGAACGGCGTCCGCACGCGCTCCGTGCACCACGCCTCGGCGGCGGCGCTCGGGTCCGCGTCCTGGGAGAAGTCCACCTGCTCCACGCGGGGCGAAGGCGCGTGCCCCAGACGCTGCCGGGCCTGCCCTGCCTCGACGCGCAGCTCCAGCCGCAGCGCCTCCGTGCTCCGGGCGAAGCGCTCCAGCGCCTGCGCCAGCAAGTCCAGCCGCACCGGCCCTCGCACCAAAAGGAGGCCGCCCAGGTTCGCGAAGGCCGTGCCCGGGTGGAGCTGCTCCATCAGCCAGATGCGCTGCTGCGCGTGGCTGAGCGGCTGGAAGCCCTCGGCGTCCGCCCCCGGAGAGGGCTCCACCGGAGCGCGCGGAATGGGAATCACCTGGGCCATGACGTGTCCGCCGTGAAGAGCGAGAAGGGTTTACGAAGCGACCGGGGCGCGACGCGCCGGAACTTCCGGGGACGCGTCAGGGTCGGGCACGAGGAAGCGGATCACCGCCCCCACGCGGACCGACGGCACCTGCTTGCGCGCCAGGTCCCGGGGCGAATTGAGCAGGTCGTGCCACGGGCAGCGGATGCCCTGGGCCGCCTCGTCCCAGGTGCCCTTGCTGAGCGGCCCGCCCTTGTGCTTGCAGCGGTCCAGGATGACGCTCCAGCGCGTTTCCAGACGAAGGCAGAGGTAGCGCTCGTCCGCCACGCGCACCTGGCTCCAGTGCCGCGCCTCCAGTTCCAACATCATCGCGGGCCCGCCTCCCGGCTCGGCCCCACCCACAGC
>NZ_RAVZ01000735.1 GCF_003611635.1 Corallococcus terminator | reverse complement strand
GTCCGCGTCACGTCCGCGTCCGCGAAGAGCTCCTCGCGTCCGTGCCCCTCCACGTCCACCCGCACCCGAGACTGCCCCGTCCACCGCGTCAGCACGCGCGCCAGCGCCGACACCAGCACTTCATTCACCGTCGCCCGGTATGCACCAGGCACTTCCTGCAACAGCACCCGCGTCTCTTCAGCCTCCAACCCCTCCACCACTCCACGCGCGGACGCCACGCTGTTCGCGCCCGCCGTGTCCACCGGCAGCGCCGGCACTTCACTCGGCTGCGCAAGCCACCACGCCGCTTCCTTCTCCAGCTCCGGCCCGCGCGCGTATGACTCCAGCTTGCGCGCCCACGCCTGGAAGGACGTCGTCTTCGCCGGCAGTTCCACTGCTCGGCCTTCACGCCGCTGCGCGTACGCCGTGCCCAGGTCCTCCAGCAGCACGCGCCACGACACGCCGTCCACCACCAGGTGGTGCACCACCAGCAGCAACCGCGACGTCCGGCCCGCGCCGCGCTCCATCAACAGCGCGCGCAACAACAGGCCTTCATCGAGCCGGAGCCCTGACTGGAACTCCTTCGCGGCAGCCGACATCGCCTCCCGCTGCGCGTCTTCGTCCTCCATGAGCGACGACAGGTCGAGCCGCTGCAACAAGGCCCCGTGTCCGATGCCTGTGTTGTGCTGCGTCCAACCGGAGTCACCGCGCGCGTAACGCATCCGCAGTGCATCGTGGTGCGCCACCAGCGCCCGCAGCGCTTCCTCCAGCCGCTCCGCCTCCACCCCTTCCTTCGCCTCCAGCAGCACCGCCTGGTTGAAGTGGTGCGCCTGCGGCAATTCCTTCTCGAAGAACCAACGCTGGATCGGCGTCAGCGACACCTCGCCTTCCACCAACC
>NZ_RAVZ01000734.1 GCF_003611635.1 Corallococcus terminator | reverse complement strand
CTTCCCCCCCTGCCCATCCAGTACGCAGAGTTCGGCGTCTGGCAGCGGCAGTGGCTCCGGGATGACATGTTGGAGCGACTGCTCGCCTATTGGCGCAAGCAGATGGAGGGCGCGCCGCTCCTGCTGGAGCTGCCGATGGACAGGCCCCGCCCGCCCATCCATCGCTTCCGGGGCAAGACGCTGACGTTCCGACTCTCCCCGGAGATCTCCCAGGGCATCGAAGACCTCTGCCGTCAGGAGAGCGTCACGCTGTTCATGGGCCTGCTCGCGGGCTTCAGTGCTCTGCTGCATCGCTACTCGGGCCAGCAGGACCTCATCATCGGCGCGCCCATCGCCGGTCGGATCCGTCCGGAAATCGAAGGGATTGTCGGGCTCTTCGTCAACACACTCGCCCTGCGGCAGGACCTGTCGGGCAACCCCAGCCTCATCGAGCTGATGCGGCGTGCGCGCGAGGTCACGCTCGGCGCCTATGCCCACCAGGACCTCCCCTTCGAGAAGCTCGTCGAGCAGTTCCACCCCGAGCGCAACCTCAGTCACGCGCTGGTCGTCCAGGTCATGTTCGTCCTCCAGAACGCCCCCGTGCTGGAGGTCCAGGCCTCCGCCGCGCTCCAGATGACCGCGACCGCGGAGCCGTGGGAGCTGAGCACCGGAACGTCGAAGTGCGACCTGATCCTCTTCATGTCGAAGTCGCCGGAGGGACTGCGCGCCACCTTCGAGTACGACACCGACCTCTTCGACGCCGAGCGCATCCAGCGCATGGCCTCCCACCTCCAGACCCTCCTGGAGGCCGCTGTCGCCGCGCCTTCTCGCCCCATCGCCTCCCTCCCCCTGCTGCCAGAGGCCGAGCGCCAGCGCGTCCTCCAAGCCTGGAACGACGCCAC
>NZ_RAVZ01000733.1 GCF_003611635.1 Corallococcus terminator | reverse complement strand
GTCCCACCCAGCCCACCGGCCCCGCGTACCAACCCCTGTCCAAGGCCTCGTGCTCCACCAGGAACGACAGCGCGAGCTCCCTCGGCGTGCCGCCCACCGCCGGCGTGGGGTGCAGCGCGGTGACGACCTGCGCGGTGTCCACGCCTTCGTCCAGCCTCGCGCGGATCCCCGTGCGCAGGTGCATCACGTTCTTCAGCGCCAGCACCGACGGCTGCGCGTCCGCGAACACGCTCGCCGCCACCGGCTGGAGCGCCTGGAGGATGTAGCGCACCACCGCCGCGTGCTCGCGCTGATCCTTGTCACTGGCATCCAGCGCCACTTCGGCCCCCGGCGCCGCCGAACCCGCGAGCGCCTCCGTCTCCAGCACCCGCCCGTCCACCCGGCACAGCGTCTCCGGGGTCGCACCCAGGAAGCCCGTCCCGTCCGGCGCGCGGAAGAGGAACGTGGCGCAGCGGGGGTTCTGCTCCCGCAACCGCGCCAGCACGTCCACCACGTCGAACGGCCCCGGGCCTTCCGCGTCCATCGCCCGCGCCAGCACGACCTTGTGCAGGGAGCCCGCGCTGATGGCCTCCACCGCACGGTCCACCAGCGCCTCGAAGTCCCGCCGCGACGACGACGTGCGCAGTTCCACCGGCGCGCCCACCGCGTGGCGATAGCCTTCCGGGAAGGACGCACGCACGCGCTCCAGCCGCGCGCGCACCATGTCCTCTCCGCCATGCGCTTCGGTGGCGAAGGCCGCGACGTACAGCGCGTTGTCCTCGCGCCACACCAGCACCTCCGGCAGCGTCCAGCGCGCCAGCCCGTGCGAGCGCCAGGCACCGTCCACCTGCCCCGTGGGGCTGAAGCGCATGCCTCCGAACCAGGGCCCCGGCATGCGGGTGGGCACGGGGCCCAACCACCGCACGCTGTCGTGGCCCAACGCCCCCAGCACCTGT
>NZ_RAVZ01000732.1 GCF_003611635.1 Corallococcus terminator | reverse complement strand
GACGGATGAACTCCGGGACAGCATCCACCTCGTCGTTTCTGGCGTGGCGAACTGCGCGGCCGACGTTCGCGACCTCGCCGCCGTCCTGCTGTCGCGCCTCACCATCGCCGCCACCCAGCCCGCCACCATCTTCCGGTTCGCTCCCCGGGCACCTTCTCACTCCGCCGTCTGACGCGAGGCCTGCCATGCTTGCGATGCCCCCGTCCTGGCAGTTCCTCCAAACCTTCCTGTCGTCCAGTCGCTCTGCCCAACCGAAGGGCACCCTGGGCGCCTTGCGCGCGGCATCGGCGGACTTCGCCGCCTTCTTCGCCAGCGAGGAGGTGCAGCTTCGCCTCCCCTTGGGCGGCGGTCGCTTCGACTTCCTCCGCTTCGTCTCCGCCGACACGCTGCCGTTGTGGCTCACCGACTACACGCGCCCGAGCGTCTACGACACCGAAAGCCGGTACATGCCCGGGGATGCCGAGCTGAAGGCGGAGCTCGCCGCGACGGGCAGCTACCACGTGACGCGCGCCCAGCGCCTGGCCCTCGCGTGCGTCCTCGCCCCCGACGCCCAGCTCACCGAGTGGACGGAAGCCACCGCCCCGGATCTCGTGTCCTTCCTGCTCTCGCAACCCACCGTGGCTGCCTTCAACGGCCATGTCTTCGACAACCAGCTCCTCGCCCGCTACGCCTCGGAGGCGCAGCAGCGCGGCCTCTACCTGCGCATGCTTGATGTCATGGACGTGCTCCAGTACCGCCGTGGGGAGCGGAAGATGCGCAGCCTCAACGCCCACGCGACGGAGCTGCTCAACCGCAGCAAGCTCGACCTGACAAGCCTCCTGGGGGAGAAGGAAGCCCTCTCCGTCCCAGCGCGCTTCCGCCGCGGGACGCCCACGGACATGCTCGCCATCCGCCTCTACTGCGAGGGGGATTGCAGCCTCGCCGACGGCCTCATGA
>NZ_RAVZ01000731.1 GCF_003611635.1 Corallococcus terminator | reverse complement strand
GAAGAGGGCTTCCTGGGTCGGCTTCCTGGTCGCCCGCCCTACGGAGCGGCGGGCGGAGGGGCCTGGGGCAGGGCCAGGCCAGGGTCGGCCCGGGCCACGCGCTCGGCGTTGACCCGGGCCTGCACGTAGCGGGGCGACAGCCGGGTGGCGGCGGCGTACGCGGCGCGGGCCTCCTCCAGGCGTCCCAGGCGTTCGCAGGCGACGCCCAGGTTGTTCTGCACGTAGGCCACGTGGGGCAGCAGGGCCGCGGCCTGGGTGAGGACCTCCACGGCGCGGGCGTTGTCGCTGGCGCGCAGGTAGGCAAACCCCAGGTTGTTGAGCGCGTGGCCGTGCTCCGGATCCAGGTGCACCGCCTGCTGGAAGCGCAGGATGGCGGAGGACAGCTCGTTGGCGCCCAGGTGGGCGCGGCCGAGCACCTGGTACACCTCCGCGTCCTCGGGATTGCGCAGGAGGGCCTCCTCCCCCACGGGGACCGCGTCGGTGAAGCGCCCCTGCGCCACCAGGAGCCGTGCCTGCTGCACCAGGGCCCCCGCGTCGGTGGGTTCCGCCTGGGCCAGCCGGGCGTAGGCGTCCAGGGCCAGCGCCGTGTCCCCGGAGAGGCGGGCGGTGCGCGCGAGCTGCGCCAGGGCGTCGGTGGCGCCCGGGTCGTCATGCAGCGCGCGGCGCAGCTCCGTCACGGCGCCGGACAGGTCGCCCAGTTCGCGCAGGCCCTGGGCGCGGGCCACGTGGTCCACCCGGCGGGCGTGCACGTGCGGCAGCGCGAGCGCATCCCCCGGGGACGGGGCCTCCGCCGGGGCGGCCTCTTCGTGCGGGTCGATGAGGCGCGGCGCGGTGGCGAGCGAGGGCTCCCCGGCGAGCGGCGCCGTCGGCAGGGAGGGGGTCTGGGGCGCGCGGGCCTCCACGGCGTGGGCGAGCCAGGGCTTGAGCAGGCGGGGCAGGG
>NZ_RAVZ01000730.1 GCF_003611635.1 Corallococcus terminator | reverse complement strand
TCCATGGGGCCGTCGTCCAGGTACGTCTTGAGCGTGCGGCGTCCGCTTCTCCTGGAGCTGCCGCTCCCCGCGCTCCAGCAGCGCCGCGACGATGCGCTGGCGCGCGAGCCGCTGGTACGACGGTGGATCCGCGAAGAAGGAGATGAGCTCCTCGCCCACGCGGGAGAACCCCAGCCCCGCGAGCGCATCCGCCAGCGCGTCGCGCAGCTTGCCCGCGTTGGGATAGCGCCGCTGCGGATCCCGCTGGAGGCACGTGGCGCAGATCTCCGCCAGCTCGTCCGACAGCGCGGGCACGCGGCGGCGCGGATCCTCGTACGTCCCGTCCAGGATGCGCTTGAGCGTCGCGGTGGTGTTGGACGCGGTGAACGGCAGCCGGCCCGTCATCAGCGCGTAGAACATGATGCCCAGGCTGAAGACGTCCGCCTCCGGCCCGGCCTCCAGGCCCTCGATGATCTCCGGCGACATGTGCGCGGGCGAACCCACCAGCGCGCCCGTCACCGTCATCCGGTCCTCGATGTCCAAGAGCCGCGCGATGCCGAAGTCCATGAGCTTGAGGACCCCGTCCTCGCGCACCATGACGTTCTCCGGCTTCAGGTCGCGGTGGATGACGCCCGCTTCGTGCGCGTGCGCCAGCGCCGCCGCCAACTCATGGATGATCATCGCCGACAGCTCCGGCGGCTCCATGGG
>NZ_RAVZ01000072.1 GCF_003611635.1 Corallococcus terminator | reverse complement strand
CGGGAGATGGGCGGCGGCGCGCCCCGTGGCCCAGGGCGTGCCCGGCGCGCCGCCGCCCATCTCCCGCGTGCCCCGCAACCAGCCGCTGCCGCTGTCCTTCGCCCAGCAGCGGCTCTGGTACATCCAGCAACTGGAGCCCCAGAGCGGCGCGTACAACAACGCGACCACGTTCCGCCTGACGGGCGAGCTGGACGTCGCCGCGCTCCAGGCGGCCCTGGACGAACTGGTGGCCCGGCACGAAGTGCTGCGCACCACGTACTCGCTGGAGGGTGAGAGCGCGGTGCAGCTCATCCACCCGGCGCGAGGCCTGCCCCTGGCGCGGGTCGATGTGAACGGCGAGACGCCCGAGGCCCGCGAGGCGGAGCTGGCGAGCCTGTGCCGGGCCCACGCCCTCATCCCCTTCGACCTGGAGAAGCTCGTGATCCGCGCGCTGTTGGTGCGCGTGGAGCCGAAGATGCACGTGCTGGCGCTGGTGCTCCACCACGCGGTGTCCGACGCGTGGTGCACCATGGTGCTC
The DNA here is from genome assembly GCF_003611635.1 of Corallococcus terminator. Taxonomy (GTDB): domain Bacteria; phylum Myxococcota; class Myxococcia; order Myxococcales; family Myxococcaceae; genus Corallococcus; species Corallococcus terminator. Next base: position 31,553 of record NZ_RAVZ01000072.1, on the reverse strand, counting down.
GCGCGCGAGTTGACGGTGCTCTACGCGACGTACAGCGCGGGCATGACGTCGTCGCCGCTGCCGCCGCTGCCCATCCAGTACGCGGACTACGCGGTGTGGCAGCGCGACTGGCTCGAAGGCGGTGTGATGGAGGAGCAGGTCGGGTGGTGGAAGCAGCAACTGCTCGGGGCCCCCACGCTCATCCTTCCCACGGACCGACCGCGCCCGGCGGCGCAGTCCTTCGAGGGCGCGCAGCACCGCTTCCAGTTCCCGGCCGACGTGGCGGAGCCGCTGCTGACCCTCGGCCGCAAGCAGGGCGCCACGACGTTCATGGTGATGATGGCGCTCTTCCAGACGCTGTTGTCGCGCTACTCGGGCCAGGACGACTTCGTGGTGGGCACGCCGCTCGCGGGCCGCACGCGCCCCGAGGTGGAGGGGTTGCTGGGATGCTTCGTCAACACGCTGGCCTTCCGCGCGCGGCAGGACGGAACGCCTTCCTTCGTGGAGTTGCTGGGCCGGGTGCGCACCCAGGCGCTGGAGTCGTACGCCCGCCAGGACGCGCCGTTCGAGCGCATCCTGGACACGCTGGGCCTGCCGCGTGACCTGAGCCGCACGCCGCTGTTCCAGGTCGTCCTCAACGTCCTCAACACGCCGGATGCCAAGGCCCAGCTTCCGTCGCTGGAGTTGACCCCGGTGGATGTCTCCACGGGCACGTCCAAGTTCGACCTGGGCCTGGACGTCTGGGAGAACCGCGCGGGTCTCACCTGCCGTTTCGAATACCCCACGGCGCTCTTTGATGAAGCGACCATGGTTCGGATGGCCGGGCACTTCGTGGAGCTCGCGCGTCAGGTCGTCGCGAATCCGGAGGTACCGCTCTCGCGCCTGTCCCTGATGGTCGGTGAGGAGCGCGACCGGGTGCTGGTGGAGTGGAACGCGACGGGCGGCGAATACCCGCGCGACGCGAGCCTCCAGGACCTGTTCATGGCGCAGGCGGCGCTCCATCCGGACGCCGTGGCGCTGGAGTTCGGGGATACGCGCCTGACGTACGCGGAGCTGGACGCGCGCACGAACCAGTGGGCGCACCTGCTGCGCGAGAAGGGCGTGGGGCCGGATGTGCTCGTGGCCGTGTGCCTGGAGCGCTCCATCGAGCTCATCGTCTCGCTGATCGCCATCCTCAAGGCCGGTGGCGCCTACCTGCCGCTGGATGCCGCGTACCCGGCGCAGCGTCTGGCCGCGATGATGGAGGATGCGCCGCCCAGGCTGCTGCTGACGACGCAGGAGGTGCGCGAGGAGCTGGCGGTGGATGACTTCCTGCCCTGCCTCTTCGTGGAGGAGCTGCGGCTGGACGGGCGGCCCACGACGCCCGTGCAGGCGGGGACGCACGCGCGCAATCTGGCGTACGTGGACTTCACGTCCGGAAGCACCGGGCGCCCCAAGGGCGTGGCGGTGGAGCACCGCAACGTGCTGCGCCTCCTGCACAACGCGTCCTTCGTGGACCTGGGACCGGGCACGGCGTTCCTGTTCATCTCGCCCATCTCCTTCGACGCCTCCACGCTGGAGATCTGGGCTCCGCTGCTCTTCGGCGGGCGCCTCGTCGTCTTCCCCCCTGCCCCGCCGTCGGACCTGGAGCTGCTGGAGAACATCCTCCAGGGACATCGCGTCACCACGATGTGGCTGACCGCGGGCCTCTTCGCGCAGGTGGCGGAGCTGCGGCCCGAAGCCCTGCGGGGGATGCGGCAGGTCCTCACCGGCGGCGATGTCATCCCGGCGCACCACGTCCGCCGCGTGTTGGAGGACCTGGGCATCACCGTCAGCGCCGGCTACGGCCCGACGGAGACGACGGTCTTCGCGTCCACGCACCGGATGACGGACGCGGCCCGGGTGGGCACGTCCATTCCCCTGGGCCAGCCCGTCAACGAGACGCAGCTCTACGTGCTGGACAGGCATGGGCAGCCGGTGCCCCCGGGCATTCCCGGTGAGCTCTTCATCGGCGGTGAGGGTCTGGCGCGCGGCTACGCGTCGCGTCCGGACCTGACCGCGGAACGCTTCGTCCCGAACCCCTTCTCCACCAGGCAGGGCGAGCGCCTGTACCGCACGGGCGACCTGGCGCGCTGGAGGCCGGACGGGGTGATGGAGTTCCTGGGCCGCGTGGACCACCAGGTGAAGGTGCGCGGCTTCCGCATCGAGCTGGCGGAAGTGGAGACCGCGCTGCGGGCCCACGCGTACGTGCGGGAGGCCGTGGCGGTGGTGCGCGAGGACGTGCCCGGCGACAAGCGGCTGGTCGCCTACTTCGTCGCGACCGAGGACCTGGACCTGGATCCGGCCGTGCTGCGCACGTTCCTGGAACAGCGGCTGCCGGAGTACATGATGCCGTCGGCGTTCGTGCCCCTCACGGCCCTGCCGCTGACGGCGAACGCGAAGCTGGACCGCAAGGCCCTGCCGGCCCCGGAGGGCGTGCGCGCCTCGCGGCGTGAGTACGTCGCGCCCCGCACGGAGATGGAGCTGCGGCTGTCGGAGATCTGGACGCAGGTGCTGCGCGTCGAGCGTGTGAGCGTCGACGACAACTTCTTCGATCTGGGCGGCGACTCCATCATCAGCATCCAGGTCGTCGCGCGCGCGCGTCAGGCCGGCGTGCGGCTCTCCGTGCGCGACCTCTTCCAGCACCCCACCCTGGGCGCGCTGGCGAACGTGGCGAAGATCAGCGCGGGCACCCAGGCGGAACAGGGCCCGGTGGTGGGCGAGGTCCCCCTCACGCCCATCCAGCGCGAGCTGCTGGAGGGCGATCCCGAACACGCCCACCACTTCAACATGCCGCTGCTGCTGCTGGCCCGTCAGCCGCTCCAGCCGGCACTCCTGGAGCAGGCGCTCCTGGTGCTCGTAGGCCACCACGACGCCCTGCGCATGCGCTTCAGCCGCGACGGTTCCTGCTGGCGCCAGCACAACGCCTCACCCGAGGAGGCTTCCTTCCAGCTTCTCCAGGTGGATCTCTCCGCGCTCCCGCTGGAGGCCCGTCTTCGCGCCATGGAGGAGCAGGCGGAGCGCCTCCAGACCAGCTTCGAGCTGGCCCGGCCTCCCCTGGTGCGCGCCGCCCTCTTCCACTTCGGCCCCGGGCAGGAGCAGCGCCTGCTGCTCCTCATCCACCACCTCGTGATGGATGCCGTCTCCTGGCGCGTGCTCATCGAGGACCTGGAGGCCGCGTACCTGCAACTGAGTGAGCGGCGCCCCGCGGCGCTCCCCGGCAAGACGACGTCCTTCCTGTCCTGGACGCGCCGGCTGGAGACCCACGCCCTCTCCGATGCCCTGCACGCCCAGACGGCCTTGTGGCTGGACGAAGCGCGCCTGAAGGTCGCCCCGCTCCCCGTCGACTCGGCGGGCCCCAACACCCACGGGTCGCAGCGGGCGGTCTCCGTCCAACTGGACGCGGAGGAGACCCGGCTGCTGCTCCAGGAGACGCTGCCGGGCTGGCGGGTGCGCATCAACGACGTGCTGTTGACCGCGCTCGCGCTCGCGCTGCGCGAATGGACCGGCCAGTCGGACGCGCTCATCGACGTGGAAGGCCATGGCCGGCAGGACCTGTTCGCGGACGCGGACACGTCCCGCACCGTGGGCTGGTTCACGTCGATGACGCCCGCGCTGCTGCGGCTGCCGGAGGGCGGCACCCCTGGCGACAGCCTGCGTGCGGTGCGCGATACGCTGAGCCAGTGGCCCGACCAGGGCATCGGCTTCGGGTTGCTGCGCTTCATGGGGCCCCCGGAGGTCCGTGAGCGGATGGCCGCCTTCCCCAGGGCGCAGGTGGCGTTCAACTACCTGGGACATGCGTACGGCGCGTCCGACGACAGCACCCTCTTCTGCCTGGGGAATGATCCCGTCGGCACGACGGTGGCCCCCCAGGCCCTCCGGACGCACCCACTGGTCGTGACCGGGTCGGTGCGGGACGGGCGGCTGGGGATGTTCTTCGGCTACAGCCACCACCTGCACCACGCCTCCACCCTCGAAGCCCTGGCGCAGCGCTTCGTCGCGACCCTGCGCACGTTCATCGAGCGGCGGCACTCCGAGGACTCGCGCCGGATGTCGCCGGGCGACTTCCCCCTGGCGCGTCTCTCCCAGCCCGTGCTGGACCGGCTGCTGGCCTCACAGGGGCCCACCGTGGAGGACCTCTACCCGCTCTCCGCGCTTCAGCAGGGCATGCTGTTCCACGTCCTCGCGACGCCGGAGTCCTCCTTCTATTTCGAGCAGCGCTCCTGGTCGATCCACTCGGCGGTGGACATCGGGTTGTTCCGCAAGACGTGGCAGGCGGCGGTGGACCGCAACCCCATCCTGCGCACCAGCTTCGTGTGGCGGGAATTGGAAGCCCCCCTCCAGGTGGTGCATTCGCACGTGGAGCTGCCGTTCGAGGAACTCGACTGGCGACACCTGTCTCCGGAGGAGCAGCAGGCCGGGCTGGTGCGGCGCATGACCGCCGAACGCGCGCGCGGCTACGACGTGACGCGGGCCCCGCTGATGCGGATGGTGGCCGTGCGTCTGGCGGATCAGCTCTGGCGCTTCATCTGGAACCACCACCACCTGCTGTTGGACGGCTGGAGCTCCGGCCTGTTCTTCCAGGAGGTCTTCGCGCTCTACGACGCCTTCCGGGCCGGAGCGACGCCCACACCCCCTGCGAGGCCTCCGTTCCGGGACTACATCGCGTGGTTGCAGCAGACCGACGTCGCCGAGGACGAGCGCTTCTGGCGCGCCCGGCTCTCCGGCCTGTCCGTCCCCACGCCCGTGCCCGCGGAGCAGCCGTCCACCGCGCCGCCCGGCGAGCCCGCGCGGATGGCGAGCACCCGGCTGTTCCTGTCGTCGGAGGACACCACCGCCCTCCAGGCGTTCGCGCGTCAGCACCAGTTGACGCTCAACACCCTGTCGCAGGCGGCGTGGGCCCTGGTGCTCGCGCGCTACGCAGGCACGCAGGACGTCCTCTTCGGCACCACGCTGGCGGGCCGTCCTCCAGAGCTTCCGGGCGCGGAGGCCATGCTGGGCATGCTCATCACCACGCTGCCGGTGCGCATCCAGATCCCCGACGCGCAGGCGCCCGTGCTGCCCTGGCTCCAGTCGCTCCAGACGCAGCAGCGGGCCCTCGAGCAGCACCAGCACACGCCGCTGGTCGCCGCGGCGGGCTGGAGCGACATGCCGCGAGGCACGCCGCTCTTCAACACCCTGATGATCTTCGAGAACTTCCCTCTCGATGAGTCGGTGATGAAGCGCTCCACGGAGCTCGACATCCGCGACGTGCAGGCAGCGGAGGCGAGCCATTATCCCCTCACGGCCCTGGCGCTGCCGGGCAGCGAGCTGTTGCTCATCCTGAGCTACGACGCGACGCGCATCCCGAAGGATGCGGTGGAGCGAGTGCTGGGCCACTGGACCCAGGCGCTGCTGTCGCTGGCCCGGCCCTCGGCCCTGCTGTCCGACGTGTCCATGCTGTCGGCGGCGGAACGGCAGCAGGTCTTGGTGGAGTGGAACACTCCCGCCCGAGGCTACCCGGACGTCCGCATCCACGACCTCTTCGAGCAGCAGGCCGACCTGCGCCCGGACGCCATCGCGCTGGAGTTCGGAGACACGCGCCTGAGCTACGCGCAGCTCGATGCTCGGGCCAACCAGCTCGCCCACCTGCTGCGTGAGCGGGGCGTGGGCCCGGACTCGCTCGTCGCGCTCTGCCTGGAGCGCTCCGTCGAGCTGATCGTCTCCCTGCTCGCCATCCTCAAGGCGGGCGGCGCCTACGTGCCCCTGGACGCCGCGTACCCGGTGCAGCGTCTGTCCGCGATGCTGGAGGACGCGCCGCCCCAGGTGCTCATCACCTCGCGGGCGCTGCGCTCTGGCCTGCCCGTCTCCCAGGAGGTCCCCTGCCTCCTGGTGGAGGAGCTGCGTCTGGAAGAGCAGTCCGCGTCCCGTCCGGTGACGGGCACGCTTCCGCGCCATCTGGCGTACGTGGACTTCACGTCCGGAAGCACCGGGCGCCCCAAGGGCGTGGCGGTGGAGCACCGCAACGTGCTGCGGCTCTTGCACGGCGCGTCCTTCGTGGACCTGGGACCGGACACGGCGTTCCTGCACCTCGCGCCCATCTCCTTCGACGCGTCGACGCTGGAGGTCTGGGGACCGCTGCTCTTCGGCGGGCGCCTCGTCGTCTTCCCGCCTGGCGCTCCGTCGGACCTGGAGCTGCTGGCGAATACGATCCAGCGGCATGGCGTCACCACGCTGTGGCTGACCGCAGGCCTCTTCACGCAGGTGGTGGAGCTGAAGCTGGAAGCCCTGCGAGGGGTGCGCCAGGTCCTCACCGGCGGCGATGTCGTCCCGGCGCCCCAGGTTCGCCGCGTATTGGAGGAGTTGGGCATCAGCGTCAGCGCTGGCTATGGCCCGACGGAGACGACGGTCTTCGCGTCCACGCACCGGATGACGGACGCGGCGCAGGTGGGCACGTCCATTCCCCTCGGACGGCCCATCCGCGAGACGCAGCTCTACGTGCTGGATGCGAATGGCCAGCCCGTGCCGCCGGGCATCCCGGGCGAACTCTTCATCGGCGGTGAGGGCCTTGCGCGCGGCTACCTGTCGCGTCCGGACCTGACGGCCGAGCGCTTCGTTCCGCATCCCTTCTCCTCGACGCAGGGCGAGCGCCTGTACCGCACCGGCGACCTTGCGCGCTGGAGCCTGGACGGGGTGGTGGAGTTCCTGGGCCGCGTGGACCACCAGGTGAAGGTGCGGGGCTTCCGCATCGAACTGGCGGAAGTGGAAGCCGCGCTGCGGGCCCACGCGGATGTACGCGAGGCCGTGGCGGTGGTGCGCGAGGACGTGCCCGGAGACAAGCGGCTCGTCGCCTACGTGGCCCTGCATCAGGACGTAGAGCCGACCGTGCTGCGCGCGTTCATCGCGAAGCGGCTGCCGGAGTACATGCTGCCGTCGCTCCTGGTCCCCCTCGCGGCCCTCCCGCTGACGCCCAACGGCAAGGTGGACCGCAAGGCGCTGCCCGTACCGGAAGGCTCGCAGGTCGCCGCGAGCACCTACGTGGCGCCGGAGACGCCGACGGAAGTCGCCCTGGCCGCGCTGTGGAGTGAGGTGTTGCGCATCCCCACCGTGGGACGGCACGACAACTTCTTCGAGTTGGGCGGCCATTCGCTGCTGGCCACGCAGGTGATGTCGCGCATCCGCACCACCCTGGGCGTGGAGCTGCCGCTGGGTGACCTCTTCCGCGCGCCCACCGTGGCGGGATTGGCCGGGCGTCTGGCCCACGCCGCCCGCTCCAAGACGCCGGCCCTCACCCGCGCGGACCGGACGTCCGCGCCGCCGTTGTCGTTCGCGCAGCAGCGGTTGTGGTTCATCGACCAGTTGGAGCCGGGCACGAGCCTGTACAACATGCCCCTGCCGCTGCGGTTCACCGGCGCGGTGGACGAAGGCGCGTTGCGCAAGAGCCTGGATGCGCTGATGGCGCGGCATGAGTCGCTGCGCACCACGTTCCGAGTGGAGGCGGGCCAGCCGGTGCAGCACATCCACGTCGAGGCCACCGTGCCCTTCGAGTCCGTGGACCTCACGGACATCGTGGATGCGGCGGAGCGCCAGGCGGAGGCGAAGCGGCGCGGCAGTGCGGAGTTCCGCCGTCCGTTCAACCTGGAGCAGGGGCCGGTGATTCGTGCCCTGTTGCTCAAGCTGGACGCCCAGGAGTACGTGCTGGTGCTGCACCTGCACCACATCGTGTCCGACGGCTGGTCATTGGGCGTGCTGGTGCGCGAGATGACGGCGCTCTACGAGGCCTTCCGTCAGGGGCAAGTGCCTGCCCTGCCGGAGCTGCCGGTGCAGTACGCGGACTACGCGGTGTGGCAGCGCGACTGGCTCCAGGGCGAGGCCCTGGAGGCGCAGCTCGGCTGGTGGAAGCAGCAGTTGGCGGGCGCGCCCCATGCGCTGGACTTGCCCACCGACAAGCCCCGTCCGGCCGTCGCCACCCGGCGCGGCGATGCGGTGCCTGTGCACCTGCCGCGCGTCCTAGCGGAACAGGTGGAGGCCCTGGCGCAGCGTGAAGGCGCGACGCCCTTCATGGTGCTGCTCGCGGCCTTCCAGACCGTGCTGCACCGCTACTCCGCGCAGGACGACGTGCTGGTGGGCTCTCCCATCGCGAACCGTCACCATGCGGAGACGGAAGGCCTGATCGGCTTCTTCGTCAACACGCTGGTGCTGCGCGGCAGCTTCGGTGCTCGGCCCTCGTTCCGGCAGCTCCTCTCGCAGGTGCGCACCACGACGCTGGGCGCGTACGAGCACCAGGACATTCCGTTCGAGCGGCTGGTGGAGTCGCTGCAAACCACGCGTGACCTGTCCCGCACGCCGCTCTTCCAGGCGATGTTCGCGCTCCAGAACGCGCCTCTTCCGGAGCTGATGTTGCCCGGCTTGTCGGTGAAGGCCGCCGACATCGGGGACCGCGGCACGTCGCAGTTCGAGCTGAGCCTGAGCCTCGACCGTGCGGCGGACGGCTTCGATGGCCAGATCCACTACGCGACGGATCTGTTCGAGCGCTCCACCGTCGAACGCCTGATGACGCACCTGAGGGTGCTACTGGAGGCCGCGCTGGAGCAGCCCGACGCGCCGCTCGCGGACCTGTCCTTCGTGGCCCCCGAGGAGCGTCAGCGGTTGCTGGGCAACCTGAGTGGCACCGTCGCGGACTTCGACCGCGAGTCCACGCTGCATGGACGCATCGAAGCACAGGTGACCCGCACGCCGGACGCGGACGCCGTGGCGTTCGAAGGCACGACGTTGTCCTTCCGGCAGCTCGATGCCCGAGCCAACCAACTCGCCCGGCACCTGCGCTCGCTGGGCGTGGGTCCCGAGGTGACGGTGGGCCTGTGCCTGGAGCGTTCGGCCGAATCCATCGTCGCGTTGCTCGCCGTCCTCAAGGCCGGCGGCGCCTTCGTGCCGATCGATCCTTCGGCGCCCATTGCTCGCCGCTCCTTCATCCTGGCCGACAGCCGCGCGTCGGTGCTGCTGACCACGCAGGCCCTGGCGGAAGAATGGACGCCGGAGGTGGGCACCGTCGTGTGCCTGGATGGCGAGCAGAAGCCCTGGATGGAGCTGTCCGCGGAAGCACCAGCATCCGACGCCGGGCCAGAGAATCTGGCGTACGTGCTCTACACGTCGGGCTCCACGGGCATGCCCAAGGGCGTGGCGGTGCAGCACCGCTCCGTGCTCCACCTGCACCGGGCCTTGTCGCGGGACGTCTACGTGCAGCCGCAGCGCGGCCTGCGCGTCAGCGTGAATGCGCCGCTCTTCTTCGACGGCTCCATCAAGCAGGTCATCCAGCTCCTCAACGGTTACTGCCTGTGCATCGTCCCCGGTGACACGCGCAAGGACCCGGAGGCGATGCTGACGTGGCTGGAGGCCCAGCGCATCGACGCGCTGGACTGCACGCCCTCGCTGCTCAAGCTGATGCTGGACGCGGGGCTGCTGGAGCGTGCGCACGTGCCGGCGTTGCTCCTCATCGGCGGTGAGGCGCTGGACGCGGTGACGTGGCGGAAGCTTTCCACGACGAAGCGCACGCGCGCCTTCAATGTGTACGGACCCACCGAGACCACCGTCAATGCGACGGTCTGGTCCATTCAGGATGCACCCCAGGTGCTGCCCGTCATCGGTCGGCCGCTGGACAACGTGCGCGCCTACGTGCTCGACGAGCACCAGCATCTGGTGCCCTTCGGCATGCAGGGCGAGCTGTGCCTCGCCGGAGCGGGTGTCACGCGCGGCTACCTGGGCCGGCCGGACCTCACCGCGGAGCGCTTCGTTCCGGATCCGTTCAGCACGGAGCCCGGAGCGCGGCTGTACCGCACGGGCGACAAGGCCCGGTGGCGCGAGGACGGGACGCTGGACTTCATGGGCCGCCTGGACTTCCAGGTGAAGCTGCGCGGCTACCGCATCGAGCTGGGGGAAATCGAAGCCACGCTGCGCTCGCACCCGGGCCTCCGGGATGCGGTGGTGATGCTGCGCGAGGACGTGCCGGGTGATTCACGCCTCGTGGCCTACGTCGCGCCGGAGATGGACACCTCCGCCCTGCGTGAGCATCTGCGCAAGCACCTGCCCGAGTACATGGTCCCGGCTGTACTGGTCGCCCTGCCCGTCCTGCCGCTGACGCCCAACGGCAAGGTGGACCGCAAGGCGCTGCCCGCGCCGGAAGCCTCGCAGCTTCCGACGCACACCTACGTGGCGCCGGAGACGTCGACGGAAATCGCCCTGGCCGCGCTGTGGAGTGAAGTGCTGCGCGTCCCCACCGTGGGCCGCCACGACAACTTCTTCGAACTGGGGGGCCACTCCCTGCTGGCCACGCAGGTGGTATCGCGCATCCGGTCCACCCTGGGCGTGGAGTTGCCGCTGGGAGACCTCTTCCGCGCGCCCACCGTGGCGGAGTTGGCCGAGCGGTTGGCCCACGCCGCCCGCTCCAAGACGCCGGCCCTCACCCGCGCGGACCGGACGTCCGCGCCGCCGCTGTCATTCGCCCAGCAGCGCCTGTGGTTCATCGATCAGTTGGAGCCGGGCACCACGCTCTACAACATGCCGCTGCCGTTGCGGCTCACCGGAGCGGTGGACGTAGGCGCGTTGCGCAAGAGCCTGGACGCGCTGATGGCGCGGCACGAAGTCCTGCGCACCACGTTCCGAGTGGAAGCAGGCCAGCCCGTGCAACACATCCACGTCGAGGCCACCGTGCCCTTCGAGTCCGTGGACCTCACGGACATCGCCGACGCGACCGAGCGCCAGGCTGAAGCAGAGCGGCGTGGCAGCGCGGAGTTCCGCCGCCCGTTCAATCTGGAGCAGGGGCCGGTGATTCGCGCCCTGCTCCTGAAGTTGGGCGCGGAGGACCACGTGCTGGTGCTGCACGTGCACCACATCGTGTCCGACGGCTGGTCGTTGGGCGTGATCGTGCGTGAGATGACGGCGCTCTATGAGGCCTTCCGTCACGGCCAGACCCCTGCCCTGCCTGAGCTGCCGGTGCAGTACGCGGACTACGCGGTGTGGCAGCGTGGCTGGCTCCAGGGTGACGCGCTGGAGGCGCAGCTTGGTTGGTGGAAGCAGCAGCTCGCGGGTGCTCCCCACGTGCTGGACCTGCCCACCGACAAGTCCCGTCCGGCTGTCGTCTCCGGGCGCGGCGACGCGGTTCCGGTGCACCTGCCGCGCATCCTTTCAGAGAAGGTAGAGGCCCTGGCGCAGAAGGAGGGCGCGACGCCCTTCATGGTGTTGCTGGCGGCCTTCCAGTCCGTGCTGCACCGCTACTCCGCGCAAGACGACGTGCTGGTGGGCTCGCCCATCGCGAACCGCCATCATGCGGAGACGGAGGGCCTGATCGGCTTCTTCGTCAACACGCTGGTGCTGCGCGGCAGCTTCGGCGCTCGGCCCTCGTTCCGGCAGCTTGTCGCGCAGGTGCGCACCACGACGCTGGGCGCGTACGAGCACCAGGACCTCCCGTTCGAGCGGCTGGTCGAGTCGCTTCAGACGACACGCGACCTGTCCCGCACGCCGCTCTTCCAGGTGATGTTCGCGCTCCAGAATGCGCCTCGCACGGAGCTGGTGCTGCCCGGTCTGGCATTGAAGGCCGCTGACATCGGGGCACGTGGCCTGTCGCAGTTCGAGCTGAGCCTGGACCTCGGCCGTGCGACGGAGGGTTTCGTCGGCCGCATCGACTACGCAACGGACCTGTTCGATCGTTCCACCGTCGAACGCCTCATCCAGCACCTGAGGGTGCTGCTGGAGGCCGCGCTGGAGCGTCCCGACGCGCCGCTCGCGGACCTGTCGTTCGTGGGCCCCGAGGAACGTCAGCGACTGCTGGGCGACCTGAGTGGCACCGTCGCGGACTTCGACCGTGAGTCCACGTTGCACGGTCGCATCGAAGCGCAGGTGGCCCGCACGCCGAACGCGGAGGCCGTGGAGTTCGAGGGGACGACGTTGTCCTTCCGGCAGCTCGATGCCCGAGCCAACCAGCTCGCCCGGCACCTGCGCTCGTTGGGCGTGGGGCCTGAAGTGACGGTGGGTCTGTGCCTGGAGCGCTCGGTCGAATCCATCGTCGCGTTGCTCGCCGTCCTCAAGGCCGGCGGCGCCTTCGTGCCCCTGGACCCGACGGCGCCCGCCGCGCGTCGCTCCTTCATCCTGGGCGACAGCCGCGCGTCGGTGCTGCTGACCACGCAGGCCCTGGCGGAGGCGTGGACGCCGGAGGTGGGCAACGTCGTGTGCCTCGATGGCGAGCAGAAGCCCTGGAAGGCGCTGCCCGTCGAGGCACTGCCTTCCGACGTGGGGCCGGAGAACCTGGCCTACGTGCTCTACACGTCGGGCTCCACCGGCATGCCCAAGGGCGTGGCGGTGCGGCACCGCTCCGTGCTCCACCTGCACCAGGCGATGTCGCGGGACATCTACGTGCAGCCGCAGCGTGGCCTGCGCGTCAGCGTGAACGCGCCGCTGTTCTTCGACGCGTCCATGGAGCAGCTCATCCAGCTCATTGACGGGTACTGCCTGTGCCTCGTCCCCGACGACACGCGCAAGGACCCGGAGGCGATGCTGACGTGGCTGGAAGCCCAGCACATCGACTCGCTGGATTGCACGCCGTCGCAGCTCAAGCTGCTGCTGGACGCGGGGCTGCTGGATCGCGAGCACGTGCCGGCGCTGCTCATCGTCGGCGGTGAGGCGCTGGACGAAGTGACGTGGCGGAAGCTTTCCACGACGAAGCGCACGCGCGCCTTCAACGTATACGGACCGACCGAGACCACGGTCAACGCCACGGCATGGTCCATCCAGGACGCCACCCAGGTGCTGCCCGTCATCGGCCGGCCGCTGGACAACGTGCGGGCGTACATCCTCGACGAGCAGCAGCACCTGGTGCCCTTCGGCATGCAGGGCGAGCTGTGCCTCGCGGGTGAAGGCCTGGCGCGTGGCTACCTGGGGCGCCCGGACCTGACGGCGGAGCGCTTCGTTCCGAATCCGTTCAGCACGGAGCCCGGAGCGCGGCTGTACCGCACGGGCGACAAGGCGCGCTGGCGCGAGGACGGGACGCTGGACTTCATGGGCCGCCTGGACTTCCAGGTGAAGCTGCGCGGCTACCGAATCGAGTTGGGAGAAATCGAAGCCACGTTGCGCACCCATGCGGGCATCCGCGACGCGGTGGCGCTGGTGCGTGAGGATGTGCCGGGCGATGCGCGGCTCGTGGCCTACGTCGCGCCGGAGGTGGAGATCGCGCCCCTGCGTGAACACCTGCGCAAGCACCTGCCCGAGTACATGGTCCCGGCCGTACTGGTCGCCCTGCCCGCCCTGCCGCTGACGCCCAACGGCAAGGTGGACCGCAAGGCGCTGCCCGTACCGGAAGGCTCGCAGGTCGCCGCGAGCACCTATGCGGCGCCGGAGACGCCGACGGAAATCGCCCTGGCCGCGCTGTGGAGTGAAGTGCTGCGCATCCCCACCGTGGGACGGCACGACAACTTCTTCGAGTTGGGCGGCCATTCGCTGCTGGCCACGCAGGTGGTGTCGCGCATCCGCACCACCCTGGGCGTGGAGCTGCCGCTGGGTGACCTCTTCCGCGCGCCCACCGTGGCGGGATTGGCCGGGCGTCTGGCCCACGCCGCCCGCTCCAAGACGCCGGCCCTCACCCGCGCGGACCGGACGTCCGCGCCGCCGTTGTCGTTCGCGCAGCAGCGGTTGTGGTTCATCGACCAGTTGGAGCCGGGCACCAGCCTGTACAACATGCCACTGCCGCTGCGGTTCACCGGCTCGGTGGATGAAGGCGCGTTGCGCAAGAGCCTGGACGCGCTGATGGCGCGGCATGAGTCGCTGCGCACGACGTTCCGAGTGGAAGCGGGCCAGCCCGTGCAGCACATCCACGCCGAGGCCACCGTGCCCTTCGAGTCCGTGGACCTCACGGACATCGTGGATGCGGCGGAGCGCCAGGCGGAGGCGAAGCGGCGCGGCAGTGCGGAGTTCCGCCGTCCGTTCAACCTGGAGCAGGGGCCGGTGATTCGTGCCCTGTTGCTCAAGTTGGACGCCCAGGAGTACGTGCTGGTGCTGCACCTGCACCACATCGTGTCCGACGGCTGGTCATTGGGCGTGCTGGTGCGCGAGATGACGGCGCTCTACGAGGCCTTCCGTCAGGGTCAGGTCCCTGCCCTGCCTGAGCTGCCCGTGCAGTACGCGGACTACGCGGTGTGGCAGCGCGACTGGCTCCAGGGCGAGGCACTGGAGGCGCAGCTTGGTTGGTGGAAGCAGCAGTTGGCGGGCGCGCCCCATGTGCTGGACCTGCCCACCGACAAGCCCCGTCCGGCCGTCGCCACCCGGCGCGGCGATGCGGTGCCCGTGCACCTGCCGCGCGTCCTGGCGGAACAGGTGGAGACCCTGGCCCGGCGTGAAGGCGCCACGCCCTTCATGGTGCTGCTGGCGGCCTTCCAGACGGTGCTGCACCGCTACTCCGCGCAGGACGACGTGCTGGTGGGTTCGCCCATCGCGAACCGCCATCGTGCGGAGACGGAGGGCCTGATCGGCTTCTTCGTCAACACGCTGGTGCTGCGCGGCAGCTTCGGCGCTCGGCCGTCGTTCCGGCAGCTTGTCGCGCAGGTGCGCACCACGACGCTGGGCGCGTACGAGCACCAGGATCTCCCGTTCGAGCGGCTGGTGGAGTCGCTTCAGACGACGCGCGATCTGTCCCGCACGCCGCTGTTCCAGGTGCTGTTCGTATTGCAGAACGCGCCCGTCCCGGAATTGGTGCTGCCCGGCTTGTCGGTGAAGGGCGCCGACATCGGGGGCCGTGGTATCTCCCAGTTCGAGCTGAGCCTGAGCCTTGACCGTGCGGCGGACGGCTTCAGCGGGGTCCTCAACTACGCGACGGACCTGTTCGAGCGCTCCACCGTCGAACGCCTCATTCAGCACCTGAGGGTACTGCTGGAGGCCGCGCTGGAGCAGCCCGACGCGCCGCTCGCGGAGCTGTCCTTCGTGGCCCCCGAGGAGCGTCAGCGACTGCTGGGAGCGCTGTCCGGCGGCGTCGCGGACTTCGACCGTGAGTCCACGCTGCATGGACGCATCGAAGCGCAAGTGGCCCGCACGCCGGACGCGGACGCCGTGGCGTTCGAAGGCACGACGCTGTCCTTCCGGCAGCTCGACGCCCGAGCCAACCAACTCGCCCGGCACCTGCGCTCGCTGGGCGTGGGTCCCGAGGTGACGGTGGGCCTGTGCCTGGAGCGTTCGGCCGAATCCATCGTCGCGTTGCTCGCCGTCCTCAAGGCCGGCGGCGCCTTCGTGCCGATCGATCCTTCGGCGCCCGTCGCTCGCCGCTCCTTCATCCTGGGTGACAGCCGCGCGTCGGTGCTGCTGACCACGCAGGCCCTGGCGGAAGAATGGACGCCGGAGGTGGGCACCGTCGTGTGCCTGGATGGCGAGCAGAAGCCCTGGATGGAGCTGTCCGCGGAAGCACCAGCATCCGACGCCGGGCCAGAGAATCTGGCGTACGTGCTCTACACGTCGGGCTCCACGGGCATGCCCAAGGGCGTGGCGGTGCAGCACCGCTCCGTGCTCCACCTGCACCAGGCCTTGTCACGGGACGTCTACGTGCAGCCGCAGCGTGGCCTGCGCGTCAGCGTGAATGCGCCGCTCTTCTTCGACGGCTCCATCAAGCAGGTCATCCAGCTCCTCAACGGTTACTGCCTGTGCATCGTCCCCGGTGACACGCGCAAGGACCCGGAGGCGATGCTGACGTGGCTGGAGGCCCAGCGCATCGACGCGCTGGACTGCACGCCCTCGCTGCTCAAGCTGCTGCTGGACGCGGGGCTGCTGGAGCGGGCGCACGTACCGGCGTTGATTCTCATCGGCGGTGAGGCGCTGGATGCGGTGACGTGGCGTCGGCTGGCCACGACGAAGCGCACGCGCGCCTTCAACGTGTACGGGCCCACCGAGACCACCGTCAACGCCACGGCCTGGTCCATCCAGGACGCCACCCAGGTGCTGCCCGTCATCGGTCGGCCGCTGGACAACGTGCGCGCCTACGTGCTCGACGAGCACCAGCATCTGGTGCCCTTCGGCATGCAAGGCGAGCTGTGCCTCGCCGGAGCGGGTGTCACGCGCGGCTACCTGGGGCGCCCGGACCTCACC
Source organism: Corallococcus terminator (assembly GCF_003611635.1). Classification (GTDB taxonomy): domain Bacteria; phylum Myxococcota; class Myxococcia; order Myxococcales; family Myxococcaceae; genus Corallococcus; species Corallococcus terminator. Next base: position 15,464 of record NZ_RAVZ01000072.1, on the reverse strand, counting down.
GCGGAGCGCTTCGTTCCGGATCCGTTCAGCACGGAGCCCGGAGCGCGGCTGTACCGCACGGGCGACAAGGCCCGGTGGCGTGAGGACGGGACGCTGGACTTCATGGGCCGCCTGGACTTCCAGGTGAAGCTGCGCGGCTACCGCATCGAGCTGGGGGAAATCGAAGCCACGCTGCGCTCGCACCCGGGCCTCCGGGATGCGGTGGTGATGCTGCGCGAGGACGTGCCGGGTGATTCACGCCTCGTGGCCTACGTCGCGCCGGAGATGGACACCTCCGCCCTGCGTGAGCACCTGCGCAAGCACCTGCCCGAGTACATGGTCCCGGCCGCACTGGTCGCCCTGCCCGCCCTGCCGCTGACACCCAATGGCAAGGTGGACCGCAAGGCGCTGCCCGCGCCGGAAGCCTCGCAGCTCCCGACGCACACCTACGTGGCGCCGGAGACGCCGACGGAGATCGCCCTGGCGGCGCTGTGGAGTGATGTGTTGCGCGTCCCCACCGTGGGCCGGCACGACAACTTCTTCGAGTTGGGCGGACACTCGCTGCTGGCCACGCAGTTGGTCGCCCGCGTGCGTGTCCACTTCCGGGTGGAACTGCCCCTGCGCGCATTCTTCGAACGGCCCACCGTGGCCGCGCTCGCCGCGCTGATTGATTCGTTCCAAGGACCGGACGGCACGGGAGCGTCCCTGCCTCCGCTGGTCCGCGCGGAGCGTCCGGAGGTGCTACCCCTCTCGTTCGCCCAGCAGCGGTTGTGGTTCATCGAACAGCTCGGCACGGCGGGCACCGCGTACAGCATGCCGATCGCGCTGAAGCTCGAAGGCTCTCTGGACACCATCGTGCTCCTGGCGGCGTTCGATGAGCTGGTGCGCCGTCACGAATCCCTGCGCACCACCTTCCATTCGGACGAGGGCGCGCCGTCGCAGGTCATCCACCCGCCCTTCCCCATGCCCCTGCGGCACGTGGATCTCACGGGCCTGGCGCCGAGGGAGGCGCGTGAAACCGAGACCTATCGACTCGCACTCGAGGAGGCTCGGACTCCGTTCGCTCTGGAGCAGGGTCCGCTGTTCCGCGCGCTCCTGTTGAAGCTGGCCCCCACGGAGTACGTGCTGGTGCTCAACACGCACCACATCATCTCCGACGGTTGGTCCACGGGCGTCCTGGTGCGGGAGATGGGCGCGCTCTACGCGGCCTTCTCCACGGGCCTGCCCTCACCTCTGCCGGAGCTGGCGGTGCAGTACGCCGACCACTCGATCTGGCAGCGGGGCTGGCTCCAGGGAGAGGTGCTGGAGCAGCAGCTTGGCTACTGGCGCGATCAGCTTGATGCCGCCGCGCCGTACCTGGATCTGCCCACGGACCACCCGCGTCCTGTGCGGCAGTCCTTCCAGGCGGCGAAAGAACGCGTGGTGTTGTCGCGCGAGCTGAGCGAAGCGTTGGAGACCCTGGCGAAGCAGGAGTCCGCGACGCCGTACATGGTGCTGCTGTCGGCCTTCAAGCTGCTGCTGCACCGGTATTCAGGTCAGGAGGACGTGCTCATCGGTTCGCCCATCGCGGGCCGCCGTCACGCCGAATCCGAAGCCCTCATCGGCTACTTCGCCAACACCGTCGTCATCCGCACGCAGGTGGAGGACACGCGGACCTTCCGCGAACTGCTCGCGCGGGTGCGCACCTCCACGCTGGGGGCCTACGAACATCAGGACCTCCCGTTCGAGAAGCTGGTGGAGATCCTGAAGCCCGAGCGCGACCTGCGCCGCACGCCGTTCTTCCAGGTGACGTTCACGCTCCAGAACTCGCCGATGCCGGACCTGGTGCTGCCGGAGCTGACGCTCCGGGGATTGGACATGGATCCGGGCAGCATCCTCTTCGACCTCCAGCTCGCGATGATCCGGGGGCCCGAAGGGTTCGCGGGCTCGCTGCTCTACAACACGAGCCTGTTCGTTCCCGAGACAGCGGCTGGCTTGGTCCAGCGCCTGCGGTTGCTGCTGGAGGCCGCCGTCCGAGCACCGGACACGCGGCTGTCCGAGCTGCCCCTGCTCACCCCCGAGGAGCGCCGACAGGTCCTCGTCGAGTGGAACCACACGTCACGTGACTACCCGCGTGACGCGTCCGTGGCGGGGCTCTTCACGGCCCAGGCCGCGCGGACTCCGAATGCGCTCGCGCTGAAGTCCGGGGAGAAGACGCTGACGTACGCGGCGCTGGACCGTGCCTCCAACCAGTTGGCGCACCACCTGCGCCGGTTGGGCGTGAGGCCCGGAGACCGGGTGGGCCTATGCCTGGAGCGCTCGTTCGAGCTCATCGTCGGCATGCTCGGCATCCTCAAGGCCGGAGCGGCGTACGTGCCGGTGGAGGCGAAGTACCCGGCCGACCGCATCACCTGGATGCTCCAGGAAGCGGGCGTCAGCGTGCTGGTGACGCAGGAGTCGCTGGCGGATGAACTGCCGGCGGTGGTGGACCTCCAGGTCCTCATGGATGCGGATGCGGCGGTCATTGCGAAGCAGCCGGAGACGGCGCTGGGGCTGGAAGTGCCGGCCGAAGCGCTGGCGTACGTGATGTTCACGTCGGGAAGCACGGGGCGTCCGAAGGGCGTCAGCGTGCCCCAGCGCGGCATCGTGCGGCTGGTGCGCGGCAACGACTTCATCCACTTCGGGCCGGAGGAGGTCTTCCTCCAGTTGGCGCCCGTGGCGTTCGACGCGTCGACGCTGGAAGTGTGGGGAGCGCTGCTCAACGGCGCGAAGCTGGTGCTGGCCCCTGCGAAGGCGCTGTCGTTCGAGGAGACGGGGGCACTGCTCGCCACCGAAGGCATCACCACGCTGTGGCTGACGGCCGCGCTCTTCGAGCAGATGGTCATCCATCAGGGCGAAGCGCTGGCGAGCGTGCGGCAGGTGCTGGCGGGTGGCGACGTGCTGCCCGTGGAGCGCGTGCGCGAGCACCTGGCGCGGATGCCTTCGGGCTCCGTGCTCGTCAACGGCTACGGCCCCACGGAGAACACGACGTTCTCCGCCACGTATGCACTGGGCGCCGGTGACAGCGTGGGCCTGTCCGTGCCCATCGGTCGTCCGCTGGCGCAGTCCACCACGTGGGTACTGGATGCGGCCTTGCAGCCCGTGCCGGTGGGTGTGCCGGGTGCGCTGTACGTCGGAGGCGATGGCCTCGCGTGGGGCTACCTGAACCGTCCGGACCTGAGCGCCGAGCGCTTCATCCCCCACCCCTTCGCGACGGAGCCGGGAGCGCGGCTGTACAGCACGGGCGACCGGGTACGCTGGCAGGCGGACGGGACGTTGGAGTTCCTGGGCCGCACCGACTTCCAGGTGAAGATCCGCGGCTTCCGCATCGAGCCGGGCGAAGTCGAAGCCGTGCTGCGCAAATCATCCCTGGTGCGCGAGGCGGTGGTCCTGGCGCGTGAGGATGTGCCCGGTGACAAGCGACTCGTGGCCTACGTCGTGTCGACGGAAGAGGGCTTCGATCCCGTCGCCCTGAAGGCGCTCATCCAGAAGCAGTTGCCCGAATACATGGTCCCCACGGCCTGGGTGGAGCTGTCCGCCCTGCCGCTCAACGCCAATGGCAAGGTGGACCGCAAGGCCCTGCCCGTCCCGGAGGCGCCGAAGGTCTCCGATGCGGAGGTGGCCGCGCCGCGCAACGCGATGGAGACGGCGCTCGTCGCCATCTGGGCGGAGGTGCTGCACCTGGAAGCCGTCGGCATCCACGACGACTTCTTCGAGCTGGGTGGCCACTCGTTGCTGGCCACGCAGGTGGTGTCGCGCATCCGCTCCACCCTGGGTGTGGAGCTGCCGCTGGGAGACCTCTTCAGCGCTCCCACCGTGGCCACCCTGGCCGAGAAGCTGGGCAGTGCCCGTCGGACGCAGTCGCCCCCGCTGGTTCGCACCGAGCGCACCACCGCGCCGCCGTTGTCGTTCGCGCAGCAGCGGTTGTGGTTCATCGACCAGTTGGAGCCGGGCACCGGCCTGTACAACATGCCGCTGCCGTTGAGGCTGAGCGGCGCGCTGGATGAAGGCGCGCTGCGCAAGAGCCTGGACGCGCTGATGGCGCGACACGAAGCGCTGCGCACCACGTTCCGCGTGGAAGCAGGCCAGCCCGTGCAGCACATCCACGCGGAGGCCACCGTTCCCTTCGAGTCCGTGGACCTCACGGGCATCGAGGACGACGCGGAACGGCAGGCTGAAGCAACGCGGCGCGGCTTCGCGGAATCCCGCCGTCCGTTCAACCTGGAGCAAGGCCCGGTGATTCGCGCCCTGCTCATGAAGCTGGGCGCCCAGGAGCACGTGCTGGTGCTGCACGTGCACCACATCGTGTCCGACGGCTGGTCGTTGGGCGTGATCGTGCGTGAGATGACGGCGCTCTACGAGGCCTTCCGTCACGGCCAGACGCCGGCCCTGCCGGAACTGCCGGTGCAGTACGCGGACTACGCGGTGTGGCAGCGCGGCTGGCTCCAGGGGGATGTACTGGAGGCGCAGCTCGACTGGTGGAAGCAGCAGCTCGCGGGTGCGTCGCACGTGCTGGACCTGCCCACCGACAAGCCGCGTCCGGCTGTTGTCTCACAGCGCGGCGCCACGATGTCCGTGCGCCTGCCGCGCGCGCTGTCCGAACAGGTGGAGGCCCTGGCTCAGCGTGAAGGCGCGACGCCCTTCATGGTGCTGCTGGCGGCGTTCCAGTCCGTGCTGCACCGCTACTCCGGTCAGGACGACGTGCTGGTGGGTTCTCCCATCGCGAACCGGAGCCGCGCGGAGACGGAGGGTCTGATTGGCTTCTTCGTCAACACGCTGGTGCTGCGCGGCAGCTTCGGCGCCCGGACGACGTTCCGGGAGCTGTTGGCCCAGGTGCGCACCACGACGCTGGGCGCGTACGAACACCAGGACCTCCCGTTCGAACGGCTGGTGGAGTCGCTGCAGACCACGCGCGATCTGTCCCGCACGCCGCTCTTCCAGGTGATGTTCGCGCTCCAGAATGCGCCCGTCCCGGAGCTGGCGCTGCCCGGCCTGTCCGTGACGGGGGCGCACTTCGGTGGCCGGAAGCTGTCCCTGTTCGAACTGATCCTGAACCTGAATCGGGACGCGGACGGCTTCGTGGGCATGCTCGAATACGCGACGGACCTGTTCGAGCCCGCGACCATCGAGCGGCTCGCCACGCACCTGCGCGTGCTGCTGGAGACCGTGCTCGTGCGGCCCGATGTGCCGTTGGCCGACGTGTCCCTCGGCTCGGCGGAAGAGCACGCCCGGCTCCTGAGCATCGGGCGCGGGGACGTCGTGGACTTCAACGTGGAGTCCACGCTGCACGGGCGCATCGAAGCGCAGGCAGCCCGTACGCCGGAGGCGGCGGCCCTGGAGTTCGAAGGGACGACGCTGTCCTACCGTCAGTTCGACGCCCGGGCGAATCAGCTCGCCCGGCATCTGCGCTCGTTGGGCGTGGGGCCGGAAGTCACGGTGGCCCTGGCCCTGGAGCGCTCCGCGGACGCCATCATCGCGTTCCTCGCGGTGCTCAAGGCGGGCGGCGCGTTCGTGCCGCTCGACCCGGCGGCTCCCGAAGCGCGCAAGGACTTCCTCCTGCGCGACTGCGGAGCCTCCGTGCTGCTCACCACCCGGGCCCTGGCCGACGCGTGGCAGCCCGATGTCGACCACGTGGTGAAGCTGGATGTCGAAGCGGCGCACCTGGCGGCGCTCTCCGAGGAGTCTCTGCCTCCCTCGGCGGGCCCGGACAACCTGGCGTACGTCATCTACACGTCTGGCTCCACGGGCACGCCCAAGGGCGTGATGGTGCAGCACCGCTCCGTCGTCCACCTGCACCACACCCTGGCCCGCAACATCTACCCGCAGCAGCCTCCGATGCGCGTCAGCCTGAACTCGGCGCTGTACTTCGACGCGGTCATCGAGGCGTTCATCAAGCTGCTCGACGGCCACTGCCTCTGCATCATCCCCGAGGACACGCGGCGCGATCCGGAGCGGATGCTCACGTGGATGGAAGCACGGCACATCGATGTGCAGACCAGCACCCCGTCGCAGCTCAAGCTCCTGTTGGAAGCGGGCTTGCTGGAACGCGCCTGGGTGCCGTCCCAGTTCTTGTTGGGCGGCGAGTCCATTGACGAAGCGCTCTGGCGCCTCCTGGCGGGGACGACCCGGACACGCGCCATCAACGGCTACGGCCCCACCGAGGCCACCGTCTGCGTCACGACGTTCGACATCCAGGGCACCGCCCTGCCCCGGGCCGTCATCGGTCGGCCGCTGGACAACCTGCGCGCCTACGTGCTCGACGAGCACCAGCGCCTGGTGCCCTTCGGCCTGCCGGGTGAGCTGTGCTTCTCCGGCGCGGGCATCACGCGCGGCTACCTGGGCCGCCCGGACCTGACGGCGGAGCGCTTCGTTCCAGATCCGTTCAGCACGGAGCCCGGAGCGCGCCTGTACCGCACGGGCGACAAGGCCCGGTGGCGCGAGGACGGCACGCTCGACTTCATGGGCCGCCTGGACTTCCAGGTGAAGGTCCGTGGCTACCGCATCGAGCTGGGCGAAATCGAAGCCACCCTGCGCTCGCACCCGGGCATCCGGGACGCAGTGGCGCTGGTGCGCGAGGACGTGATTGGCGATGCGCGCCTCGTGGCCTGGGTCGCGCCGGAGGTGGACACCGCGCCCTTGCGCGAACACCTGCGCAAGCACCTGCCCGAGTACATGGTCCCGGCCGCGTTCATGGCCCTGCCCGCCCTGCCGCTGACGCCCAATGGCAAGGTGGACCGCAAGGCCCTGCCCGCGCCGGAAGCCTCGCAGGTTGGCGTGAGCACCTACGTGGCGCCGGAGACGCCGACCGAGGTGGCACTGGCCGCGCTGTGGAGTGAGGTGCTGCGCATCCCCACCGTGGGACGGCACGACAACTTCTTCGAGCTGGGTGGCCACTCGCTGCTGGCCACGCAGTTGGTCTCCCGCGTGCGTGCCCAGTTCAAGGTGGAGCTGCCCCTGCGCGCGTTCTTCGAACGGCCCACCGTGGCCGCGCTGGCCGCGCTGATTGATTCGTTCCAGGGCCCGGATGGCACGGGAGCGTCCCTGCCTCCGCTGGTCCGGGCGGAGCGTCCGGAGGTGATTCCCCTCTCGTTCGCCCAGCAGCGGTTGTGGTTCATCGAACAGCTCGGTACGGCGGGCACCGCGTACAGCATCCCGGTGTCGCTGAAGCTCGAAGGCACGCTGGACATGAATGTGCTCCAGCACGCGTTCGATGAGCTGGTGCGCCGGCACGAAGTGCTGCGCACCAGCTTCCGCCCGCACGAAGGGACACCGTCGCAGGTCATCCACCCGCCCTTCCCGATGCCCGTGCGTCTCGTGGATCTCACGTCCATCGAAGCGCACGATGCGCGTGAAGCCGAGACCCATCGGATCGCACTCGAGGAGGCTCGGACTCCGTTCGACCTGGAGCAAGGCCCGCTGGTCCGGGTGCTCGTGTTGAAGCTGGGACCGACGGAGCACGGGCTGGTGCTGACGCAGCACCACATCATCTCCGACGGTTGGTCCACGGGTGTCCTGGTGCGGGAGATGGGCGCGCTCTACGCAGCCTTCGCCCAGGGCCTGCCCTCGCCCCTGCCGGAGCTGGCGGTGCAATACGCCGACCATTCGCTCTGGCAGCGGGGCTGGCTCCAGGGAGAGGTGCTGGAGAAGCAGCTTGGCTACTGGCGCGATCAGCTCGACGGCGCCGCGCCGTATCTGGACCTGCCCACGGACCATCCGCGTCCGGCGCGACAGTCCTTCCAGGGCGCGGACCAGGCTTTGCTCCTGCCGCTCGCGCTGAGCGAAGCGGTGGAGGCGATGGCGAAGCGCGAGTCCGCGACGCCGTACATGTTGCTGCTGGCGGCCTTCAAGCTGCTGCTGCACCGGTATTCAGGTCAGGAGGACGTGCTCATCGGCTCACCCATCGCGGGCCGCCGTCACGCCGAGGCCGAGGACCTCATCGGCTACTTCGCCAACACGGTGGTCGTGCGCACGCAGGTCAAGGACACGCTGAGCTTCCGCGAGCTGCTCGCGCAGGTACGCACCACCACGCTGGGCGCCTACGAGCACCAGGATCTCCCGTTCGAGAAGCTGGTGGAGGTCCTGAAGCCCGAGCGTGACCTGAGCCGCACGCCGTTCTTCCAGGTGACATTCACGCTCCAGAACGCGCCGATGCCGGAGCTGGTGCTACCGGAGTTGACGTTCCGGCCGATGGGCAGCGAGCTGCGGTTCAGCCTCTTCGATCTCCAGGTGCTGCTGCGCCGCGGCCCCGACGGCTTCGGCGGAACGCTGCTCTACAACACCGCCCTGTTCTCACCCGAGACGATGGCCGGCCTGGCCCACCGCTTCCAAGTCCTGCTGGGCGTCGTCCTGGCTTCACCCGATGTCCCCGTGGCCCGGCTCCCGCTGCTCACCCCCGAGGAGCGCCGACAGGTCCTCGTCGAATGGAACCGCACCTCCCGCGACTATCCGCGTGACGCCTCCGTGGCGGGGCTCTTCACGGCCCAGGCTGCGCGGACCCCGAATGCGCCCGCGCTGAAGTCCGGAGAGAAGACGCTGACGTACGCGGCGCTGGACCGCGCCTCCAACCAACTGGCGCACCACCTGCGTCGCCAGGGCGTGAGGCCCGGGGACCGCGTGGGCCTGTGCCTGGAGCGCTCGTTCGAGCTCATCGTGGGCCTGCTGGGCATCCTCAAGACGGGTGCTGCGTACGTACCGGTGGAGGCGAAGTACCCGGCCGACCGCATCACCTGGATGCTCCAGGAAGCGGGCGTCAGCGTGCTGGTGACGCAGGAGTCGCTGGCGGATGAACTGCCAGCGGTGGTGGACCTCCAGGTCCTCCTGGATGCGGATGCGGCGGTGCTCGCGAAGCAGCCGGAGACGGCGCTGGATGTGACGGTGCCGGCCGAAGCACTGGCGTACGTGATGTTCACGTCGGGAAGCACGGGACGGCCCAAGGGCGTCAGCGTGCCCCAGCGCGGCATCGTGCGGCTGGTGCGCGGCAACGACTTCATCCACTTCGGGCCGGAGGAGGTCTTCCTGCAACTGGCCCCGGTGGCGTTCGACGCGTCGACGCTGGAAGTGTGGGGAGCGCTGCTCAACGGCGCGAAGCTGGTGCTGGCGCCGGCGAAGGCACTCTCGCTGGAAGAGACGGGAGCGCTACTCACCCGTGAGGGCATCACCACGCTGTGGCTGACGGCCGCGCTCTTCGAGCAGATGGTCATCCATCAGGGCGAAGCGCTGGCGGGCGTGCGGCAGGTGCTGGCGGGTGGCGATGTGCTGCCCGTCGAGCGCGTGCGGGAGCACCTGGCGCGGATGCCTTCGGGCTCCGTGCTCGTCAACGGCTACGGCCCCACCGAGAACACCACGTTCTCCGCCACGCACACGTTGCGCTCTGGCGACAGCGTCGGCCGGTCGGTGCCCATCGGTCGTCCGCTGGCGCAGTCCACCACGTGGGTGCTGGATGCGGCCTTGCAGCCCGTGCCGGTGGGCGTCCCGGGTGCTCTGTACGTTGGTGGTGAGGGCCTGGCCTGGGGCTACCTCCAGCGCCCCGACCTGACAGCGGAACGCTTCATCCCCCACCCCTTCGCCACCGAGCCCGGCGCCCGCCTCTACAGCACGGGCGACCGCGTGCGCTGGCAGGTGGACGGGACGTTGGAGTTCCTGGGCCGCACCGACTTCCAGGTGAAGATCCGCGGCTTCCGCATTGAGACCGGTGAAGTCGAAGCCGTGCTGCGCCAGTCGTCGCAGGTGCGCGAGGCGGTGGTCCTGGTGCGAGAGGACGTGCCCGGAGACAAGCGACTCGTCGCGTACATCGTGGTCGCTGCTGACGTGGGCGATGTGGCGCAGCTCAAGGCGTTCGCCCAGAAGCTGCTGCCCGACTACATGGTGCCGTCCGCATTCGTCACGCTGTCGGCCCTTCCGCTGTCGGCCAACGGCAAGGTGGACCGCAAGGCCCTGCCCGCCCCGGAGGCGCCGCGCGTCTCCGATGCGACGGTGGCCGGGCCGCGCAACGCGATGGAGACGGCGCTCGCCGCCATCTGGGCGGAGGTGCTGCACCTGGAAGCCGTCGGCATCCACGACGACTTCTTCGAACTGGGTGGCCACTCGCTGCTGGCCACGCAGGTGGTGTCGCGCATCCGCTCGACGCTGGGCGTGGAGTTGCCGCTGGGAGACCTCTTCAGCGCTCCCACCGTGGCCACTCTTGCCGAGAAGCTGGGTAGCGCCAGCCGCACGCAGGCGCCCCCGTTGGTCCGCACCGAGCGCACCACCGCGCCGCCGTTGTCGTTCGCGCAGCAGCGGTTGTGGTTCATCGACCAACTGGAGCCGGGCACCGGCCTCTACAACATGCCGCTGCCGTTGCGCCTCACTGGTGCGCTGGATGAAGGCGCGTTGCGCAAGAGCCTGGACGCGCTGATGGCGCGACACGAAGCGCTGCGCACCACGTTCCGCGTGGAAGCAGGCCAGCCCGTGCAGCACATCCACGCCGAGGCCACCGTGCCCTTCGAGTCCGTGGACCTCACGGGCATCGAGGACGATGCGGAACGGCAGGCTGAAGCAAAGCGGCGCGGCCTCGCGGAATCCCGCCGTCCGTTCGACCTGGAGCAGGGCCCCGTGATTCGCGCCCTGCTCATGAAGCTGGGCGCCCAGGAGCACGTGCTGGTGTTGCACCTGCACCACATCGTGTCCGACGGCTGGTCGCTGGGCGTGTTGGTGCGCGAAGTCACCGCCTTCTACGAGGCCTTCCTCCACGACCGGACCCCTGCCCTGCCGGAGCTGCCGGTGCAGTACGCGGACTACGCGGTGTGGCAGCGCGGCTGGCTCCAGGGGGACGTGCTGAAGGCTCAGCTCGACTGGTGGAAGCAGCAGCTCGCGGGTGCGTCGCACGTGCTGGATCTGCCCACCGACAAGCCTCGTCCGGCCGTCGCCTCCCAACGGGGCGACGCGGTGGCCGTTCGACTGCCGCGCGTCCTCTCTGAACAGGTGGAGGCCCTGGCACAGAAGCAAGGTGCGACGCCCTTCATGGTGTTGCTGGCGGCGTTCCAGACGGTGCTGCACCGCTACTCCGGCCAGGACGACGTACTGGTGGGTTCTCCCATCGCGAACCGTGGCCACGCGGAGACGGAGGGTCTGATCGGCTTCTTCGTCAATACGCTGGTGCTGCGCGGCAGCTTCGGTGCCCGGACGACGTTCCGGGAGCTGTTGGCCCAGGTGCGCACCACGACGTTGGGCGCGTATGAACACCAGTACCTCCCGTTCGAGCGGCTGGTGGAGTCGTTGCAGACGACGCGCGACCTGACTCGCACGCCGCTCTTCCAGGCGCTGTTCGCGCTCCAGAACGCTCCGACGTCGGGGGCGGCACTGCCTGGCCTTTCCTTGCAGCCCGCCAACTTCGGCCGCCGTGAGACCACCCTCTTCGAGCTGAGCCTGGACCTGAGCCGCGATGCGGACGGCTTCGCGGGCCGGCTCGAATACGCGACGGACCTGTTCGAGTCCGCCACCGCCGAGCGGATCGCCACGCACCTGCGAGTGTTGCTGGAGTCCGTGGTCGCGCGGCCCGATGCCCCGCTGGCCGACCTGGTCCTCGACTCACCCGAGGCTCAGGCACGGCTCGTTGCGCTCGGACACGGCGACGTCGTGGACTTCGAGCTGGGGACCACGGTGCACGGCCTCATCGAAGCGCAGGCGGCCCGCACGCCGGACGCGGACGCCGTGGTGTTCGAGGAGACGACGCTGTCCTTCCGTCAGTTCGACGCCCGGGCCAATCAGCTCGCCCGGCACCTGCGCTCGCTGGGCGTGGGGCCGGAAGTCACGGTGGCCCTGGCCCTGGAGCGCTCCGCGGACGCCCTCGTCGCGTTCCTCGCGGTGCTCAAGGCGGGCGGCGCGTTCGTGCCGCTCGACCCGTCGGCCCCCGACGCGCGCAAGGCCTTCATCCTGGAGAACAGTCGCGCTTCGGTGCTGCTGACCACCCGGGCCCTGACCGAAGCGTGGCGGCCCGATGTCGCCCACGTGGTGACGCTGGATGCCGAAGCGGCGCACCTGGCGACCCTCTCCGAGGCGCCCCTGCCTCCCTCGGCGGGCCCGGACAACCTGGCGTACGTCATCTACACGTCGGGCTCCACGGGCATGCCCAAGGGCGTGATGGTGCAGCACCGCTCCGTCGTCCACCTGCACCACACGATGGTGCGCAACGTCTACACGTCGCCGCGCCGACTGCGCGTCAGCTTGAACGCGCCGCTGTACTTCGACGCCGTCATGGAGTCGTTCATCAAGCTGCTCGATGGCCACTGCCTGTGCGTCATCCCCGAGCAGACGCGCCTGGAGCCGGGGCGGATGCTCACGTGGCTGGAGCAGCACCGCATCGACGTGCTGGTAGGGACGCCCGCGCAGCTCAAGCTGCTGCTGGACGCGGGGATGCTGGAGCGCGCCTGGGTGCCGTCACAGCTCATGCTGGGCGGTGAAGCCCTGGACGAGGTGACGTGGCGTCGGCTTGCCACGACGGACCGCACGCGCGCCTTCAACGGCTACGGCCCCACGGAGGCCACCGTCGCCGTCACGACGTTCGACATCCAGGGCACCGCCCTGCCCCGGCCCGTCATTGGCCGGCCGCTGGACAACCTGCGCGCCTACGTCCTCGATGAGCACCAGCGACTGGTGCCCTTCGGCCTGCCCGGGGAGCTGTGCTTCTCCGGCGCGGGCGTCACGCGCGGCTACCTGGGCCGCCCGGACCTGACGGCGGAGCGCTTCGTTCCGGATCCGTTCAGCACGCAGCCTGGAGCACGCCTGTACCGCACGGGCGACAAGGCGCGCTGGCGCGAGGACGGGACGCTGGACCTCCTGGGCCGCCTGGACTTCCAGGTGAAGCTGCGCGGCTACCGCATTGAGTTGGGCGAAGTCGAAGCCACCCTGCGCTCGCACCCGGGCATTCGGGACGCGGTGGCGGCGGTGCGCGAGGACGTGCCCGGCGATGCGCGCCTCGTGGCCTGGGTCGTGCCGGAGGTGGACACCTCTCCCCTGCGCGAACACCTGCGCAAGCACCTGCCTGAGTACATGGTCCCGGCTGCCGTCATGGCCCTGCCCGCCCTGCCGCTGACGCCCAACGGCAAGGTGGACCGCAAGGCCCTGCCCGCGCCGGAAGCATCGCGGCTGGTCCCCCGCATCACGGACGCGCCCGGAACTGCTGCCGAGGTGGCCCTGGCTTCGCTGTGGAGTGAGTTGCTGCGCGTGCCCGCGGTGGGCCGTCACGACAACTTCTTCGAACTGGGCGGACACTCGCTGCTGGCCACGCAGGTGGTGGCCCGGGTGCGTGCCCGCTTCGGTGTGGAACTGCCCGTCCGCGCGCTGTTCGAATCGCCCACCGTGGCGGCGCTCGCGCTGCGACTGCCGGACGCTCCGACGGCCACCGTGCTGCCGCCGCTCGTCCCGGCCACGACGCCCGGACCGCATCCGCTGTCCTTCGCTCAGCAGCGGTTGTGGTTCATCGATCAGTTGGACCCGGGCAGCCCGCTGTACAACATGCCCACCGCGCTGCGCCTGTCAGGCACGGTGGACGTGCCGCACCTCCAGCGGGCCTTCGATGCGCTGGTCCAACGGCACGAATCCCTGCGCACCTCGTTCGAGTCCCACGACGGTGAGCCCCTTCAGCGCATCCACCCCGCCCCGGCGCAAAGCCTGTTCGTGGTGGACCTCACCCCGCTGCCCCAGGGCGCGCGCGAGGCCGAAGTGCTCCGACTCGCGACCGAGGACGCCCTGCGTCCCTTCGATTTGGCCGCGGGACCGCTGGTGCGGCTCACCCTGCTGAAGCTCGACGCGGCCGAGCACGTGCTGCTCCTGTGCCTCCACCACAGCATTGGCGACGGTTGGTCCATCGGCGTGCTGGTGCGGGAAGTCGTCGCCCTCTATGAGGCCTTCCGTCAGGGGCTGCCGTCTCCGCTGCCTCCGCTGCCGGTGCAGTACGCGGACTACGCTGTCTGGCAACGCGGCTGGCTCCAGGGTGATGCGCTGGAGGCGCAGCTTGGCTGGTGGAAGCAGCAACTGGCCGGTGCACCTCAAGCGTTGACCTTGCCCACCGACAAGCCCCGTCCGCCGCAGCGCTCCGCCCGGGGTGCCATGCTCCCGGTGAGCATCCCCCCGGCCCTGAGCGAGGCGGTGGAAGCGCTGGCCCAGCGCGAGGGTGCCACACCCTTCATGGTGCTGCTGTCGGCCTTCCAGACGCTGCTGTACCGCTGCTCCGGTCAGGACGACCTCCTGGTGGGCACGTCCATCGCGGGCCGGCGTCACGCGGAGACGGAGGGCCTCATCGGCTTCTTCGTCAACACGTTGGTGCTGCGCGCCCGCTTCGACGCTCGGCCTTCGTTCCGTCAGGTGCTGGCGCAGGTGCGCGCCAACACGCTGGGCGCGTACGAGCACCAGGACATCCCGTTCGAGCGGCTGGTGGAAGCCCTCCAGCCCGCGCGAGACTTGTCGCGCACGCCGCTCGTCCAGGCCCAGTTCGTGCTCCAGAACACGCCGGATTCGGACGCGCGCCTGCCGGAGCTCACGCTGCGGCCGGTGAAGGTGGAGGCGAACGCGACGAAGTTTGACTTGGACTTGAGCCTGGGCCGCACGGCGGGGGGCTTCGAGGGGGCGCTCTTCTACAGCACGGACCTCTTCGAGGCGGCCACGGCCCGGAGGTTGACGGAGCACCTGGTGCAGTTGCTGGAGGGCGCCGTCACGCAGCCGGACGCTGGCGTGGAGACGCTGCCCCTGCTGTCGGCGGATGAGCGCCAGTGGGTGCTGGAGGAGTGGAGCGGCGAGACGGCCGACTTCCCGGCCGACGTGCCCTTCCATACGCGCTTCGAGCAGCAGGTGACGCGCACGCCCAAGGCTCCGGCCCTGGTGATGGGAGAGACGACGGTGTCCTTCCATCAGCTCAACGTGCGCGCCAACCAACTGGCCCACTACCTGCGCACGTTGGGCGTAGGCCCCGACGTGCCGGTAGCGTTCAGCCTGGAGCGCTCGCCGGAGGCGATTGTCGCGCTGCTGGGCATTCTGAAGGCGGGCGGCGCCTACGTGCCGCTGGACCCGTCAGCCCCCGAAGCACGCAAGGACTTCATCCTGGAGAACAGCGGGGCCACCGTGCTCCTCACCACCCAGGCTTTGGCTGGAGCGTGGCAGCCGGCGGTGCGTCACCTGGTGCGGCTGGACACGGAGGCCCGGCGCATCGACGCGTTGTCTCCGGGCAACCCGCGCGTGGAGGTGCGGCCGGAGAACGTGGCCTACGTCCTCTACACGTCCGGCTCCACGGGCATGCCCAAGGGCGTGATGGTGCAGCACCGCTCCATCGTCCACTTGCACCGTGCCATGGCGGATGTGCCCCTGGCCTCGGTGCCGCGCGTCCTTCGGGCCAGCCTCAACGCGCCGCTCAACTTCGACATCTCCGTGGGGCAACTCCTGCTGCTGCTGGACGGGCACAGCCTGTGCCTTGTGCGCGAGGAAGTGCGGCAGGAGCC
>NZ_RAVZ01000729.1 GCF_003611635.1 Corallococcus terminator | reverse complement strand
CCCTGGCCCGCCCCCGCATCGCGTCCGGCGAGCCCCCCAAGGTGGAGCGCGGCCTCTACTACCTGCGCCGCGCGGAGAAGCTCGCTGGCATCACCGAGGAGCAGCGCCGCAGCCTCCAGTCCATGCTCACCGACGTCGCTTTCTACCAGGCGCGCCAGAAGCTGGAGGACGCCCGCCGGCTCGTCTCCGAAGGCCTCGCCCAGCTCAAGCTCGCCTCCGAAACCGAGAATCGCCACGCCCGCAGCGCCAACCAGATGCTGTCCACCGTGGGCCCCGCCGCCCGCGACCTGGAAGAGGCCCTGCGCCGCGCCGTCCACACCCAGAGCGGCCCGGACACCCGGGACAACAGCCCTGTAGCACCGCCCCCCTCGCCGCGCCCCGTCACGCCCGCCTCCGGGGATACCTCGTTGCAGCCGTTTCCCGCGTCCCCAACCCCTGACGCAGGCCTCACGCCGTGATCTCCAGGGGTTGGGAGACCCCCTCCAAAACGCGCGGCTGGACCCCTGCTTCGTGACACGGAAATGTCCGCCGCCGAACGTCGAAAACGGCCCTGTTGAGTGATCATAGATTGCAAGCATCGATCCCACCGGCCGGGCAGGCTCCCACAGGATCTAGCGTTGACACACTGGGTCCCCCCCCATAGCTTGTGTCGGCCGAGCGGCTGCCCCCGGTTCCGGGTGGCCGCTCCCAAGACCCGGAGGCAGTGTGGTTTTCTTGCGCGACACCTGCTTCTGGCCGACAAATAGCTACATGTCGGTCTGTTGTCTCCAGGTCCCCGGGTTCTGATCGCAGGACAGCACCCGTTCCCACCCAATCTTGAGTCATTTCAACGGGGTCTGTTGGCCCCGAGCAGGACGGCGGTTCGCGTCCTGATGGCTGCGCTTTTGCCTTGCCCGGAGTGAGACGCCCTTGACCGTCCAGACGCCCCTGAAGCCGACCGTCGTCGCCTCGCC
>NZ_RAVZ01000728.1 GCF_003611635.1 Corallococcus terminator | reverse complement strand
GCCTCCAACACCGTGCGTTACTCGGGCCAGGTGACGCCCGTCACGATTCAGGCTGGCCAGACGACGGCCGTGACGCTCCTGCTGCAGGAGGTGAACGCGCCCCCGCCCTTCGAAAACGCGGCGCCGCGCATCCTGTCGCTGGTGGCCAGCCCCGGCACCGTCGCCCCGGGTGGCCAGGTGGCCCTCCAGGCCACCGCGGACGACCCCAACGCGAGCGACACCCTCACCTATGCCTGGACGGCCAGCACGGGCAGCTTCAGCGCCGCCTCCAGCCTCTCGACGGCCTGGACGGCGCCGGCCTCCGCCGGCCCCGTGGTGCTGACGCTGACGGTGACGGACTCCAAGGGCGCCTCCGCCGCCCTCAGCGTCACGGTGACGGTGAGCACCGGCACCGGCAGTGCCGCCGTCAACGTCACCGTCAACACCTGGCCCCAGGTGGCTGGGGTGACGGCGCTGCCGTCCTCCGTGGCCGTCGGCCAGGCGACGGCCGGGGCGGCCGTCGCGAGCGACGCGGACGCAGACAGCCTCTCCTACGAGTGGACGGCCTCGTGCGCGGGGACGTGGACGAATGCCACCTCCGCCAGCTCCAGCTTCACGCCCTCGGCGCAGCCGTCCGGCGGCACGTGCACGCTCACCGTGGTGGCCTCGGACGGCCGGGGCGGGCAGGGGCAGGGCAGTCTGGGCATCTACGTGGGCCCGGGGACTTCAGGTCGCTTCCCGCCCGAGGTGGTGGAGTCCTCCCAGTCCAGCGCGAGCGTGCCGGCGTCCGGCGGCACCGTCGTCTTCCGGGTGAAGGCGCAGGATGCCCAGGGCAGTGCCCTTGGCTTCACCTGGGCCACCAGCGCCGGAACGCTGGGCACGGCCACTAGCACCGCCACCACCAGCGAAGTCCTTTGGACGGCGCCCTCCTGCTTGCCCTCGGGCAACCCGCTCACGGTGACGGCCACGAGCACCAACGCCCTCGGTCTCTCCACC
>NZ_RAVZ01000727.1 GCF_003611635.1 Corallococcus terminator | reverse complement strand
CGGCGAGGCGGGGGCCTGGGCCAGGACGGGGGAACCCCAGCAGAGGACCAGGGCCGACAGGGTGAGGAGTCCGGGGATGCGCATGGAAGAGGGCGGGCAGCCTAGCCCACGCTCCGGCCATGAACGAGGCCGGCCTGCCCGTCCTGCATCCCGCCATCCGGCCACGTCCGGAAAGTGGCAGCCGCGCCACAATGCTGACGACGGGGGCTGGCCCCGGTCTACCATCCTGTTCTCGCGACAGAGGCGTCGGTGAGGAGAGCAGACGGGATGAGGGTCGGACGGGGTGCACTGCTGATGGCGCTCGCCCTGGGCGCGTGCAGCAGGCCCGGCGCGAACACGGAAGCGACGGATGCGACGGATGCGGGCGTCATCGGGCTGCCGGGGAGACCCTCCCCGCTGGCGATTCCCTCCTGCGACGTGCTGCTGCCGGAGGACCTGCGCGACCTCACGCTCAACGGGTTCGCGATGAAGGAGGAGCGGGCCTGCCCCACGTGTGGACCGCTCTGCACGTTGCATTCGGCCGCCATGCCGGACGTGTCCCTGTCGGTGGCCTACGACTGCCAGCCCGGCTACGCGAGCGCGGACGTGCGCGCATTGCTGGAGCCCACGTTGAACGCGGGCGGCGAGGAGGTGTCCGCGCTGGGCCGGGCCGCGGCTCGGCGCAGTCCCGTGCAGGGCATGACGCAGGTGGTGGCGTGGGATGACGACACGCCGTGCGTCGTCGTCGTCACCCTGCTGGGGGATGATCCCGACCGCGCGATGGATGTGGCCCGCCTCGCGGTGACCTCGCACAAGGGGATGGATCCGGCGGAGGACGCGGGCACGGAGGCACCCGGGGACGCGGGCGACAACCCGTTCGGGGATGCGCCGCTGGAGCCGCTGGACACCCTCACCGCGCCGCGCGCTGGAACGACGGACGTGCTGTCCGCGCCTTCGGGCACCCGAGCACCGCCCGTCGTGCCCTCCCCTGCCCCGCGG
>NZ_RAVZ01000726.1 GCF_003611635.1 Corallococcus terminator | reverse complement strand
TCATGTCCAAGGAAAAGTTCGATCGCAGCCTGCCCCACGTGAACATCGGAACGATTGGGCACGTGGACCACGGCAAGACGTCTCTGACGGCCGCCATCACGAAGGTGCTCGCCAAGTCCGGTGGCGCCACGTTCATGGCGTACGACCAGATTGACAAGGCGCCGGAAGAGCGGGAGCGCGGCATCACCATCTCCACGGCGCACGTGGAGTACAAGACGAAGAACCGCCACTACGCGCACGTCGACTGTCCGGGCCACGCGGACTACGTGAAGAACATGATCACGGGCGCGGCGCAGATGGACGGCGCCATCCTGGTGGTCTCCGCGGCGGACGGCCCGATGCCGCAGACGCGCGAGCACATCCTGCTGGCCCGCCAGGTCGGCGTGCCCTACATCGTCGTCTTCCTGAACAAGGTGGACCTGCTGGACGACCCCGAGCTGCGCGAGCTCGTGGAGATGGAAGTCCGGGACCTGCTCAAGAAGTACGAGTTCCCCGGCGACAGCATCCCCATCGTCCCCGGCTCGGCCGTCAAGGCCCTCGAGGGTGACACCAGCGACATCGGCGAGCCGGCCATCCTGAAGCTGATGGAGGCGGTGGACAGCTACATCCCGACGCCGGTGCGCGCGACGGACAAGCCCTTCCTGATGCCGGTGGAAGACGTGTTCTCCATCGCCGGCCGTGGTACGGTGGCGACGGGTCGCGTCGAGCGCGGCATCATCAAGGTCGGCGAGGAAGTCGAAGTCGTCGGTCTGCGCGCGACGCAGAAGACGGTCGTGACGGGCGTGGAGATGTTCCGCAAGCTGCTGGACGAGGGCCGCGCGGGCGACAACATCGGCGCGCTGGTCCGTGGCCTCAAGCGTGAGGACATGGAGCGTGGCCAGGTGCTGGCGAAGCCGGGCTCCATCACGCCGCACACCAAGTTCAAGGCGCAGATCTACGTGCTGTCGAAGGAAGAGGGTGGGCGCCACACCCCGTTCTTCAAGGG
>NZ_RAVZ01000725.1 GCF_003611635.1 Corallococcus terminator | reverse complement strand
GTCGTTGTCCGGGCGCCCGGACAACGCGGGGCTCAGGCAGGGGAGACGTGCCCCCCCCCTTTCCCGGCCAGCAACTGTTGCGGCTCAGCGGCGAAGCAGCGCCGTCACGGCGTTGAGGAGTTCGACGCGCCGCGCCCTGGTAGCAGTGTCCCCGTCAGGCTGTCGGTTGTGGCACTCGACAGCCAGGGCGGTGGCGACGCGGACGGGGTCGGCGACGAGGGCGGCCTCCTCAAGCGTGAGGAACGTGAGGGTGGACCGCCACTCGCGGGTCCTCGCGTTCGCATCCCACGTGCCGGTGTACCCGAGGGAGAAGAAGCGGCCGTCCCCTGTGAGCCACACGCCACTGCCTCCGATGGTCCCTCGGCGCTCACCAGGCACCGTGAAACGGACGGGGGCCGCATCTCCCACCACGCACAGCGCGGGGAGAGCGACGCCGTCGGCGGAGGCGTAGGTGCGCTCCTCCTCGTGCTGGGACTCCTCCTCCCGCTGGAGGAGCACCCCGGTGACGGGCACCTTCGTCACCATGTAGGGGAGGGCGAAGCGCACGAGGTTGACGACTTCGAGAAGAAGGCTGGCAGTGGCGGACACTTCGCGTTGCTTCACGTCGGCGTGCGGGCCAGCGCCATGAACGAGCGCGGCGGCCAGCTTCTCCAGAAAGGCGCGGGCAGCTTCCTTGGAACCCAGGGTGTTCAGCAGGGAGTGGGGGAGGTTGGGAGGACGTGAGGACATCATCGCTTCCGCTTCGGCCCGAAGGCCGTCTCAAGGGTTTCAACAATCAGGGCGGACGGCGTCATGCCGCGTCTGTCTGCCTCCGCCTCCAGCTTCGCAAGCGTCTCCGCGGACTTCCACCGGAGGCCATAGCCGTGAAGCGAGGCGTGAGGACTCGGCGAGGACACCGGGCGGATGGGGCGCAGCGGCGGCTTCTGCCGGTTGTGGGTGCTGCACAGTCCGTGGGCGTTCACCTTCCGGCCACAGAGGCTGTCGGGCGTGTCGCCT
>NZ_RAVZ01000724.1 GCF_003611635.1 Corallococcus terminator | reverse complement strand
CTAGAGCGCCGATCAGGTTTCCGCCCGAGGAAAGTCGAATACTTACGAGCGCGATCGACGTGGGCTGTCGCCGCGTGATCAGGTCGCCACCTCTCGGAGGTGGCTCATGGAGCGCTGGAAGCCGACTGTGGAGCAGAGCGCACGGGAGCAGCGCCTGCTGAAGCTCGCGGGGAAGAGCAGGAAGCTTTTCGTCTTCCTGCGCGAGCATCGGCACGAGTTGTTCGATGAGGCTTTTCAGGACGAGCTCGAGGCGATGTACCGACAGACGGGCCAGGGGCAAGCGCCGCAGCCGCCCGCGATGATGTGCATGGCGCTGCTGGTACAGGCCTACACGCAGGCCTCGGACGCCGAAGCCGTATGTCTCTCGGGCACCGACAGCCGGTGGCGAATGGTCTTGGACCGACTCGGTGCGGACGAGGACGAGCCCGCCTTCTCCCAGGGCGGGCTGCAGCAATTCAGGGAGCGACTCATCGCGACCCAGATGGACCGCCGGCTGCTGGAGCGCACCGTCGAGGTGGCAAAGCGGACGAAGGGGTTTGACTCGAAGAAGACGCCGAAGACGCTGCGAGTGGGGGTCGACAGCCGCCCTTTAGAAGGGGCCGGGCGGGTTGAGGACACCCT
The DNA here is from genome assembly GCF_003611635.1 of Corallococcus terminator. Classification (GTDB taxonomy): domain Bacteria; phylum Myxococcota; class Myxococcia; order Myxococcales; family Myxococcaceae; genus Corallococcus; species Corallococcus terminator. The sequence continues at coordinate 381 of NZ_RAVZ01000724.1, read as the reverse complement.
CAACCTGCTCGGCCACGCAGGCCGCAAGGTGGCCGAGGGCATGGCGCTCGCGCTCGGTACTGACGTCGAGGAGGTAATTCAGCAGGCCGATGCGCCGTTGCTGAGGGCCAGCAGCATCAAGGCCGGCCTCGATATCGACTGGAGCGCGCCCGACGCGAAGCTCGACGCACTCAATCGCCTGTGCCGACAACTCGACCGCCTCATGGCCTGGGTGGCGAAGCAGTCGAAGTCACGCGTCGCGGCTGCGCTGACGCGCTCCATCGAAGCGCTCGCGCAGGTGCGCGAACAGGACCTCGAGCCGCGCTCCGAAGGCGGCGTTCAGATTCGACAAGGCGTGGCGGCCGACAGGCGCATCTCCATCGAAGACGCCGACATGCGCCA
>NZ_RAVZ01000723.1 GCF_003611635.1 Corallococcus terminator | reverse complement strand
GCGTGGGGGTGGGGTCGGAAGAAGGGGACGAAGACATTGAAGCGGCCTCGCGCGCCTGCACAAGCAGGTGCGCTACGAAAGGTGCGATGGAAGAAGGGCCCGCCTGCCTGGGCTCCTGAAGGCACACCGGGAGCCTCACGGTCACAGGCCCACGAAGAAGAAGGGGACGTGACGCTCAGCCCGTGACGGGAGGGCCCTGGGCCGGACAGTTCACAGTCCGGGGGCGGTCCGCCAGCGGCGCGAGCCGGGACGGCAGCGCCTGGGCCAGCAGGCTGTGGGCCCGCGCGAGCACCTGGGCGTCGTAGCGCGCCAGCAGCGCGCGCAGGGAGTCCAGCCGGGGCACGAACGGCGGCGACGCGCGGTGGCTGACGCCGCCGGGGTCCACCCGATCGCGCGAGGCGGGCGCCGGCGTGCCCACCGGGTCCTCATGGAGGATGCCCGACACCCACCGCGCGCCCTTGCCGGAGGGCGCGCGCGTCACCGTCGGGGCGCGGGAGGCTTCCACCCCCGCCTGTCGGGGGGCTTCGAAGGTGGGGCCCGTCAGTCCCAGGAAGCCGGCGAAGGCCACCGCGCACACCACCGCCACCAGGGCGATCCTGGTCTCTCGGAGGGCTTCACGCCCGGAGGTGGCGGGGACGGTCGTCATCAAGAATGGGGGGGGGGGTCATCGCACCGGGGTGCGACAACCCCTGGCTGCGGAAAACCGTGCCAGCGGAATGCCTTTATACGCACTCAAGCTCGCAATTACCCCGGAAAATCATGCCCTTGGCGTCGAAATGGTCCTGATTTGACGCACCGGGATGATTTCAGCCCGGCTACAGATTGACGTTCCCACCTTCCAGGGGGTATTTGCTCTCACATCGTGAAAATGAGAACCATTCTCAACTTCGACGACGGGTTGGACGCGGCTCCAGTGCGCTCCCAGGCCTCGGGTGCCCGCCTCAACGAGGTGCGGGTGTCCGGTGGGCTGTTCCTGTCGGCGGATGCGACGGCGGAGGGGGCCTGGGGAC
>NZ_RAVZ01000722.1 GCF_003611635.1 Corallococcus terminator | reverse complement strand
TGGGCCCTCCAGCGGTCCTCTTCCGTGTCGCGCATCTCGTAGATGAGTTCGCGGATGGCATCCATCTCCCGCTGGCCCCGGTTGGTCTTGACGATCGCCAGGGAAGCGTCGAAGCCCTGCTCACGGCGCAGGCGGATGGTGTCCGCCAGCTCGTCCAGCTTGTTGGCGATGAGCGGCTCTATCTTGGCCATGCGCGAGCGCTGCTCCGGGTACTTGTCCATCGCGACGCGCAGCTTGTCCATGTCCGTGCGCAGCTCGCTCAGGGCGGCCTGGTACGGGCGCAGGTAGACTTCTTCGCCGGTGAGCACGTAGCCGCGCTGGCCCGTCTCCGCGTCTACGAGCAGCGCGCGCACTTCACGCAGCAGCTTGTAGTTGTTGTGTGACTCCAGCAGGCCCTCGGTGGTGGTGGTGAGCTGCTGCGCGCCCTGGAAGGCGACGCCGGCGATCACCAGCAGGACCAGCAGGGACAGTCCGAATCCCAGCGCGATACGATTCCCGATGCTCATGCGACTCCTTCTTCGGACAGCTCGAACACGAGACGACTGTCACCCAGGAGGGCCTCTCCCTCCAGAACGAGTGTGCCGTCGGGGCTGACGCCAGACACCAGCGCGCCCGCTTCCTCTTCCAGGGAGGGGGGCGCGGGCAACAGCTCCGTGCCCGTCAGCACCGCCACCTCCGACACTTCATCCGTGCGCAGCCCCAGCTCCGGCCGCGTCGTTCCCACCACCAGTACTGGCCCGTTGGCATTGGCGGCGGGCCGGCCGAACAGCGGCGCCAG
>NZ_RAVZ01000721.1 GCF_003611635.1 Corallococcus terminator | reverse complement strand
GGCCCATCCCGCGTCGCGAGGTGTCATCCCGCCCTTCCTGCGATAGTCGGCTTGACGGCCTTTCCTCGGCTGTGGCGCTACCCATGTGGTAGGGTGAAGGACTGGAGACATTCCGTTGCCGCGACTTGCCGCCCTTCTCTTCCTGCTGCTGGGTGCTGCCGCCCCCGCCCAGACCGTCCCTGGCGGGCGTGCGCGGCAGGACCGGCGAGTCGCGTTGACGGGCAGTACCGCGGAGCCTGTGCCTGTACTGCGGGTGGCTGGAGGGGCGCTGACCGCCCTCGTCTTCGACGCGCCGCTGGAGAAGGGCAGCCTTGAGCTGGAAGGCCGCGAGCGGTTCCGGCTTGTGGAGGTGGGGGAATGGGCCGTCTACCTGGAACCTGTCGCGGACCTCGCCCCAGGCGAACGGCTTGGCCTCCGCGTTCGCTTCTCCGAGCGTGAGCGCGCCGAGCCCGCGGTGTTGATGCTCGTGACCCATCCGTCCGAGGTGGATGCCCGGGTGCGGATCTTCCGGAGCGCACTGTCAATCCCAGCCCTTCAGGCTGAGTTGGCCGAGGCTCGCGCTCAGTTGACGGCGCAAGGTGCGGAGCTTGCTGAACTGCGCGCAGGCCGCGATGCCAACGGCCCTACACGTTTCGCCCTGGCCGGCCTCCTTGATGGTGACGGGGTGTCTGCAACCAGGTTTGCGAAGACGCGTGACGAGAAGTCATCGGCAGGCCGCGTGTCCTGGAGTCAGGGCTTCAGCTTGCGTGCGGCGAATTGGGGACTGGTGTCCGTCGCCGTCCGCAACAACACCCCCACGCCCTGGACGCCCCTTGAAGCGCGGCTCTCCGGCACTGTAGGTGGGGAGCGCGCGCGGGTATTCCGCATCCTCACGACGCAGACTGTGATTGGGCCCGGGCAAGAAGCGGTCATCTGGGTTGAGGCGAATAGTCCTCCCTGGGAAATAGGAACGGCATTCAGCCTGGAGCTGCTGGACGCATCGGGCGCTCGGCGCATCCTCATTCCGCGCGTTGTCCTGTAAGGCACGTCCATGC
>NZ_RAVZ01000720.1 GCF_003611635.1 Corallococcus terminator | reverse complement strand
ACTTGAGGTTGCTGATGACGGACATCGCGATCTCGTTCAGCTTCTTGATGATGTTGGAGGCGAAGGCAACGGCCTCCTGCTGCTTCTGGAGCATGAGCTGCGCGGTGGCGCGCTCGAGGTCGACACCGGAGAGGCCGGCCAGGGAGGACTTCTCGGTGGCGCTCAGGGACTGGCTGCCCTTGAAAGCGGTAGAGAGGGCGGCGGCGGAGGCAGTGGCGTTCATGGGAGAGACTCCAGAGGTTTGGAAGAGGTGTGTGCTGCGGCGCTGCTTACATAGGGATTATGGCGGATCAGGGGGCGGAAGTTTCCTCCGACATTTCCGATTCCTATTTTTCTCCCAGCCCCTGGCCCCTGGCCGGGTTCGCTCCGCACCCACCCAGAAGGGAAGGGTGGCAGCGGAAAAGCAAAGAGCCGGCCTCCCGTGAAGGAGGACCGGCTCTTAAATCGCCAGGGAAGCGGCGATGCTTACTTGAGGTTGCTGATGACGGACATCGCGATCTCGTTCAGCTTCTTGATGATGTTGGAGGCGAAGGCAACGGCCTCCTGCTGCTTCTGGAGCATGAGCTGCGCGGTGGCGCGCTCGAGGTCGACACCCTCCAGGCCGGCCAGGGAGGACTTCTCGGTGGCGCTCAGGGACTGGCTGCCCTTGAAGGCGGTAGAGAGGGCGGCGGCGGAGGCAGTGGCGTTCATGGGAGAGACTCCAGAGGTTTGGAAGAGGTGTGTGCTGCGGCGCTGCTTACATAGGGATTATGGCGGATCAGGGGGCGGAAGTTTCCTCCGACATTTCCGATTCCTATTTTTCTCCCAGCCCCTGGCCCCTGGCCGGGTTCGCTCCGCACCCACCCAGAAGGGAAGGGTGGCAGCGGAAAAGCAAAGAGCCGGCCTCCCGTGAAGGAGGACCGGCTCTCAAATCGCCAGGGAAGCGGCGATGCTTACTTGAGGTTGCTGATGACGGACATCGCGATCTCGTTCAGCTTCTTGATGATGTTGGAGGCGAAGGCAACGGCCTCCTGCTGCTTCTGGAGCATGAGCTGC
>NZ_RAVZ01000071.1 GCF_003611635.1 Corallococcus terminator | reverse complement strand
GGGAGGGACGTGGCGGCGTGCGTGCCGCGCTCCCGGTGCTCATAGGCGCCCCGGTGCCGGGTTCGCAAGGGCGGGCGGTGGGCGGATCCACCGGGCTGTCGAAGGGGCTTCGCATCACGGTCGCTTTCCCCCAGCTTGAGGCCCCCGGCTGACAGCGGTATGTCAGGATTCCAAGGCCATGCAGCGCACCGAGCGTCTTTTCGCCCTCGCGGAGTACCTGAGGGGTCGTCGTACCGGCGTCACCGCGGAGGTGCTGGCGGAGCGCTTCGGCGTGACGGTGCGGACCATCTACCGCGACCTGGACACGTTGCGCGCCGCGTCCCTGCCGGTGGGGGCGGAGCGGGGCCGGGGCGGCGGCTACGCGTTGGACCGCAGCTACAGCCTGCCGCCGGTGAACTTCACCGCGCGCGAGGCGGCGCTCGTGGTGGCGCTGGGCCGCTTCGCCATCGACATGCGGCTGTTGCCCTTCACGGGGACGCTGGAGTCGGCGCTCGACAAGGTGCGCTCGGCCCTCTCCACGTCCGCGCAGCGCGAACTGCTGGCCCGGCTGCGGGAGCTCACCTTCCTGGGCGTGCCGTCATTGCCCACGCGCAAGGGCGTGCGTGAATCGCTGGAGCGCGCGTGGTTCGAGCGCCAGCCGATGCGCATCACCTACGTGGACGGCAACTTCCTGGAGACGGTGCGCGAGGTGCGCATCGAGTCCGTGGTGATGGACCGGCACGAGACGCGGCTGGACGCGGTGGACCTCGCGTCCGGCGAACGGCGCCACTTCCGGCTGGACCGCATCACCCGCGCGGAAGTGTTGGGGTGAAGCCGCGGGCCCCTGCTTCGGGGCCGGGCCCGCGCAAGCCACGCATCAGCCTCGCGAGGGGAAGACGCCCTCCGTCGCGATGATGAAGTTCACGACGGTGTACGGGTTCATGATGGGCACCGGCTGGCTGCCGCCGGCGATGCCCACGGCCTGGGGCCCCATCACCGTGTTGGGGGTCGTGTTGTAGGGGGTCGGGGTGGTGCCGGGAGGATAGGCGGCGAGGTACGCGCCCTCCGGGCTCTCCGCGTTGCCTTCCTGCATGTTGGCCATCAGCGGGTGGGTGTGCGCGGGCATCTGCGTCGAGATCAGCGTCACCGACTGCCCGCCGGCTACCTCTCCCAGGGAGTGCGGAGCCAACCCCGGGCCCTGGCCCGGCGCCATGGGGAAGCGCCCTCGAAGGTCCGGCAGCGCGAAGGTCGTCGTGCCGTTGCCGCCGTAGGTGATGCCCAGGATGGCGAAGAGGGCCTGGTTCTGCGCGATGGAGAGCAGCGCGCCGTTGCAGAGTGCCCAGCCGCGAGGCGCGAAGTCACCTCCGAACATGATGATTTGACCGATGTACGGTTCAGACATGGTTCCCCCTGGGTGGATGGTGCGTGTCGGGCGCCGAACAGAACATGCCTCTCCCTCCTGAAGAAAGGTCGTGGCGCGTCATGCGGAAACCCGACCTGGGGTGTGCGATGCTTCACAGAGCGTGATGGCGTTTTCTCCTACGCTGCACGTCGCTACACCGCCGCTGTTGGGGGAGGACCCAATCCATGTCACTTCGAACCTTCGTGCCCCTGCGTGGGGAGTTCTCAGGCTTCCGTGTGTGGTCGCTCTGCGCGACCTTGATGGTGTCCGCTTGTACGGGGCAGACGGGGGATGGGCCTGTTGGCCCCGAGGGCCCTCCGGGAGCGACGGGCCCCGCGGGAGCGACGGGCGCGGCTGGCCCCCAGGGTGAGAAGGGCGCCACGGGCGAGCCCGGCCTCATGGGTCCTCAGGGCGAGATCGGCCCGGCGGGTGCGGGCGAGCCCGGACCGCAGGGCATCGCGGGCCCCACGGGTCCTGCCGGAGCGACGGGCCCGCAAGGCGCCATGGGGCCGATGGGGCTCAGCGGTCCCCAGGGCATCGCGGGTCCCACGGGTCCTGCCGGCGCCAAGGGGGACACGGGCCCCGCTGGAGCGAAGGGCGACACGGGCGCGGCGGGTCCCACGGGTCCTGCCGGAGCGACGGGGCCCGAGGGGGCTCCAGGAGCGACGGGCGCGGCGGGTCCTGCCGGACCGACGGGAGCGACGGGCGCTGCGGGTGCGAAGGGCGACACGGGCACGACGGGCGCCATCGGCCCTGCGGGCCCCACGGGTCCTGCCGGAGCGACGGGTCCGGCGGGAACGACGGGCGCGAAGGGTGACACGGGCGCGGCGGGCCCCACGGGCGCGACGGGCGCGGTGGGCCCCGCGGGAGCGACGGGTCCGGCGGGAGCGACGGGTCCGACGGGCGCGGCGGGAGCCCAGGGCCCCGCGGGTGTGGCGGGCACGCTGGGCCTCTACGGCGACGGTTCGGCGGGCGCGTTCACCGTGGCCTCCGGCCAGACGGTGGACCTCTCCACCCCCGCGGGCGTGTCCCAGCTTCCCGCGGGCTTCAACCTCCAGTTCAGCAGCATCAACATCGTGGGCACGCTCTTCGTGCCCAGCGGCACGGTGCTGCGCTCCTCGGGTGACATCACCGTGAGCGGGACACTCACCGTGCGTCCGGGGGCGGAGGACCTGGGCGGCGGTCAGGCTCCCACCGGAGTCGCCCGGACGGCGGCGGGTTTGTACAGCGGTGGCGTGGGGCTCGCGTCGTTCCAGGGCTCCCAGGTGCGGCGAGTCCAGAACGCGTCCGGTGGAGCGGGTGCTCGCCTCTACGCGGGTGCGGGCGCGGACGGTGGTGCTGGCGGTGGCGCGGTGATGCTGGCCGCGCGGGGCAACGTGCGCATCGTCGTCGGTGGCTCCATCAACGCGAACGGTGCCAATGGCGTGAACCCGCAGACCGCGGGCGTATCCATCGTGGGCACGGGCGGCGGCGGTGGCGGCATCGTCCTGGTGGCGGCGAAGGGGAGCATCACGCTGGGGGGCGCCATCCGCGCGCAGGGTGGCAATGGTGCGGATGGCTTCAACGGCAACGGCGGCACGGGTGAGGGCGGTGGTGGTGGCGGTGGCGGTGGCATCGTCCACTTCATCGCCTCCGCGAGCCCCAGCGTGACGGGCTCCGTGGTGGTTGCGGGGGGGAGCGCGGGGAACAGCGCGCCGCCGCAGACGGGGACCAGCATCGTCACGGCAGGCGGCGGTGGCGGCAGCGGGGGTTCGGGAGGCAATGGCGGCGGCATCATCCCGGGCACGACCACGAACGGGAACGCCGGCGGGGGTACGGGCGGCTACTTCCTCCAGACGGTCGCCCCCGAGCCGGAGTCGCTGCTGGGCCTGTAGTCGATGGGCCCCATCCCGGAGCCGGTCTTCACCCGAGGCCGGTTCCGGAGTCCCCCTCCGGAGCCTGCCACCGCAGCTCCAGGTACGGTGACGCCGACTCACTTCCCGGCACGGGCATGAACCCGTGCCGGGTGTAGAGCCGCAGCGCCGGATTGTCGCGCGTGACGTTCAGCCGCACGGGCACGCGCGCCCGGGTTGCCTCCTCTTGAATCGCGCACAGCAATCGCGTGCCCAGCCCCTGCCCCTGGTGCGAGGGCAGCAGGGCCATGTCAACCAACAGCGTCTCCGCGTCCGTGCGCACGAGCCACTGTCGGCCCACGCAAACGCCGTCCACCTCGATGAGGGCGTGGCCTTCCGGGGAGTAGATCGCGGCGTAGTGACGCGACTGGGCCTGGTACTGCGTGCGCAGGAAGATCTCCTGCTGCGCGGCGCTCCAGCCCCAGGAGGCCAGCTCCCGGGCGCGGGTGCTCGCGTAGAGCGTGAAGAGGAAGCCATCGTCTGCGAGCGTGACGGGGCGCAGGTGGGGTTCGAAGGGCGCGGGAGTCGTCACGGTGGAGGGACCGTCCTGGGATGCGGCGCGAAATGCGCGGGCAGGACGACAGTATCCTCCCGAAGCCTCCGGCCGCCCTGGCGTGGCCCGCGGGTGCCCGACGCGCGGGTCCTTCCAAGCGCACCGCCTCCCCCGGGCGCGGCATGGGGGCAGGCAGGCCCGTGCGCTGGACCGGGGTCACCGTATCCGTTGAAGCGCGAGGTTCGGTGATGGCGTGCGCGCCCGGCCCGGGGAGAGGATGGGCTTCCCTGTCCTGCTCCGGTCCGTAGCGGAGCGCCATCCCGAGGGGCGGCCTGTCCGCTCCAGGAGGTCCACCCGGTGTCCCGTCTCCCGTCACACGTGCATGTCGCCATCGCGGGTGCCGGTTTCGCCGGCCTGGGCATGGCCATCCGGTTGAAGCAGGAGGGCATCGAGGACTTCCTCGTCCTTGAACGCGCCGACGACGTGGGCGGCGTCTGGCGCGACAACGTCTATCCCGGCTGTGCGTGCGACGTGCAGTCCCTGCTGTATTCCTTCTCCTTCGCGCCGAATCCCGGCTGGTCGCGCGTCTATTCCCCGGCCGGGGAGATCCACGCCTACCTGCGCGAATGCGTCGAGCGCTTCCACCTGGCGCCGCACCTGCGCTTCCAGCACGCCATCCTGTCCGCGCGCTGGGACGCCGCGCGCAACCGCTGGGCGCTGGAAACCACCCAGGGGCCGCTCACCGCGGACGTCTTCGTGCCCGCGGTGGGAGCGCTGAGCGAACCGGTCATCCCCGCGCTGCCCGGCCTGGAGCGCTTCCAGGGCAAGGTGATGCACTCGGCGCGCTGGGACCCGGCGTACGCGTTGGAGGGCCGCTCGGTGGGCGTGGTGGGCACGGGCGCCTCCGCGGTGCAGTTCATCCCGGAGATCCAACCGGTGGTCGGGCGGCTCGTCCTCTTCCAACGCACGCCCGCGTGGGTGCTGCCCCGGGGCGACCAGCCCATCGGGACGCTGCGCAAGGCGCTGTACACCCGCGTTCCAGGTGTCCGGTGGCTCCTGCGTGAGGGCTTGCGCCTGCTGCGGGATGCCCTCGCCCTGGGCTTCCAGCACCCGTGGGTGCTGCGCCTGGCCCAGCGTTGGGTGCTCCGTCACCTCCGGAGCGTCGTGGCGGATCCGGTGCTGCGCGACAAGCTCACGCCCCGCTACACGATGGGCTGCAAGCGCATCCTCATCTCCGACAACTACCTGCCGGCCCTCACGCGCCCCAACGTGGAGGTCGTCACGCCCCTCATCCGGGAGGTGCGCGAGCACGAGGTCGTCACGGAGGACGGCGCCGTGCACCCGGTGGACACGCTTGTCTTCGGCACCGGGTTCGCGGTGACGGACATGCCCCTGGGACACCACATCCGGGGGCGCGACGGACGCACGCTCGCGGAGGTCTGGGAGGGAAGTCCCCGTGCCTACCTGGGCACCTCCGTGAGCGGCTTTCCCAACCTCTTCCTGCTCCAGGGGCCCAACACCGGCCTGGGACACACCTCCGTGCTGTTGATGATGGAAGCCCAGTTGGAGCATGTGCTGGGCGCGCTGCGATATTTGGATGCGCGCGCGGGCGCCGCCCTGGAGCCCGTGCCGGAGGTGCAGGACGCCTTCATCCACGAACTGGATGCGCGGATGTCCACGACCGTGTGGAGCCAGGGCGGTTGTCGCAGTTGGTACATGGATGCCACGGGGCGCAACTCCGCCCTCTGGCCCGGCACCACCGCCGCCTTCCGACGGCGCGTGGAGCACTTCGACCCGTCCGACTACGTCACCTCCGCACGGCGCGCCACGGGCTGATCACACTGCGCGGATCCGTATCGGTGTGTCCTGTCCGACAGGTGCCGGGAGGCCCCGGTCGCAATCAGGACAGTCCCGGACAACAGGCCCTCCCGGAAGGGCACCTGGAGCGGTACTCCTCCCAACACCTGGAGGATGTGCCCCATGTCCGAGCCGAAGCCTCCCCCTGTCTTCAACGGAGCCCCGTGTTCCGCGCCCGCATCCTCGGAGCCTGAAACCCCCGAGCCCCCGGAGCAGGAGGACGGCAGGCCGACCCGCCGCGAGTTCGTCGGCACGGCGGTGGTGGGTGGGGCACTGCTGGCCTCCGGCCTGCTGACATCGGAGACCGCGTTCGCCGCGAGCCCCCGGCCTTCCGGGCTGGAGGGCCCGTCGGTGCCCGCGGTGCCCATCAAGCTGAGTGTGAACGGCAAGGAGCACGCGCTGGAGGTGGAGCCGCGCGTGACGCTGCTCGACGCGCTCCGCGAACGCCTGGGCTTGACGGGGACGAAGAAGGGCTGCGACCTGGGCCAGTGCGGTGCGTGCACGGTGCTGGTGGACGAGCGTCGGGTGAACAGTTGCCTGACGCTGGCGGTGATGCAGCAGGGCAAGCGCATCACGACCATCGAGGGCCTGGCGAAGGGCGACGCGCTGCACCCGATGCAGGCCGCCTTCGTGGAACACGACGGCTTCCAGTGCGGCTACTGCACCCCGGGACAGATCATGAGCGCGGTGGGCTTCACGCGCGAGCCCTGGGGGAAGACGGACGCGGACATCCGCGAGGGCATGTGCGGGAACATCTGCCGCTGCGGTGCCTATCCCAACATCGTCGCGGCCATCCGGGACGCGCGCGGCAAGCAGGCCTGAGAAAGGACGCCCCATGCGACACCTCGACTACGTGGCCGCCGCCGACGCCAACGCCGCCCTCCAGCGGCTGTCCGCGAAGCCCCAGGAGGCCGCGCCCATTGGCGGCGGCACCAACCTGTTGGACCTGATGAAGCTGCACGTGCAGAACCCCGCGGTGCTCGTGGACATCAACGGGCTGCCGCTCTCCCAGGTCCGGGAGGTGGAGGGTGGGGGACTGCGAATCGGCGCGTTGGTGCGCAACAGCGACCTGGCCCAGCACCCGCTCGTGCGCGAGCGCTACCCCGTGCTGTCGGAGGCCCTGCTCGCCGGTGCGTCGCCGCAACTGCGCAACATGGCCACGCTGGGAGGCAACATCCTCCAGCGCACGCGCTGCGCGTACTTCCGGGACGTGTCCCAGGCCTGCAACAAGCGCGAGCCCGGCAGCGGCTGCGCCGCGCTGGACGGCTACAACCGCATGCACGCGGTGCTGGGCGTGAGCGACAAGTGCATCGCGGCGAACCCGTCCGACATGAACGTGGCCCTGGCCGCGCTGGATGCCAGCGTGCACGTGCAGGGCTTGAAGGGGGAGCGCTCGGTGCCCTTCATCGACTTCCATCTCGTGCCGGGAACGCATCCGGACAAGGAGAGCGTGCTCCAGCCGGAGGAGCTCATCACCGGGGTGACGCTGCCCGCGTCGGGGTTCGCGGCGCGCTCGCGCTACGTGAAGGTGCGGGACCGGGCGGCGTATGCGTTCGCGCTCACGTCCGCGGCGGTGGCGCTGGAACTGGAGGGCACCACCGTGAAGGCCGCGCGCGTGGCGCTGGGCGGGGTGGGCACGAAGCCATGGCGCTCCAAGGAGGCGGAGGCCGCGCTCGTGGGCAAGCCCGCGGACGAGGTGCACTTCAAGGCGGCCGCGGAAGCGGCGCTGAAGGGTGCGAAGCCCCGCACGCACAACGCCTTCAAGGTGGACCTCGCGCGGCGCACGTTGGTGCGAGCGCTGTCCCTCACCGCCGGAATCGCCTGAGTCGCGAAGGAGACAACGCCATGGACACGTCGGTGGGCAAGCCGCTGGGGCGGGTGGACGGACGGCTCAAGGTGACGGGAGGAGCGAAGTACTCGGCGGAGATGCCCGAGGAGGGCGTCGTCCACGCGGTCATCGTGGGCAGCACCATCGCCACGGGCTCCATCGTGAGCGTGGACGTGAAGGCCGCGAAGGCCCAGCCGGGAGTCCTGGCCGTGCTGACGCCGGACGACGCGCCGAAGCTGGCGGCGGATCCCGTGAAGAAGCAGAGCCCTACGGACATGGTGGTGCACGCCCTCCAGTCGAGAAAGGTGCAGTACCAGAACCAGCCGGTGGCGCTGGTGGTGGCGGACACCCTGGAGCGTGCGACGTACGCGGCCGCGCTGGTGAAGGTGAAATACCGGGCCGGCAAGCCGAAGGTGGATGTGAAGGCAGAGCAGCCGCGCGCGTACAAGCCGAAGCAGATCAACGGCAAGCCCGCGGACATGGATCAGGGCAAGGCGTCCACCGACAAGGCCGCCGCCACCGTGGACGCCACCTATGTGACGCCCTACGAGCACCACAACCCCATGGAGCCGCACGCCACCCTGGCGCTGTGGGAGGGGGAGACGCTCACGGTCTACGACACCACGCAGGGTGTCTTCGGGACGCGCGCGCGGCTGGCGGCCCTCTTTGGCATCCCCCCGGAGAGCGTGCGGGTGGTGTGCAAGTTCGTGGGGGGAGGCTTTGGCTCCAAGGGCTCCCCCTGGTCGCACGTGGTCCTCGCGGCGCTCGCGGCGAAGGCGGTGAAGAAGCCGGTGAAGCTGGTGCTGCGGCGCGAGCAGATGTTCAGCCAGGTGGGCTTCCGGCCGGAGACGCAGCAGCGCCTCCAGCTCCAGGCGCGCGAGGACGGCAAGCTGCTGCTCGTGAAGCACGACACGGTGAGCTGCACGTCGGAGTTCGACGAGTTCGTCGAGCCCAGCGGCAAGTCGACGCGCATGCTGTACGCCAGCGACCGCATCACCACCTCGCACCGGCTGGTGCGGCTGTCGGTGGGCACGCCCACGTTCATGCGGGCGCCGGGGGAGGCGTCCGGCACCTTCGCCCTCGAGTCCGCGCTGGACGAGCTGGCGGTGAAGCTGAAGATGGACCCCGTGGCGCTGCGGCTGAAGAACCACGCGGACAAGGATCCGGAGACGGGCCACCCCTGGAGCAGCAAGTCGCTCAAGGAGTGCTACCGCGTGGCGGGGGATAGGTTCGGCTGGGCGAAGCGCGACCCGACGCCGGGCTCCATGAAGGACGGTCGCACGCTGCTGGGCTGGGGCATGGCCACGGCGACGTACCCCACGCTGCGCTCCAAGGCGTCCGCGAAGGCCACGCTCCTGCCGGATGGCACCGCGCGCGTGCTGGCGGGCTCGCACGACCTGGGCACGGGCACATACACGGTGATGACGCAGGTCGCGGCGGACGCGCTGGGCCTCGTGCCGGCGAAGGTGAAGTTCGATCTGGGCGACACGCGGATGCCGGAGACACCGGTGTCGGGAGGTTCGCAGACGGCGGCGAGCGTGGGCTCGGCGGTGAAGAAGGCCTCGCTCGCGCTGCGTGACAAGGCTATCGCGTTGGCGGTGGCGGATCCGGGCGCGCCCCTGCACGGCGTTCCTGCCGCGCAGGTCACGGTGGAGAACGGCGTCCTGGTGTCCGGCGGCAAGCGCGAGGACTTCGCGGCGCTGCTCAAGCGCAAGGGGCTTGCGTCCCTGGACGCGGAGGCGAGCGCGGAGGCGGGGCCGGAGAAGGACCAGTACGCGATGCACGCCTTCGGGACCCACTTCGTGGAGGTGCGCGTGGATCCGGACCTTGGCGAAGTGCGCGTGAGCCGCTGTGTCGGCGCGTTCGGCGTGGGCACGGTGCTCAACGCGAAGACGGCGCGCAGCCAGTTGCTGGGCGGCATCGTGATGGGCATCGGCATGGCGTTGATGGAGGAGACGTACCTGGATCCGCGCTCGGCACGCTTCATGACCCAGGACCTGGCGGACTACCACGTGCCGGTGAACCCGGACGTGCCGGACATCGACATCATCTTCGTGCCGGAGAGCGACCCGCACGTGAACGAACTGGGTGCCAAGGGCATCGGGGAGATTGGCATCACCGGTGTGACGGCCGCCATCGCCAATGCCATCCACCACGCCACCGGACGGCGCATCCGTTCCCTGCCGCTCACCCTGGACAAGGTGCTCGCGACGTCGTGAGCACCCCTCCAAGGGAGACCCATGGCCCTGCTCCCTCCTTGAGGGGGCGGCACCGAATGCGTCCTGGTCGCGCAGCATGAGGCAGGAGGCTTCCTGACGGTGGGCGCCTCATGGCGTACCTGAATCGTCTGGTGTGTCAGGCTTTCTTCACGCGTCGGGTCGCGGTCTTGCGAGCCTTGGCCGGAGCGCGCTTCTTCGCGGTCACACGGCGGGCCGCCACCACGGTCCGCGTCTTCTTGGTCCCGGTGCGCTTCGCCGCCACGGCGGTCCGCGTCTTCCTCACGCCCCCGCGCTTCGCCGCCGGGCCCGAGCGCCCCTTGGCCGCATGGTAGCGCTCCAACAGCCGGGTTCCCTTGTCCGCGAGCTTCTTCGCCCCGGCGTTGTCACGAGGCACCGGCTCTCCCCACGCGCGGGCGGACAAAGCCAGCCGCGTGGGCTTGCCCTTCGCATCCATCATGGGCCCCCGGGGATGGGTGAAGTGGCGGCGCAGGAAGCTGCCCTTGCGACGCATCTTCTCCGGCGTGTCGGCCCTGCCCTTCACGCCCGGCTTGAGGTTCGCGCCTTCCTTCTCATGGAACCAGGCGCGGCCCGCCGCGGTCAGTCCGCCCTTTGGATCCTTCAGCGTCCGGCTGCGGGTGACGTGCTTGCGGACGGGGGAACGGGTCGGCATCGGATGTCCTCCTCGTGGGGACCGGTGGGCTCCACGCGAGAAAAGCTAGGTCTGCCCGCAAGCGATGGCACGACGCACCGGGTTGCCTCCCTGACCGGTCTCCTTTCACGGAGGCACGCCAGGCGTCTTCGAGGGCATCCGGATGTCCGCCAGCGCTGGGTCCCCATGCCCCCAGGGCCACGTCGCTACTTCGCGTCGCGAACCGTGAGCGAGTCGGCCAGCGCCCGTATCGCACGCGCATGCCCGTGGGACAGGTCCGCCTCCGGGAACACGTCCAGGGACTGCTGGGGTGGTGCCCCGCGTGCCTCGAAGTCCTCGCCCCGAGCGTCGGTGTAGTGCTCGTTCGACAGGTGGAGCGTCCAGCCATTCGGCAGCGGTTTGACGAGCACATCGGAGAAGCTACCCCGCGTGCGCGTCCCCACGTGGAGCACCTGGGGCAGGGCGCGCATCGCCAGCGTGAACACCTCCCCGGCGCTGACCGTGACGTCGCTCGTCACCAACTGGACGGGCCCATGGAACGCAGGTCGTGACGTGGGCGTGAGGATGAACTCCTGCGGCGGGACGTGCTTCGCCCCGTGAGCCCACTTGGAATACGCAGGCCGTGGCCGGTCCGCGAAGCGCGCCGCGATCGCCCGCGAGACGACATCATGGCCGCCCCGGTTGTTGCTCACGTCCACGATGACCGCCGTGGCGCCCGCGAAGGAAGCCATCGCATCATCCAGCACCGGCTCCAGCGCGGCCAGCTCCTGTTCCGGCGTCGCGTCGTCCCCGTCCGTCGCGGCGACGAAGCCGCCCATCGTCATCACGTTGAGATAGCCGACGCCCGGCGCGGCGAAGCCCCAGAACACGCGCTGGTTCGCGACGTGATGGCCCTGGCCGCGCAGCACCGTCTGGAGGATTCCGTCGCGGTACGCACCCAGCCACTCCTTCTGCACGGCCTTTGGGGTGCGCCCCGTCCGCCGGGCCTCCTGTTCCAGCAGCGCGAGCGTCCCCGTGGCGCGCTCTTCGTACGTCAGCGTGTCGGACCTGGCGTCATCCGCCAGCAGCTCCACATGCGCATCGCCCAGCATGCGGAGTGACTCCGCGAAGAGGGTGAACAACGCCCGGTCGTCCATGCCCGGCGACACCCGGGGACGCTCCGCCTCCAGTCGCGCCAACCAATCCGGACCCCGTTCGGGGAAGTAGGCGTAGTGCTCCGCGAAGGTCGCCCGGAACACGTCGAACAACTCCGGAGCGCTCCATACAGGGTGCGCGTCGCAGTCGGCGGGAAGCGCGGCGATGCGGTCGAACCGGTAGCGCGTCTCCCCCGGCGCGGCGAAGAAGTCCCGGATGTCCTCGGAGGGCCCCGGCTCCTGGACGCCGAACATCTGCTTCAGCTCCGAAGACGAAGCGGGATCCGGGTAGCACCACGCCGCCGTCTCGTGGTGCAGGCGCAATCCCTCCAGCGTCACGGTGAGCAGCCATCCATATCCCCGGGAGCGCCACACTTCCGGCCCCGACGCGCTGACGGGCTTCGAGGCGACGCGCGGCGTGGCGCACGCGGTCAGCAGGCCCGCCAGGAGGAACAGGAGGACGGCACGCGGTCGGCGGAAGGGAGCGTTCATGGCGCTCGGACTTCCTTCAGGATCCGACATCCCATCGCGCACGCAACGGACCGCGACTACGGGTGCGCTATAAACCCCGCGCCGGGTGTCGGTGCGGGGCCCGCGACGGGGAGTCCTCATGGGTGGAGTCGCTCGGAAGTTGGGATGGCTGCTGGTGGCCCTGGCCGGGGCGTTCAGCCTGGGCGTGGTGGCGCTGCACCGGGGGGAGTCCATCAACGCCATCTGGCTGGTGGTCGCCTCGGTCGCGGTGTTCATGCTGGGATATCGTTTCTACGGCCGGTTCATTGCCGAAAAAGCGCTGCGCCTGGACCCCACGCGCGCCACCCCCGCCGAGCGCCGCAACGACGGCCTGGACTACGTGCCCACGGATCGCTGGGTCGTGTTCGGCCACCACTTCGCCGCCATCGCGGGCGCGGGGCCGCTGGTGGGCCCGGTGCTGGCCGCGCAGATGGGCTACCTGCCCGGCACGCTGTGGATCCTCGTGGGCGTGGTGGTGGCGGGCGCGGTGCAGGACTTCGTGACGCTCTTCCTGTCCATCCGCCGCGACGGCAAGTCGCTGGGCGACATGGTCCGCATGGAGCTGGGGCCGGCGGCCGGCGTGACGGCGATGGTGGGCGTGCTGATGATCATGATGATCATCCTCGCGGTGCTGGCGCTGGTGGTCGTCAAGGCGCTGACGCACAGCCCCTGGGGCACCTTCACGGTGGCCATGACCATCCCCATCGCCGTGCTGATGGGCCTGTACCTGCGCTACGTGCGCCCCGGCAAGGTGCTGGAGGTCTCCATCGTCGGCTTCGTGCTCCTGATGCTGAGCATCTACCTGGGCGGCCAGGTGTCCGAGTCCACCACCTGGGCCCCCTGGTTCACCTTCGACAGCAAGGCGCTGGCGTGGCTGCTCATCGGCTACGGCTTCTGCGCGGCGGTGCTGCCGGTGTGGCTCTTGCTCGCGCCGCGCGACTACCTGTCCACCTTCCTCAAGATTGGCACCGTGCTGCTGCTGGCGGTGGGCATCGCGCTGGCGGCACCGGACCTGCGCATGCCGGCCGTGACGAAGTTCGTGGACGGCTCCGGCCCGGTGTTCTCCGGCAGCCTGTTCCCGTTCCTGTTCATCACCATCGCGTGCGGCGCGGTGTCCGGGTGGCACTCGCTCATCGCGTCGGGCACCACGCCCAAGATGCTGGCCAGCGAAGCCGACGCGCGCATCGTGGGCTATGGCGCCATGTTGATGGAGGCCTTCGTGGCCATCATGGCGCTCATCGCCGCGTCGGTGTTGGACCCGGGCGTCTACTTCGCGATGAACTCGCCCGCGGCGCTCATCGGCACCAGCGCGACGCAGGCGGCGCAGACCATCAGCCAGTGGGGCTTCGTCATCACCCCTGACATCCTGGAGCAGACGGCGCGCGACATCGGCGAGACGACCATCCTGTCCCGTGCGGGCGGTGCCCCGACGCTGGCGGTGGGCATGGCGCAGATCCTCCACGGGCTCGTGTCCGGGCAGGGGATGATGGCCTTCTGGTACCACTACGCCATCCTCTTCGAAGCGCTCTTCATCCTCACCACGGTGGATGCCGGAACCCGCGTGGGCCGCTTCATGATTCAGGAGCTTGCGGGCCTCGTGTACGCGCCCCTGAAGCGCACGGAGTCCTGGGGCGCGAACCTGCTGGCCACCGCGCTGTGCGTGGGCGCCTGGGGCTACTTCCTCTACCAGGGCGTGGTGGATCCGCTGGGCGGCATCAACACGCTGTGGCCCTTGTTCGGCATCGCCAACCAGATGCTCGCCGCCGTGGCGCTCACGCTGGGGTGCGTGGTGCTGGTGAAGATGAAGCGTGAACGCTACGCGTGGGTGCCCGGCATCCCCGCCGCGTGGCTGGTGCTGTGCACGCTCACCGCCGGCTTCCAGAAGGTGTTCGGCGGCGACGTGCGCGTGAGCTTCGTCGCCCACGCGAAGGCCTTCTCCCAGGCGGTGGCCGAAGGCCGCGTCATCGCCCCCGCGAAGTCCGTGGAGGAGATGGAGCGCATCATCTTCAACGACTACCTGGACGCCGCCCTCACCGCGTTCTTCATGGCCGTGGTGGTGGCCACCCTCCTCTTCGGCGTGCGCGCCATCCTCGCCGCCCGACGCTCGACGGTGGCCACCGCGCAGGAGACGCCCTACGTGGCCGCCGCTGCCCCGGTGCAACGGTGAGGCCCGACTTCGTCCAGACGCTCCAGCAGGGCTGGCGCAAGTCCGTGCGCATCGCGCGCCAGATGATTGGCGTGCCCGACTACGACACCTATGTGGCCCACATGCTCCGTCACCATCCGGACCGCGCGGTGATGACCTATGCGGAGTTTTTCAATGACCGCCTCCAGGCCCGCTACCGGGGCGGCGGGGGCCGCTGCTGCTGAAGCGATGAGTCGTTGAGTTTTGCCGGAAAGACTGCTTGATGTGGTTTTACGGGTTCAGCCCGTCAAAACCCATGACGCAGGAGTCTTCCGTGTCTCTCTTCGCAACGCCGTTCCGGACGTTGGCGCTGGGCGCCGTGTTTCTCGCATCGCTGGGGGGCTGCTCGGGCCCCGGGGACGTTCCGACGTCCGACGAACCGTTGGGCGCGGTGGAGTCGCCGGCGCTGGCGACGCGCGTGGTGGGCTACCTGCCGACGTGGGCGGGCAACGTGGACACGCTCCAGTACAGCAAGCTCAGCCACATCAACTACGCGTTCGCGCTGCCCACGGCGCAGGGTGGTCTCACGGGCGTGAGCACCACGGACACGCGGCTGCGCTCGCTGGTGACGAAGGCGCACGCGCAGGGCGTGAAGGTGCTCATCGCGGTGGGCGGCTGGAACGACGGCAATGACAGCGCCTTCGAACAGATGGCCGGGAGCGCGGGCACGCGCACCGCGTTCGTGAACTCGGTGGTGAACTTCGTCAACGCCGTGGGTCTGGACGGCGTGGACATCGACTGGGAGTACCCGGACCCCGGCACGTCGGGGAACAACTACGCGCTGCTGATGCGGGAGCTGGGCACCGCCATGCACTCGCGGGGCAAGCTGCTGACGGCGGCGGTGGTGGCCAACGGCTACACGGGCGGCGGCGTGCCGGCGTCGGTGTTCAGCGACGTCGACTTCCTCAACCTCATGGCCTACGACGGCGGCCAGCCGCATTCGACGTATGACCTGGCCGTCCAGTCGCTCAACTACTGGAAGGGGCGCGGGCTGCCGGCGTCCAAGGCGGTGCTCGGCGTGCCGTTCTACGGCCGCTCGCCGTCCAGCTACGTGGGCTACTCGGAGCTGGTCGCGCGCGACTCGCAGGCGCCCTACAAGGACAACGTCGGGGACGTCTATTACAACGGCATCTCCACCATCCAGGCGAAGACGCGGCTGGGCATGCAGAACGGCGGCGTGATGATCTGGGAGCTGAGCCAGGACACGTCCGGCGGCACGTCGCTGCTCAACGCCATCTATTCGGTGGCGCAGGGCACGGGCGGCACGGGCGCGTACCGGCTGGTCAACAAGGCCTCCGGCCGCTGCGTGGACATCTCCGGTCCCAGCACGGCGGATGGCGCCATCATCCACCAGTGGGCCTGCCACACGGGCGCAAGCCAGCAGTGGTCCATGGAGGCGACGGACAGCGGCTACTACCGCTTCGTGTCGCGCCACAGCGGCAAGGCGCTGGACGTGAAGGACGCAAGCAGCACGGACGGCGCGGGGCTCCAGCAGTGGACGTACTCCAACGGAAGCAACCAGCAGTTCAAGCCGGTGGACCTGGGCAACGGCTACGTCCGGCTGGAGGCGCGCCACAGCGGCAAGGTGCTGGACGTGACGGGCTGCCAGGGTGGCAGCGGTGACGGCACGCTGCTGCAGCAGTGGACCTGGTCCAACAACGACTGCCAGCAGTTCCGCATGGAAGCGCGGTAGTCGCCCGTCGGACGTGACGGGGCCGGTGGTTTCCCGCCGGCCCCGCTCCCCGGGATGCGCGCTTCAGTTCCGCCGGGGCAGTCGCAGGATGAAGGTGGAGCCTTCGCCCAGGGTGGAGCGGGCGGACAGCGAACCGCCGTGCAGCTTCGCGAGCGCGGCGGCGATGAACAGCCCCAGCCCATGTCCCCGACCCCGGTCGGAGTCCGCGCGCTGGAAGCGCTCGAAGATGTGGGGCAGGGAGGCGGCGGGGATGCCCACGCCCCAGTCGCGCACGTGGATGAGGACGAGTCCCGGGCTGAGCGTCACGCCCACCTCGATGCGCCGCGACTCCCCGCTGTACTTCACCGCGTTGGACAGCAGGTTGTTGAGCACCTGGCGCACCCGCTCGGCGTCCAGGGACAGGAGCTCCACCGGCTCTCCCAACTGCAGCGTGAAGTCCACCTCCGGCTGCATCTCGCGCCAGTCCTGCACCACTTCCTGGAGGAAGGGCGCCAGGTCCGTGGGCACCTGCTTCAACTCCAGCTTTCCGTCCGCCAGCCGGGACGCGTCCAGGATGGAGGTCACCAGCCCGTTCATCCGGTCCAACTGCCGCAGGATGGCCTCGGCGGAGCGGCTCTCGTCCTCGATGCCGCGCTTCTGCACCTTGCGCAGCAGCATCTGCGTGTTGAGCCGCGCGGAGCTCAGGGGCGTCTTCAGCTCGTGCGCCACCCAGTTGAGCATCTCCTCGCGCGCCAGGCTCACAGCGCTGGCCGACTCGCGCGAGGCCTGGGCCGCCTCCGTGCGGACCGTCGCGTGCTGCTGGAGCGCTGAATTCACCGCGTGCTCGAAGGTGGCCAGGTCCACCGGCTTCGCCAGGAACGTCTGGGCCGCTTCACGCCCGGAGGGCCGGGCCGCGCTCAACAGCAGGAAGGGCACCTCCGAAAGGGTGGGTTCGGAGCGCATGGCGTGGAGCAACTGCATGCCGGTGCGGCGGGGCATCATGTGGTCGCTGACCACCAGGTCCGGCGGCTCTGTCCGCGCGAGCATCAGGGCTTCCTCGCCGTTGTGCGCGCGCACCACGCGGTGGCCCAGGTCCTCCACCACTTCGGAGAAGACCTCCAGCAGCGCTTCTTCATCCTCCGCGATGAGGACAAGGCTCATTCCAAGCCACCTCCGACGGTGGCGCCGATGGGCCGTGCCTGACCCGTCAGCAGGCCCGCAGCGGAGCGCAGGGGCGCGAGCACCTTCACCCCGGTGTCGTTGATCTGGAACTCACGCAGGTCGCTGGCGTACTTGCTGTCGCGCATCTTCAGCACGGACAGGATGCGGTGCATCTGCCCGTGCAGCTCCACGTAGCGCAAGAGCAGCAGGTTCTCTCCCAGGATGGCCACCGGCGCGTCGCTGAAGTCCAGCTCCGTGCCGACGACCTTGGGCACCTCGCGGGTGAAGATGGAGGTGACGCCGCGCATCCGCAGCCGCATCGCCAGCGAGGCGAGGAACATCCGGCGCCGCGCCGGATCCAGGATGGACAGCTCCAGCTCGCTGAGCCCGTCGATGACCAGCCGCTTCACCCCGCGCGCGTCCACCGTGCGCAGCAGATCCCTCACGAACAGGTCCGCCTCCAGCTCCACCGGGGGCTCGTGCTGGACGGTCAGGGTCCGGTCGCGCAGCAGCGCGTCCACGTCCAGGCCCACGCGCTTCGCGCGCGCCGTGAGCATGGCGGGCGAATCAAAGAAGGAGATGAAGAGCCCGTGCTCTCCCTTGCGCGCTCCATCCGCGACGAAATGGGTGGCCAGCAAGGTCTTTCCAATGCCCATGCTCCCCGCGAGCATGGTGGTGCTGAGCTCGGGCAGCCCTCCGAACATCAGCGCGTCCAGCTCCGGAAGCCCGAACCCCTTGCGCGTCAGCGTGGGCGGCGCGTCATGGAAGTCCAGGGGTGTGGCCTCCAGTCGCGGGATGAACTCCACGCCGCCCTGGTTGATGGTCATGACGTGCTCGCCCGTGAGGTGGGCCCGGCCGCGCAGCTTCACCAACTCGATGCGGCGCACCCGCCGCGCTCCCTGGGGCTGGATGGACAGGGCCACGATGCCGTCCACCGTGGTGGCCTCCGGCAGCGCCATCAGCCGATCCAGCGGGTACTCCGTGGTGAACAGGCCAATGCAGTTGACGGCCGAAAGGCCGATGCCCAACTCGTAGAGGAACTCGCGCAGCCGCGCCTCGTCCGACCAGAGGTCCCGGATGGAGCGCAGCCCGTCGATGAACAGCAGGCCGGCCTTGTGCTCGCGCACCGTCTGGAGCAGCAGGTCGCGCGCTTCCTTGGGTCCGCGCTTGAGGGCCGAGTAGGCGCTGATGACGAAGAGCTTCTCGCCCAGCAGCTCGGGCTTGAAGAAGGAGAAGCCGGAAAGCGAACTCATCAGCTTGTCATGGGGCTCCGAGGTAACGGTGGCCATCACCACCGGGATGCCACGCGCCGCGGCCTCGAAGGCCACCTGGCTGCACAGCACCGTCTTCCCGCACCCTGGCGTGCCGGTGATGATCACCGACTGTCGGGTGGGGATGCCTCCTCCCAGGAGGGTGTCAAAGCTGGGGATGCCACTTTTGAAGAGCGGCGGTTCGCTGCTTGGCATTCCTGGGTTCACCGGGCGGCGGGAAGCAACGCGCGAGGCTCTGCCGCTCGAAAGCGCGCGCGCCGGGACAAGGTAGGGATCGCGGAAGCGGCCTGCCCGAATTTCAACTCCGCCTCCGGCGCATAGCGAACACCTGGGCCCCGGGCCAGCGCCTCGCTCGGTGGGGCGCGGCGCACCGGCGTCCGGTGAACACCTCCGTCTTCCAGGCGGCCGGACGGGCGGGTGTCAGTGCGACGACAGCGGGTGTTCGCCCTCGCCCCCGGAGCGGGTGTCGGAGCCGGCGGGGGCCTTGCGGAGCAGGTACACCGCCACCGCCAACCCCACGCCGCAGACCGCCGTGACGTAGTGCGCGGGCGCCAGGGGGTTCTCCTTCATCGCCAGCGTGACGATGAGCGGCGTCAGCCCGCCAAACAGCGCATAGGCCACGTTGTACGAGAACGAGATGCCGGAGAAGCGCACCGCCGGAGGAAAGGCGTGCACCATCACCGCGGGCACCACCCCGACGACGCCCACGCAGAAGCCCACCAGCGCGTACAGGGGCACCAACTGCCCGGGAGCATGGGCGACACCCCGGTAGAAGAGCTGCACGGTGACGAGCAGCGCGCTCGTGCCCAGCGCCAGGGCCCGCGCCGGCCCCAGCCGGTCCGCGAGCATGCCGAAGCAGATGCATCCCACCGTGAGCGTGAGCGTGGCCACGCTGTTGGCCCCCAGGGCCCGGGCGGCGGGGATGGCGTGAAGCTGCTGCACCAGCGTGGGCGTCATCAGGATGACCACCACGATGCCGGCGGTGAGCACCCAGGTGATCAACATGGACACCGCGACAGCCGGCGCATGGCCCTTGAGCGCGGCCTTGAGCGGCAGCTCCCGCACCAGCGTGTGACGCTGTCGCATCTCCTCGAAGACGGGCGTCTCCTGGAGCCACCGGCGCAGGAACACGGCGAGGAAGCCGAACACGCCGCCCACCACGAAGGGAATGCGCCACGCGAAGGCATCCACCTCCCCGGGCGTGAAGACGGTGTTGATGGCGGTGGCCACCAGCGAGCCCAGGAGGATGCCCAGCGTGAGGCCGGCGGTGAGCGTGCCGCACGCCAGCCCCACCCGGCGCACGGGCACGTGCTCGGAGACGAACACCCACGCCCCCGGCACCTCGCCCCCCACCGCCGCGCCCTGCAACAGCCGCAAGGTGAGCAGCGCCAGCGGCGCCGCGTATCCCGCCGTGGCGAATGTGGGCAGCAGGCCCATCAGCAGCGTGGGCACCGACATCAGGAAGACGCTCAGCGTGAACATCCGCTTGCGCCCCGTCCGGTCCCCGAAGTGGGCCATCACGATGCCGCCCAGCGGACGCGCCAGGTAGCCCGCCGCGAACAGCCCGAACGTCTGCAACTGCCGCAGCCAGTCCGCCGTCTCCGGCGGGAAGAACAGCCGGCCAATCACCGCCGTGAAGAACACGAAGATGATGAAGTCGTAGAACTCCAGCGCGCCCCCCAGCGCCGCGAGCCCCAGCGTGCGGATGTCCCGCGCGGTCAGCGGACGGGAGGCGGCGGAAGCGGATACAGCGTCGGAAGGGGAGGTCGCCATGCGCAAGGCCCGGGAGGATATGCCGGGAGCCCCGCGCAGGCCCCATCCGTTACGTCGTTAAAGGGGATTCACCGCAAAACATGTTGACAGGGAGAGCTAAACTTGTCGGGACCCCGGGTCATCGATATCTTCCGGGGATTCCGAGTTCCGTCCTGGGAGTACAAGTTGGACAGGGTTGATATGGTGACGCCTCCGCCGGTCGCACCTGGAGCCGATGAGCGCTTCGGGAAGTACCGCATCCTCCAGCGGCTCGCCGTGGGGGGGATGGCGCACATCTTCCTGGCCACCATCGACGGGCCGGACGGCTTCTCCAAGGCCTGCGTCATCAAGCGCATCCTGCCGGAGTACGCCAACCTGGAGCCCTTCAGCCGCATGTTCGCGGACGAGGCGAAGGTGGCGGCCCTTTTGACCCACCCGAACATCGTGCAGGTGTTCGACTTCGGGAAGATCGACGGCCAGTACTACCTGGCGATGGAGTGGATTCAGGGCCAGTCGTTGGATCGCATCATGCGGCACGCGGCGGCGTCCTCCATCCCGCTGGGCCCCCGCGTCACGGTGGATGTGGGCCTCGCGATGTCGGACGCGCTGTCGTACGCGCACGCGAAGACGCTGTCGGACGGCACGCCCCTGAAGCTGGTGCACCGGGACATCACGCCGGGCAACGTGCTGGTGTCGCGCGACGGCATCGTGAAGCTGGCGGACTTCGGCATCGTGAAGAGCTCCGTGAACCTGGAGCGCACGGTGGCCGGGGTGGTGAAGGGCAAGTACGCCTACATGTCCCCGGAGCAGATCACCAACCGGGAGTTGGATCACCGCTCGGACCTGTATTCGCTGGGCATCGTCCTCTACGAATTGTCCACGGGCCGGCGCCTGTTCAAGCGCGACACCATGGAGGCCACCATCGTGGCCGCGTCGCAGGGGGACGTGCCCCCACCGTCGCAGGTGTCGCCGGGCTTCTCGCCCGAAATGGAGCGCATCCTCCTCAAGCTGCTCGCGAAGGACCAGGACGCGCGCTACCAGAGCGCGCGCGAAGTGCACGACGACCTGGAACGCTTCCGGAGCACGCAGCACTGGACCTCCGGCGGACGCGAACTGGCCACGTTGATGGCCACGCTCTTCCCGCCGGATGCCAAGGGCCGGGTGTCCACGGCGGTGTCGGTGCCGGGCTCGATGCAAGGCTCCTCCAGCCTGGGCTCCACGCGCACGCCCACGGGCATCTCCAGTCCTTCGCCCTTCGCGCCGCCGGAGGCCCTCGAACCGCTGGACTCCAGCGCGCTGGTGGTCACCGGTGTGCTGCCGCGCGGCACGGGTTCGGGCACGGCGCCGACGGGAATCATCGCGCCTCCGCCGGAACAGGCGGGCGGGTCCGAGGCGTTCCCCTGGGGGCTCGCGGCCGCGGCGGGCGTCGCCGCGGTGGGCAGCGCGCTGTTCTGGTTGCTGGTGGCATGAAGGGGCAGGGGCGCACCGTGTCGTGGGAAGCGGGACATCGAACGTGAAGAATCAGAAGACCTGGGTCGCCGTCATCCTGTTGGGCACCGTGGCCGTGAACACCGGGGCGTACCTGGTGATGCGCTCCCGCCGTGCCGCGCAGGCGCCCGCACCGTCCACGCCCCTCGTCGCGCGCGTGGATCCGGCCGCGCCCGGAAACACGCGTCCCGCCGTGGCCGCACCCTCCGACGATGCGAAGGCCGGCCTCGCCCGGGCCCGGCGCGCGTCGGGGCTCGCCGCGCTGGAGGACCGCGACTACACCCGGGCGGTGACGGAGTTCACCGAAGCCCTCAGCCTGCGCAACGATCCCAACGGCGACGTGGTGGAGCTGCTGCGCATCGCCACCGACCTGCGCGCGCGTGAACAGGCGCGCGTCACCAAGGCCCCCGAACCGCGTGAGTCGTCCACGTCGAAGTCCGTGCCGCGCACCCGCGCCGCCAGGCTCGCCGCCGCGCGCGCCCAGGCCCGGGAGCAGCAGCAGCAAGCCCAGGCCTCCGAAGCGGGAGTCGAACGCAAGGGCCTGCTGCTGGTGACCTCCACGCCGCCCGGGCTGGTGGTGCTGGTGGACGGCAAGGAGCTGGACATGACCCCCGCGCGGCTGTCCGTGACGGCGGGCTCGCACCGCGTCGTGCTCGCGCAGGGCGACCGCCACCTGTACTCGGAAACGCTGGAGGTGGCTGAAGACTCGGTGCGCTCGCTCAACCGCGACCTCACCGCGGAGCTGACGCCGCCCGCCTCCAGGTCCGCGCCCGTCGCGGTGCCGGTGGTGGCGACGTCCTCCGCTCCGCCCGTTGCCGCGGCGCCCGTCGGAGGGCTCGCGCCGGGGGCCCGGTCCCCAGACTCCACGCCGCCGCCGGAGCCGTCCGTCGCGAAGGCGGCCGTGGCGCAGGTGGCGCAGCGGGGCGACCTGGAGGTGACGTCGCCGGGGCTCTACGGCGAGGTGTGGATCAACAACCGTCCGTATGGCTTTCCGCCCATCTCCGCGCAGGCGCTGCCGGCGGGGCCCGCGCGCGTGGAGGTCCGCGTCAACGGCGAGGTGAAGCGGCGCATGACGGTGGACGTCGAGCCGGGCCGCAGCACCCGCGTGCGCGTGCGCTGAAACACAGTTGCGCGTCGGGATTCGACGCGGTGCACGTAAACCCAGAACTTTCGGATGGCGCTGGACCCGGTACACTGGGGGCTCGCGCGGACGGTGTCTCCCCCGAGACGCCGCGCGCACCTTCCGCCTTCGAGAGGTTTGTCGCGTATGGGTTTCACCAGGCGCTGCTGGTCGGGCCGTCGTGTGGGTGTGTTGCTGGCGCTGTTGGGCGCGGGCACGGGCTGGGCCCAGGGCGAACCCGAACAGGGAATCGACCCGGGACCGCCGGAGACGCCCTCCCAGCAGGAGGCCCGGGTGGAGGCGCTGGAGGACGAGCCGGAGGTGCACAGCCAGGTGGCGTCGTTCGCCATCACGAAGCTGCACGACTCGCCGGCGGTCGTCACGGCGGTGACGGCGGATGAGATTCGCGCCTCGGGTGCGCGCGACCTGATGGACGTGCTCCTGCTCGTCCCGGGCTTCTTCTTCGGCGTGGACGTGTCGGGCGTGGTGGGGCCGGGCTTCCGGGGCCTGTGGGGCCAGGAAGGCAAGGTGCTGCTCATCATCGACGGCAAGGAGATGAACGAGCAGCTCTACTCCACGATGCAACTGGGCCATGAGTTCCCGGTGGAGCTCATCGAACGCATCGAAGTGGTGCGCGGTCCCGGCTCGGTCATCTACGGAGGCAACGCGGAGCTGGCGGTCATCAACGTCATCACCCGGGGCATCCAGGGCAGCACGGACGTGCTGGCGGTGGGCACCTACGGGCAGTTGTCGCACGGCAACGGCCGGCGCAGCCTCACGCTGTCCGGGCGCAAGGTGTTCGAATCCGTGCCGGGCCTGAGCGCCTTCGCCTCCGCGTCGCTGGGACAGGGTCAGCGCAGCGACGCCATCTTCGACGACTTCTACGGCGACTCCGCGAGCATGAACGGTGCGTCGCGCCTGGACCCCACGGTGGTGCAGGCGGGCGTGGGCTTCCGCGACCTGCAACTGAGCCTGCTGTACCAGCGCCAGGACACCACCACCGTCGTGTCCGTGGACGAGGTGCTGCCCACGCCGGCCAACACCGACTTCGAGTCCTTCCACGCGGAGCTGAGCGACCGCTTCCGCCCGACGGACCGCATTGAAATCATCCCCCGGCTGAACCTCACGCTGGGCGAGTCGTACCGGGACTCCGACGAGACGTCGGACTTCTTCTACGACAAGAGCTACCGCCGCCTGCGAGGCCGGGCCCTGGCGCGCTGGGCGGCCTTCGACTTCCTCCAACTGACGGGCGGCCTGGACCTGGCGTTCGACCAGGGAAAGCTGCTGGGACCGGCGGGCGTCGGCCAGCAGGAGCCCTTCAACGGCGACCAGGACGTGGTCTCCTACCGCAACTTCGCGGGCTTCGTGGAGGTGTACTCGGACAACCCCATCGCCACGGTGGTGGCGGGCGCGCGGTTTGAAGATCACAGCTTCTTCGGCAGCTCCTTCGTGCCCCGGCTGGTGCTGCTCAAGTCCTTCGGTCCGGTGAGCGGCAAGGCCCTCTACAGCCGCGCCTTCCGGGCGCCCGGCATCGAGAACATCTCCCTGGGCGACGACGTCCGGCCGGAGCGCACCACGGTGTATGAGCTGGAGGCCACGGTGCGCCTGGGCGAGGGACAGACGGTGAGCGCCAACGCCTTCGACGTGGGCGTGACGGACCCCATCATCTACTCGTACGACACGGACACGGATTCCGAGGCGTACCGCAACCTGGGCCGCCTGGGCAGCCGGGGCGTGGAGCTGGACTACCGCGTCCGGGGCCCCTGGGGCCGCGCGCAGGTGGGCTATTCGTTCTACCGGCCCGGCGGGCGCAACGACGTGGAGGACTACCTGGTGCCGGGGCAGCCCAAGGCCTTCACCGGCCTGCCCACGCACAAGGCGACGCTGACGGGCACGGCGAAAATCCTCCCCTGGCTGTCCATCAGCCCCACGGCCGTGCTGGTGGGCCAGCGCTTCGCCGTCGGGGCCCCGGACGACGAGGGTGTGTCGGAGGTCCAGACGCTGTCGCCCCGGCTCTTGCTCAACCTCTTCGTGCGAGCGGAGAACGTGGGCACGAAGGGCCTGGAGATTGGCGCGGGCGTCTACAACCTGCTGGGCAGCGACTTCCGGGTGGCGCAGCCCTACAACGGCGGCCACGCGCCCCTGCCGGTGTTCACGAGGGAGTTCATGTTGCGGCTGACCTACCTCTTCGAGCCGGCATACGACGACGAGTAGGGCAGCGCTCAGTCAGTCCGCATCGGACGTTGCGCGGGGGCGTGGCGGGGCGTAGGGAACGCCCCTGCCATGTCCGAGAACGCCCAGCTCCTCGAAGCCGTCCGAAAAGAAGCCCGCCCCGGCATCTGGTCCAACGGGGTGAGTCTGGCGCGAGCAGGAGCGGTGGCGCTCCAGTCGCGCACGGCCACTGAAATCGAATTGAGGGTGAAGGCGGCGGGCCGACCGGTGGCCCTCACCGTCGTCCTCTACCCGGGCGACGAGGCGTGGGAGTGTGACTGCCCCAGCCGCGTGGATCCCTGCGAGCACGTCGTCGCGGCGGCCATCTCCCTGGAGCAGGCGGAGAAGCAGGACGCGCCGCTGGAGGCCGTGGCGGAGCGCTGGTCGCGAGTGGTGTACCGCTTCACGCGAGTGGAAGGCGGCCTGCAACTGCACCGCGTCCTCGCGCACGCGGACGGCACCGAGGAGCCCCTGGAGGACAGCCTCGCGGGGCGCATCGCGAAGCCCACGGGCGGCGTCACGTTGCAGGTGGAGCAGGTGGACCTGAACATGGACCGCCTGCTGGAGCGGCGCACGCGGGGGCCGCTGCTGGCGGAGAAGCTGGACGCGCTGCTGCGGGCGCTGGAGCCCGCGCGCAACGTGCTGTTGGACGGGCGTCCGGTGGCGGTGTCCAGCGAGGTCCTGCCCCCGCGAGCGAAGGTGGAGGACCGGGGTCAGCAGTGGGTGCTGACGGTGTCCGGCGACCCGCGCATCAAGGAAGTGGTGAGCCCGGGCGTCGCGCTGACGTCCGACTCGCTGGTGCGCCTGGGAGAGACGGCGATGACGGGCGCCTGGCTCCAGCACCTGCCGCTCGTGCGCACCTACGCGCCGGAGCAGTTGGGGGAGCTGTCCGCCAAGGTGCTGCCGGAGCTGGCGAGGCGCATGCCGGTGGACGTGAAGAGCCGCCGCCTGCCGCCGTTGGATCGCGACCTGAAGCCGCGAATCCTCCTGGAGTTGAACCAGCTCACCGCGGGCCTGTCGGTGCTGCCCACGCTGGTGTACGGCGCGCCGCCCACGGTGCGGATCGACAACGGGCGCATGGTGTACCTGCGGGGCGCGGTGCCCCTGCGCGACGAAGCCGCGGAGACGAAGCTCCTGCACCAGCTCCGCGACGAGCTGAACCTCGTGCCCGGACGAAGGCTCACGGTGCAGGGGCCGGAGATGATGCGCTTCGCGGACAAGCTGCGGAAGTGGCGAGGCGACCTGGGAGGAGACGCGGCGGGCATCGTCAGTCCGGACATGCGCCTGAGGCCGTCGCTGCGCGTGGAGGGAGGCGCGTCGGGCGAGGGCGTGCCGCAGGTGCGCTTCACGTTGGAGTTCGACGTGGAGGGAGGCAAGGGAGGCGCGCGCACGGTGGATGCCGCGGCGGTGGTGCGGGCCTGGACCGAGGGGCTGGGGCTCGTGCCGCTGGATGGCGGTGGATGGGCGCCGCTGCCGCGAGCGTGGCTGGACAAGAACGGCCAGCGCGTCGCGGACCTCCTGGCCGCGCGCCAGGAGGATGGACGGGTCGCGAACCACGCGTTGCCTGAGTTGACCGCGCTGTGCGAATCGTTGGATCAGCCGCCGCCCCCGGGCCTGGACAAGCTGGCGCCCATGGTGGAGGGCTTCGACAAGCTGCCGCCGCCGGTGCTGCCAGCGGAGCTCAACGCCACGTTGCGCGCCTACCAGCAGCAGGGCGTGAGCTGGCTGGGGTTCCTCAAGGGAGCGGGGCTGGGAGGCATCCTCGCGGACGACATGGGTCTGGGAAAGACGCTCCAGACCATCTGCATCCTGGGCCCGCGCTCGCTGGTGGTGTGTCCCACGAGTGTGTTGCCCAACTGGGTGGCGGAGCTGCAGCGTTTCCGGCCGTCGTTGAAGGTCTGCGTCTACCACGGCCCCGGTCGCAAGCTGGACCCCACGGCGGACGTGACGCTCACCACGTACGCGCTGCTGCGTCTGGACGCGCCGACGCTGGGAGCGCCCACGTGGGAGGCGGTGGTGCTGGACGAGGCCCAGGCCATCAAGAACCCGGAGAGCCAGGTGTCGAGGGCCGCGTTTGGCCTCAAGGCGAACCTGAGGCTCGCGCTCAGCGGCACGCCGCTGGAGAACCGCCTGGACGAACTGTGGAGCCTGATGCACTTCACCAACCCGGGCCTGCTCGGGGGGCGCCGTCAGTTCGAGGAGAAGACGGCGCAGCCCATCGCGGACGGCAAGCCGGGAGCGGCGGAGGGCCTGCGGCGGCGCATCCGCCCGTTCATCCTGAGGCGCCTGAAGCGCGACGTGGCACCGGAGCTGCCGCCGCGCACGGACTCGGTGATGCACGTGCAGTTGGATGAGCGCGAGCGCAGCGTCTACGACGCGGTGATGGCGGCCACGAGGGCGGAAGTCGTAGCGCTGCTGAACGAAGGCGGCAGCGTGCTCAAGGCGTTGGAAGCCCTGCTGCGCCTGAGGCAGGCGGCCTGCCATTCCGCGCTCGTGCCCGGCCAGCACGCGAAGACGTCCTCCAAGGTGCAGACGCTGGTGGACGCGCTGGAGACGGCGGTCGCGGAAGGTCACAAGGCGCTGGTGTTCTCGCAGTGGACGTCGCTGTTGGACCTCATCGAGCCGGGGCTCAAGGGCGCGGGCATCGCCTTCGAGCGGCTGGACGGCACGACGACGAACCGCGGCGACGTGACCTCGCGCTTCCAGGGGCCGGACGGAGCCCCGGTGCTCTTGATGTCGCTGAAGGCCGGCGGCACGGGCCTGAACCTCACGGCGGCGGACCACGTGTTCTTGATGGACCCGTGGTGGAACCCGGCGGTGGAGGCGCAGGCGGCGGACCGCGCGCACCGCATCGGGCAGGAGCGGCCGGTGATGGTCTACCGGCTGGTGTCCCAGGGCACGGTGGAGGAGAAGATCCTCGGCCTCCAGGAGAAGAAGCGAGCGCTGTTCGAAGCCGCGCTCAGCGAAGCCTCTGGAGCCGCCGCCATCACCCGCGAGGACCTGCTCCAGCTCTTCGCCTGAGGACCGCCGTCACGTCCCGAACTTCACTGCGACGGAGGTGGCCTCAGGCTCGGTGAAGCGAAGGACGTCCTCGCCCTCCTGGGTGAGGGCGTCGCGAGCCGGCTTCTTGAGCGGAACGAACGGCTTGCACACCAGCGTCGCGGAGCCCTTCTTGCGCTCGGTGGACCACATGCCGGCGACGCGCCCATCCACCAGGAACACGGGCTGCACGCGCAGGTTGCCGGTGTACATGGCCTTGCGGTGCTCGTCGGTGACGACGCGGGTCCGGTCCGCGTGGGAGAGGATGAGGTTGTCGTAGTCGGGCAGGAAGCGCACCGGGGCCGGCGTGTCCTCGGGAGGCCGGGGAGCCTTGGGCAGATCGAAGAGCACGCGCTTCTTCTCGTCACGGAACTCCACCAGCTTGCCGCGAACCTTCTCGAAAGCATGCTTCAGGGGCTTGAGTCCGGACCACGTCTGCATGTCCGCCACCGTGGCCGGGCCAAACGCCGCCAGGTAGCGCAGCACCAGCGGAGAGGCGTCCTCATCGGTGTCCAGCGGCATGCCCAGCCACGACTCCGCCAGCGTGAACCCGGAGTTGCCTGGCCACCCCCAGTCCAGCCCGTCCTCGGGCACCTGGATGAGCGGCAGCAGCATGCGAGTGGCGAAGCCCATGGCCCGCTCATCGCCATCCACATGGTGCTTCATCAGGTGGGCGCGAACCTCCTCGAACGTGCGCGGTTTCTCATCGAGGAAGGGGCGGGCGGTGGCGAGCAGCGCCGGCAGGTCCAGCGACGCGGCACGCTCCTTGAGGATGCTGTTCATGGCCGCGGTGAGCATGGGCCGGTACATGCCGCGGTAGCGCAGGTAGTCCTTCGCGCTCATCAGGTGGAGCGTGCCGCGCATCATCGTGCCGCGAACCACGTCCCGCTTGTGCGCGAGATTGGTGAGCGAGTCCCGCTGGAAGCCCTGGAGTCGGGACCAGAGCGCAAGGTACGGAGGGCGCGCGAGCTGCGCCTGGAGGCCCACCAGATGCTCGACGGCACGCAGCACCGGCATCTTCTCGCGGGTCAGCAGCAACTGCCGGGCAAGCGTGGCCCGGTTGAGGGCCTGGGAGGACAGGACTTCGGTAGCCATGCGCCCGAGCATAGCCAGGGCGCATCGCCAGAGGGTCAGCGAGTAAGGGCCGGAATCACCTGCGCGCCAAACGCGTCGATGAACGCGTCCTGTTCCCGGTTCACGTTGTGCAGGTACAGCCGCTCGAAGCCCAGGCGAAGGTCTTCCCCCAGCCAGTCCACGTGCTGCTGGAGGCTGTTGGAAACCCGCAGGGGGCCGTCCAGATCATGGGGCTGCACGACGCTCGCGGCCTCCTGGAACTGGGCGGGAGTGCGCAGGTCGGTGAGGACGCTGTTGGCGAAGATGTTGGAAGCCCACTGGTCGTGGGCACCGGCGCGAGCGCGCTCCTCATCGGCCGCGTAGGAGAGCTGGACCTTGAGGTACATCGGCTTGCCCTCACCGCCGCCCTCCCGGAAGGCCTCCACCACCTTGCGGAGCTCGTCGGGAGGACGGGCGGTGGTGAGCAGGCCATCCGCCCAGCCCGCCACCCATCGGGCCGTCTTCGCGGTGACGGCCGCGCCCAGGAGCATGGGGGGCTCCACCGGCCGAGTGTAGAGCTTCGCCTCCTCCACGGTGACGAGTCCCCGGTGGGTAACGGTCTCCCCGCGGAAGAGGGCGCGCATCACGTCCACGCACTCCAGAAGGCGGGCATTGCGCAGATCCTTGGCGGGCCAGCCGGTGCCGGTGATGGCCTCGTTGAGGTACTGCCCGCTGCCAAGCGCCGCCCAGGCCCGGCCAGGAAACATCTCATTGAGGGTGGCGAGCGCTTGCGCGACGAGGGCAGGGTGGTAGCGCTGCCCGGGAGCATTCACCACGCCGAAGGACAGCCCGGTGGTGGCGAGCGCCGCGCCCATGAAGGACCAGGCGAAGCCGCTCTGCCCCTGTGCGTCCGTCCAGGGATGGAAGTGGTCGGAGTTGAGCGCGGCCTGGAAGCCCGCGCCCTCGGCCTTCCGGCTGAGGCGAAGAAGCTCGCTGGGCGTGAACTGTTCGTGCGAGGCGTGGAATCCGATGAGTGCCATGGGGTGGATCCACCCTGGCGTCGGATCCGCCGCGCCGCGAGGCCTCCCTCCGCGCGAGTGTTGGCTGAAGAAAGCCCATCAGCCCCCGGGTGTGGGGTTCCACACGCGGCGCGAGAGCCGTCGGCCTGCCGGGCAAGTCCGGATGCTTAAAGGGAACGGGTGTCCCTCGCGTCGGGGTGCACGCCCCGGGAGACGGGATGATCGAAGACCTTTGGTACAAGAACGCGGTCATCTACTGCCTCGACGTCGAGACGTTCATGGACGGCAACGGCGACGGCGTCGGGGACTTCGTGGGCCTGCGGCGCAAGCTGGACTACCTGGCGGGCCTGGGCATCACCTGCCTGTGGCTGATGCCCTTCCAGCCCACGCCCAACCGCGACAATGGCTACGACATCAGCGACTACTACGGTGTGGATCCCCGGCTCGGGGACCTGGGCGACTTCGTGGCCTTCACGCACGAAGCGAAGCTGCACGGCATCCGCGTCATCATCGACCTGGTGGTGAACCACACGTCGGATCAACACCCGTGGTTCCAGGCGGCGCGCAAGGACCCCGACGGACGCTTCGGCGACTACTACGTCTGGTCGAAGAAGCGCCCCAAGGACGCCAACAAGGGCATGGTCTTCCCGGGCGTACAGCCCTCCACGTGGACGTACGACAAGGAAGCGAAGCTCTGGTACTTCCACCGCTTCTTCGACTTCCAGCCCGACCTCAACGTCTCCAATCCCGAGGTGCGCGAGCAGATCCTCAAGGTGATGGGCTTCTGGCTGGAACTGGGCGTGTCCGGCTTCCGGGTGGATGCGGTGCCCTTCCTCGTGGAGCTCAAGGGAGTGAAGAACCCGGGCGTGAAGAACCCGTACGCCCTCCTGGAGGAGATGCGCGAGTTCCTCTCGTGGAGGAAGGGCGACGCCATCCTGCTGGCGGAAGCCAACGTCACGATGGACGAGGTGGTGGAGTTCTTCGGCAAGAACGACCGCATGCAGCTCGTCTTCAACTTCCTCGCCAACCAGAACTTCTACCTCTCACTGACCCGAGGGGATGCGACGCCGCTCGTCGACGCGCTGAAGGAGTCACCGGACCTGCCGCACACGGCGCAGTGGGCGAACTTCCTGCGCAACCACGACGAACTGGACCTGGGACGCCTGTCGGACGAGGACCGGCAGGAGGTGTTCCAGTCGCTGGGGCCCGACAAGGGTATGCAGCTCTATGACCGGGGGCTGCGCCGGAGGCTCGCGTCGATGTTGGACGGGGACCGCCGCCGCATCGAACTGGCCTACAGCCTGATGTTCACGCTGCCGGGGACCCCGGTGCTCTGGTACGGCGACGAGCTGGGCATGGGGGAGAACCTGGCCTTGGTGGAGCGTCAGTCGGTGCGCACGCCGATGCAGTGGAGCCCGGAGCCGCACGGAGGCTTCACGCTGGCGGACAAGCCGGTGAAGCCGCTGGTGTCGGAGGGACCGTTTGGTTTCCCCCAGGTGAACGTGGCGCAGCAGCGAAGGGACCCGGCCTCACAGCTCAACTGGACCGAGCGCATCATCCGAGCGCGCAAGGAGTGCCCCGAGTTGGGGTGGGGGGCCTGGAAGATCCTTCGCACGAGTAACAAGGGAGTGCTCGCCATCCGATACGACTGGAAGGGCAACGCGATGGTGGTGCTGCACAACCTCTCGTCCCGGCCCTGCACCGTGAAGCTGGACACAGGCGGCGAGGAAGCATGCCCGCTCTACAACGTGCTGACCGAGGACCACTCCGAACCCGTGGACGGCAAGCGCCACGTCGTGACGCTGGAGGGCTACGGCTACCGCTGGTTCCGAGTGGGGCAGGACAACCCTGCGCGCAAGCACAAGGCGGAACCGCTGCGCTGAGGGACGGAGTGAGCCCCAGGTGAACGCGGACAGGTCGATGCTGGGCAGGCGCTGGTGGAGCGGATCCCAGCGCCCTGAAAGAAGAAGAGGGGCTGCTCCGCCTCGGCCGACCAAGAGGCCCGTGATGCCCCGGTCTTCTTTCCTCATCCGCGCATCGACGGAATGTTGCGTGAGCCGGAAACCACGTGCTATTGCCGCCCTCCCCGCGAAGGCCGGCCGCCGAAGTTCCAGCGCCCGGCTTCTCCGAGGAAAGCTCGTGGATGTAACGAGCGGTTGACGCAGAACGCGGCGAAGAGATAGAAGCCGCGCCCCGCTCAACCCCGACGGAAGCAGGTCGGTGGCTCGAGCGGAAAAGCAGCAAAGGTCGACTCGAAAGAAGTTGATCAACGAAGTGGCGGTGGTGGTAGAAGCCGCGCCCCTCACCCGGAAGCCCGCGCACTGGCGCGGAAGGTACTTCTGGGAGAGAGCAGCACCGACAAGAAAATAGGGCAGTCAACGCGGAGTTGACAGCGAGCGCGGCGGTGGTAGAAG
>NZ_RAVZ01000719.1 GCF_003611635.1 Corallococcus terminator | reverse complement strand
GGCTGGGGCTCATCATCCAGGGCGGGCTGATTGGACCGCTGGCGCGCAAGGTCGGGGAGTTCCGGCTGCTCATCATCGGAGCGTGCATCCTGGCGGCGGGAATGGCGGGGCTCGCGGTGTCGCAACAGGCGCCACTGATGATGGCCTCGGTGGTGCTGGTGGGCGCGGGGATGGGGTTCCTTCAGCCGCTGATTTCAAGCCTGGCCTCGCAGGTGGCCATGCCGTCGCAGCAGGGCGCCGTGCTGGGTCTGGCGCAGTCGTGCGGAGGCCTGGCGCGCACGGTAGGGCCCGTGGCGACCGGCTGGATGTATGCGTCATTGGGCACCCAGACCCCCTTCCTGACGGGCATGTTCGCCGCGCTCACGGCGGCGGGACTGGGGCTGCTTTTGAGTCGGGAATCGCTGGAGGAAAAGGCGCGGTAAAGCGTCTCCGGACCCACCCGGGTCAATCCCTTCCGTCAGTCCATACCTCCTTTGGGGGTCTTGTCAGCGCCCGACCTGGGAGAGCAGGCTTTGCACGCACAGGAGGTGGTGAAGCGATACCACTTCCGGGGGGGCGGGCTTGCCATTGGCGGGAGATGTCGCGCTGCTGGATGCGTTGGACCGACACGCCCGGCGCCGGGGAGAAGGCATCGCGACGCTGAGCGTGCTGGAAGGCCCGGCGGACGCCGCGAGCACGCTCTGGGCCCGGTGGGCGGCCCGTCACGGTCTGGGGGTGGTGGAAGTCTCCGGTGAGGACCTGCACGCGGCGGCGCTGGGCTGGGCCCGGGCGCTGGCGGCGGGAAGGGACCTGGGGGCGGACGCGGAGGCGCTGGCGACGTTCAGCCTGACGGCCGCGAATCCCAGACACCTGCCGGTGTTCACGGGCAAGACGGCGCACGAGCGGCGCGTGCTGCTGGACGCGCACGCTCCGCCCGCGAGGCTGCCAGAGGCGACGTGGGCGCTGTGCCGCGCGCTCGTCATCGGGAGGGACGCGACAGCGCCGGGGGTGTTGCCAGACGCGGTGACCGCGGCGCTGGCGAAGAACGTGGGCGCGGGGCTCAGGGC
>NZ_RAVZ01000718.1 GCF_003611635.1 Corallococcus terminator | reverse complement strand
GGCGGCCTCCAGGCCCGCGACGGTGAGCGTCTCCAGTTCGATGGAGGTGGGCGTGTCCGTGTGGCCGGATTCGAAGGCGCGGTGAGCGCGGGTCCACTTGTTGTACCGGGTGCCGCAGCGGGTGCAGGCGTGGGCGTGGCGCAGCAGGCGGGAGGATTCGGGGGCGGACAGCTCCCCCAGGGACCAGCGCGTCAGGCTCGCGTCCACGTGGCGTTCGTACCACTTCATGGGAGGCTCCCGAATCGCATGGCGCACAGGGCCAGTGAGGCCAGCAGGGCGCCCAGCTCCAGGCGTCCCGGGGCGACGTCACTGTCCAACCAACCCGAGTCCTTCAGGTGTTCGGTGAACTGCACCCGCAGTCTCCGTTCGCGCACGCGCACCTCGCCGCGGGAGAGCTTCAACTCGTCGGCGGCGGACTCCTGGGACAGGCCGTCCATGAAGCGCAGTTGGGCCAGGGCGCGGCCTTCGGCGGGCAGGGCGTCCAGGAAGCGGCGCACCAGGGAGCGGACCTCGGAGCTCAGGGCTTCCTCCTCCGGGCTGCGGCCGTCGTCGGGGGCGTGCACCAGCTCCGGCGCGTCGTCCAGGGGGATGGCCTCCCGGGCGACCCGGCCGGAGGCGCGCATCAGGTCGATGGCGGTGGAGCGGGCCACGGTGAGCAGGAAGCCCAGGTAGGGGCGCACCCCGTCGTAGGCCTGGCGCATGTGGGGGCGGAAGGCCCGCACGAAGGTCTCCTGATGGGCCGCGTCCAGGTCCAGCGGCGTGAGCGCCACCGACCGCATGCCCGTCTCCGAGTGCACGGAGAAGCGGCGCGACAGGTAGCGCAACACCTCCGGCGAATAGGCGCGGTAGACCTGGGTGAGGACGGGGGTATCCCCCCGGCGGAAGGCCTCCAAGACTGACCGCTCGTTTCCTGGCAGCACGCGGAAGCTCCGTGGCGTTGCGCGGGCCCTGGCCGGGCCCCATGCCCGGCCCTCCCTGGCCCTTCTGAAAGGAGATACGCAATGACCTCGGGACTCGGGTCGTGCGGGTCGAATTTTCGCGTACTGGGGTGGGC
>NZ_RAVZ01000717.1 GCF_003611635.1 Corallococcus terminator | reverse complement strand
CCTGGGGACAGCCTCGTGGAGGAGGAGGCCTCCCCGATGCTTCGTGAGAAGGTCCTCGCCGCCACGGTAACGGTGATGGAAGTGCCCCAGCCGCCCATCGTGGAGGACGCCATCCGGCACGCCATGGCCTTCCGGGTGAAGGACGTTGAGCGTGCGACTTCCGGCCTTTCCAAGCCGTTGCGCACGCTCCTCCACAAGCTGCTGCGGCGAGAGAAGGGCGAGCGTTTCTCGACGGCGGCGGAACTGGAGGCGGAACTGCGAGCACAGTTGGCGAGTCGGGGGCCCTACAGCGCGGCGGACGCCGTGAAGGAAGTCCAGCAGGCGCTGCTGGAGGGGGGCGAGGCGCTGGAGGAGTTGGACTTGCTGGAGGAGGACGAGGGGGGGATTTCCCCTGCGTTCCCTCCGCTCGGCCCGGACGACATCCGGACGGAGCCGCGGCCCTTGCCCAATGCGGACGAGACGCCCACGGAGCCGGGGCTGGGTGCCCTGCGTGTGGCCAAGGATGACCCGGGGGACTGATAACTGCCACCTCAACTGGACCAGTTGTGCGGTAGCCATTGCGCTCTTACGGAGACTCCTTCGCGAGCAGGCCTTCCTGTGCCGCCTACTGCTGGGCGCCCGCCAATCGCAGGCGCCCCGTGCCTCTTCAGTGATTCCGGACCAATACCTGCGTTGATGCACGGCGCCGCATCGCCGAAGGGTGGCGGCACCTTCATCCTCAGCCGCTCAGCTATCGCTAGCGGCTGGCTGCCCTAGTCCACCGGCCGTTGGAGGCGCCACCTCATCATAGTCATAGCAGCAGGTGGTTGCGGAAACGGTATACAAGTAGTCGCCACCGCTCATGAGTTTGCAGTCATGTCGCCAGCCCTGGAGGCCGTCCGCGTATGTATCGCAGTGGTTCTGGCCGTTTTGGTATGAATTGTAGCACGCCTCCTCGTTCGAGTAGTCGGAGCCCCCAATGAACTTCAGGCAGAACACCAGAGCGCTCTCGCTGCTGGCTGGTGCCTCAACCGCTTCCCCAGTCACGGTCCCACCACAGCCGGCAAGCAGCCCAAGAACCAGCAGTCCTCTGATGC
>NZ_RAVZ01000716.1 GCF_003611635.1 Corallococcus terminator | reverse complement strand
GTCTTCTCCACCACCGTCATGCGCAGCGCCAGGTAGTAGAGGTCCAGGTCCTTGGGGGGCAGCTCTCCCACCGGGATGCGGCTGTTCTGCGTGAGCGCGAAGGCATTGCCTTCGCGGTCCCACTCCACGCCCTGATAGCGCCGGTCGGTGAGCGCGGTGAGGTACTGCACGCAGCGGTCCTTCAGCAGCGCCTGCACCGACAACAGGTCCGACGTGAGCACGTCCGCGGCCTGCGCCAGCACCACCGGAGAGGGATCCTCCAGCGGATCCACCGGCGCCGGGGCCTGCCCGGGGGCCGTCGCGACCGGCACGGGCGGCGCCTTTGCCAGGGAGATGGACTCCTTGAGGCGGCCCAGCTCGCGCTCCACCTCGCGCAGGTCGCGCACGTAGGTGCCCTTGGCGGTCAGCTCCACGTTGAGCGTCTCCTGCTGCACGCGCATCTCCTGCCCCTGGCGCAGGGCGTCCTGGTACTCGGCGGACGCCTCGAACTCCTCCAGTTGCGTCTGGAGCTCGCCCAGGCGGATGCCCAGCAGGTCCTTCTTCTCCAGCGCGGGAGCGATCTCGTCGAGCGTCTCCACGTCCAGGGCCTTGATGGCCATGCGCACCGGAGCGTCGTCGACCTCGAACTCGTCGAGGATCTTCTTCTCCCGAGCGCCCTTGCGGTTGTCCTTGGTGCCCCGGCGGGTGGCCTTCTGCAGGTCGTCCACGTAGCGCAGCGCCATCAGCGCGGCCGTGCCGAAGGCCGGGATGTTGAGCAGCGCCAGGTAGCGCCACATGGGCGCGCCCACGGAGGAGAAACCCAGGCCCACGCTGAGCGCCAGGAACA
>NZ_RAVZ01000715.1 GCF_003611635.1 Corallococcus terminator | reverse complement strand
CTGTTCGACTACATCGAGGTCTTCTACAACCAGCAACGCATGCACTCGGCAATCGGTTACGCTGCGCCGGCCGAGTTCGAACGGGCAGCGGCATAGTCAACCTGTCCACGAAAGCGGATCACGCCCAGGGGGCCGCAAACGTCACGGTGGCCACGTTGGTAGCCGTGTCCGTGGCTTTCAAGGTGCCACTCCGGGATCTGTTTCCTGATTCTGATGAGGAGGACACCAGCAACAAGTGACGTGACGGGGCTACCACTAGCTAAGGAGCATGTAGCTCATGAGCTGTGTAGCTCATGAGCGGCCGTGGATAAGTCCGTGATGTGCCCACAGGAAAGCCCCCGTCAAGCGTGGTCGTTCGGAGGTCTGGACGCGAGGTCCGACAGCTCGTGCCATCAAGCGGGAGTTGCGGCGACTAGGGGAGCGGCTTCGGGAACTGAGGTTGGAGCAGGGCCTTACCCAGGAACAGGCCGCCGAAGCCATCGGTGTCCATCCGAAGCACATCATCAAGATGGAGCAGGGGGCCGTAAATGTCACGGTGGCCATATTGGTAGCTGCGTCCGCAGCTTTCAAGGTGCCACTCCGGGATCTGTTCCGGGAGGCCGAGAAAGAGGACGGCGGGAAGTGACGCAGCAGGCGCCTTGGCGCAACGCGCCCAAAGTAGGTACAGGGGCTCTCGCCGCAGACGCTCCAGTTCTCGAACTCAGCACGCGAAAGCACGTTCGCGACGATCTCTGCGGCGGGAACTTCGGGTCCGTCTCGCCGACTACAGGCTACTCGCCGGTCTTGTCGTGGAGCTACGGGGTCGTGTGTCTGCCGACCTACTGCTCCTGAGTTGTCCAGCAGCCCAATGCTAGTTCTGGCTTCGGCAAGCCGGAAGGACTTCGCGTACCTCGCCGCACGCAGCAGCCAATACACCGCTTGTCCAGCCCCCTGCGCCGACCTCAGGCGCACCGCTAGAGCGCCGATCAGGTTTCCGCCCGAGGAAAGTCGAATACTTACGAGCGCGATCGACGTGGGCTGTCGCCGCGTGATCAGGTCGCCACCTCTCGGAGGTGGCTCATGGAGCGCTGGAAGCCGACT
>NZ_RAVZ01000714.1 GCF_003611635.1 Corallococcus terminator | reverse complement strand
TCGCGCGGAAGCTGCGCGAGGTGGGCGCCACCACGGTGCTGCTCACCACCGCCCTCTTCCATGAGATGGCGCGCGAGGAGCCCGGAGCGCTGGCGGCCCTGCGCAACGCCTTCTTCGGTGGGGACCGCGCGGACCCCCGCGCCGTGCGCAACGTGCTCGCGGCGGGCCCGAAGGGGCAGCTCACCAACCTGTACGGCCCCACCGAGGCCACCGTCTGCGCGACCTTCCACGCGGTGGAGTCGCTGGCGCCGGACGCCACCGCCGTGCCCATTGGCCGGCCCGTGGCCCGTGCCCGGCTGTACGTGCTGGATGTGCACGGGGAGCCCGTGGCGCCTGGTGTCCCGGGCGAAGTCTTCATTGGCGGCGCGGGCGTGGGACGCGGCTACCCCGGCCACCCCGCGACGACGGCGCAGCGCTTCGTGCCGGACGCCTTCAGCGGCGTGCCCGGCGCGCGGCTGTACCGCACGGGGGACCGGGCGCGGTGGCGGCAGGACGGCACGCTGGACTTCGTGGGCCGGGTGGATGCGCAGGTGAAGGTGCGAGGCTTCCGCATCGAACCGGGTGAGGTGGAGTCCGTCCTGAACGCGCACCCGTCCGTGCGCGAGGCGGTGGTGGTGGTTCGCGAGGACGTGCCCGGAGACAAGCGGCTGGTGGCCTACATCGTGGGCCATCCGACGCCGGATGCCTCCGTGCTGCGCGCCTTCCTCACCGAGAGACTGCCCGCGCACCTGGTGCCGTCCGCCTTCGTCCCCATGGCGGCGCTACCGATGACGCCCGGTGGCAAGCTGGACCGCAAGGCCCTGCCCGTCCCCGAGCAATCCACCGCGGCCTCCGTCACCGTCGTCCCGGAGCACCTGACGCCCTTCCAGCAGCGCGTCGCAGGACTCTTCCGTGACGTGCTGCACGTGGAGCGCGCGGGCCTGCACGACGACTTCTTCGCGCTGGGCGGCCATTCGCTTCTGGCCACCCAGCTCATCTCCCGACTGCGCACCACCTTCCAGGTGGAGCTGCCCCTGCGCGGTCTCTTCACCGCGTCCACCGTGGCCCGCGTCACGGAGCTGGTGGAGGAGCAACTGCTGGTGCGCTCGGACGGGC
>NZ_RAVZ01000713.1 GCF_003611635.1 Corallococcus terminator | reverse complement strand
TGCTGGGGGTGGGCGGGCTTGTGTCCGGGGCGCTCACGCTTGCTCGCGATGGCTTGGGCCGCCTGCCCTACTCCTGGGCGTTTCCGGGGACGCTCGGTGGGATTTCGCTGGAGCGGTTGGGGTTCGCTCTGGAGACGGGGCTGATGCCGGTGGGCGGGGGCGCGCTCCTGGGCTTGCGCATCACCGCTTCGATGTTGCTGGGAGCTCTCTTCCTTCATGGCTTCATCGCGCCACGGCTGATGGCTTCGGGTGTGGTGCCGGTGGAGGGTGACTTCCTCGCCTGGGCGCTGTGGCCGGGCGCGGCGGCGCTCACCACCGCGTCGCTGCTTCAGTTCGCGCTCCAGGGAAAGGTGTGGGGCCGCGCGCTTCGGGGATTGTTCGTTCGGGAGCAGGGGGCCCGCCATCCGGTGGAGGCGCTCCAGGTTCCTGGACGGTGGTTGTTCGCGGGGCTGCTCGTGCTGACTCCCGCCACGGTGGCGCTGGCCTGGGTGGGCTTCGATGTTCCGGTGCCCCATGCGCTGCTCGCGGTCGCGCTGTCGTTCGTGCTGTGCCTCATCTCCTGCCGCGTCACGGGCGAAACGGACGTCAGTCCCGTGGGCGCGCTGGGGCAGGTGACGCAGTTGACGTATGGCGTGCTCCTGCCCGGCAACGTGGAGGCGAACCTCGCCACCGCGGGCATCACCGTCAATGCGGCTTCGTCCGCGGCCGACCTGCTCACGGACCTGAAGGCGGGGCACCTGCTGGGTGCGCATCCCCGGCGCGTGTTCCTGGCGCAACTGTTGGGCTGCGTCGTGGGCTCGCTGGTGGTGGTGCCGCTGTTCTACCTGCTGGTGCCGGATGCTTCCGTGCTGGGCTCGGAGCGCTTTCCGGCCCCGGCTGCCACGGTCACCGCGGGTGTCGCCCGCGTGCTGGCCTCCGGACTCGGCGCGGTATCGCCGGAGCTGCGCAGCGCCATGGCCTGGGCGGCGCTTGGCGCGGCTGTCCTCTCGCTGTGCGAGCAGGCACTGCCGGAGCGCTTCCGCCGCTGGACTCCTTCCGCCGTGGGCGTGGGGTTGGCCTGTCTGCTGCCCGCGTCCACCTGCCTTGGATTCTTCCTGGGCGGGCTGGGG
>NZ_RAVZ01000712.1 GCF_003611635.1 Corallococcus terminator | reverse complement strand
AGAGACAGGCCCCGGACGTCCCCCATCATTCCGGGTTCGAGCTGCGCGACGAGGAGGTGGAAGAAGCGCTCGTCACCGGCGCCCACCAGGAGCTGCTGGAGGACTACTTCGGACCGGAGCAGTACGCAGAATTGACCCGACTCGCCCGCGATACGGCCGCCGCCCGCACGCTGCGCGGAGGCCCACCGGTCCTCATCCTTCCGGGCCTCCTGGGCTCGAAGATTGGCCGCGAGCGGAAGCTCGGCCCCTTCGAGGACGTCTTCTGGTTCGACCCCGTGGATATCGGCGTCGGCAGGCTGACCCAGTTGGAGCTGCCCACTCCGGGCAATGGCCTCTCCGCGATCGGGGTGATGCTGTTCGCCTACCTCTCGCTCAAGTTCCGGCTCTGCCAGGCAGGCTTCGACGCACGCTTTCACCCCTTCGACTGGCGCAGGAGCATCACCGAACTGGGTGCTGAACTCGCCGCCGTGCTCCAACAGCGCGCGGGGGAGAAGGTGCACCTGGTGGCGCACAGCATGGGCGGGCTCGTCGCACGCGCGGCCATCTTCCAGGGCGCGCCGTACGCGCGGCTCGTCATGCTCGGCACCCCGAACTTCGGATCCTTTGATTCGGTGATGGCCCTCCGCGCCAGCCATCCGGTGGTCCGCAAGCTGGGCGCGCTCGACGTGCGGCACACCCCCGAGCAGCTCT
Source organism: Corallococcus terminator (assembly GCF_003611635.1). GTDB lineage: Bacteria > Myxococcota > Myxococcia > Myxococcales > Myxococcaceae > Corallococcus > Corallococcus terminator. Next base: position 435 of record NZ_RAVZ01000712.1, on the reverse strand, counting down.
CGCGTGACCTCTTCACCACCTTCCCGGGGCTGACCCAGATGCTCCCTGCCCCGGAGCGTTGGGCGGAGGTGGACCTCTACGATCTCTCCCAATGGCCTCCCGACGACCTCCATCCCCGCGACGCCCTTCTCAAGGGGGTGGCGCCGATGCGTGCGGGGCTCGCGGGCGCGCGCGAGGACTTCTTCATCATCTGCGGCGAGGGCCAGGAAACGACCGTGGGCCTGCACCGCGACGCGCAGGGACGGTTCGTCTACCAGACCTCCCGGCAGGGGGATGGCACGGTGCCACTGGAGTTCGCCCAGATGAGCGGGGTGAAGGCGCACTACTTCATCGCCGAGAGCCACGGGGCGCTGCCGAACAACTCGCGGGTGGCGCGCGCCGTCGGTGATCTCCTCAAGCATGGACAGACGGACGTGCTCCCCACCCACCCCGCAC
>NZ_RAVZ01000711.1 GCF_003611635.1 Corallococcus terminator | reverse complement strand
GTTGGCGACGCTGGAGCCCGAAGCGGCGCTCACCCGGGTGCTGGAATCCGCGGTGCGTGCCGGAGCGCTCCCGTCCGGAGTGGACAGCGCGAACCCGCTCGCCCTCTTCCGCGTCTTCGAGGCCAACCTCGAAGCGGCCCGTCGCTACCACCCGCCCGCGATGGAGCAGCGGGTGCTGCGAGTGCAGGCGGAGGAACTCGCGGACACAGGGCCGAGCGATGGCGGCTGGGCCGCGCTCGTGGGTGAGCGGTTGGAGTCGCACCGCCTGCCGGGCAACCACTACACGCTGTTGCGCGAGCCTACGGTGCGGGCCCTGGCGGACCTGCTGAAGAAGGCCCTGCCCCCGCCGGGCAGGAAGTGACGATGTAGTGCTTCAATGCCCCCGCGCCCTTGACCGGGGGCGCGGGGAAAACCCGCGCCCTCGCGTGGGCGCGGGTTCGCTGCCTGTTGCACCGGTGCAGACACCGGACGTGATGCTGTCGGAGCAGAAGAGCTTCATGGGCTGGCTGAACAGGACTCTTCGGCCATTCCTGATTTTCCACTGCGCCAACCCCCACTCCCTGAGGGTGCTGGCGACAACAGGTACGTAGCAGTGACAGGCACGGAGGGTGCCTACGGGATCAAGCACCAGGGCTGTTAAGAAGTGTCGGCGCTTTTTCGACACTTCGGACGGCTCCCCGTGCCTGACTTCTCGCGAACCCTTCCTGGCGTCCTGTTGAATCTCGCGGCGGGTCCCTCCGCCCACGCTCCGCTCTACACCTTCCTCGGTGAAGTGGACGGCGATGAGACCGTGCTCAGCGCCTTCGAGCTGGAGGTGCGCGCACGACGCATCGCCGCGGCGTTGCAGGCACGGGGCGCGGTGGGCGAGCGCGTGCTGCTGCTGTATCCGCCGGGCCTGGACTACATCGCGGGCTTCTTCGGGTGTCTCTACGCGGGCGCGGTGGCGGTGCCGGCCTATCCGCCGGACCCGATGCGCCTGGAGCGCACCCTGCCCCGCCTGCGGGCCATCATCCAGGACGCGCAGGCGTCGGTGGTGCTCACCACGTCGGGCATCCTGGAGCTGTCGGACTTCGTCTTCGAGCAGGCGCCGGACTTCCGCGCGCTGCACTGGATGGCGACGGACACGCT
>NZ_RAVZ01000710.1 GCF_003611635.1 Corallococcus terminator | reverse complement strand
CTACCGTGTGAACCCTGCGGTGTCCGGGCGCCCGGACAACGACTGCCGGAAGCACTGCCTATCAGGACCGTGAGTGCCCTGGGGGTTGGCCCAGGCTACCTGCTCCTGGGCCCTGTCCGCACACGTCTGCGACGTGCTGGGCGCCCTCACAACGCATGCGCCCTGTACCTTGTCAGGGACTCAGCCCCTGAATCCGCACGGGTCCAAGGCGCTGCGTCTGCGTCCCGTCACCCAACTGGCCGTAGAGGTTGATCCCCCACGCCCAGACGCTGCCATCCGACTTCAACGCGATGGTGTGGAGGAGACTGGCCGCGACGGTGACCATCCCGGTGAGGCTCGGCACCTGCACCGGCGTGAGGCGCAGTGTCGTCGTCCCGTCGCCGAGCTGGCCGTTGACGTTGCTTCCCCAGGTCCAGACGGTGCCGTCCGACTTCACCGCCACACTTCGGTGGGAAGCTCCGGCGATGGCGACGACTCCGGTGAGGCCCTGCACCTGCACCGGCGTGAGGCGCAGTGTCGTCGTCCCGTCGCCGAGCTGGCCGTTGACGTTGCTTCCCCAGGTCCAGACGGTGCCGTCCGACTTCACCGCCAGGGTGTGGAGCTCACCTGCGGCGACGCCGACGACCCCAGTGAGGCCCTGCACCTGCACCGGCGTGAGGCGCAGTGTCGTCGTCCCGTCGCCGAGCTGGCCGTTGACGTTGCTTCCCCAGGTCCAGACGGTGCCGTCCGACTTCACCGCCAGGGTGTGGACGGTACCTCCGGCGACGGCGATGACCCCGGTGAGGCCCTGCGCCTGCACTGGCGTTGGGCGATCCGTCGTCGTCCCATCTCCCAGCCGACCCATGGCGTTGGCGCCCCAGGCCCAGACGGTGCCGTCCGCCTTCACCGCCACCGTGTGGTGGCTACCCGCGGCGACGGCGACCACCCCGGTGAGGCCCTGCACCTGCACTGGCGAGAGACGTTGCGTCGCCGTCCCGTCTCCCAGTTGCCCGTAGCCGTTGGTTCCCCAGGCCCAGACGGTGCCGTCCTGCTTCAAGGCGAGCGTATGGCGGTCGCCTGCGGCGAGACGAGCCCCGAGGTTCGCAGCGCATGCGCTGCCGCCCTGGAGGGAGAAGGCGTAAGAGGTGGAG
>NZ_RAVZ01000070.1 GCF_003611635.1 Corallococcus terminator | reverse complement strand
ATCCGTCTTCTTCGCCTGGGCCTTGGGCTCACTCATGCGGGCAGAGGGGCGGGCGCCCGTGTCATCCCGTCATCGGTGCCTAGATTTGCCCGCATGAGTGAGCCCAAGGCCCAGGCGAAGAAGACGGATGAGGTCGTCCCGGGAGTGCATCACTGGACGGTCGAGGATGACCGGCTCGGCGGCATTCGCAGCGACGCGTACGCGGTGGTGGATGAGGACGGCACCGTCACCCTCATCGACCCGTTGCCCATCGACGAGAAGGCCCTGCGCAAGCTGGGCAACCTCGAAGCCATCGTCATCACCGCGGGCAATCACCAGCGCTCCGCGTGGCGAATGCGCAAGGCGTTCGGCATCCCCGTCTGGGCTCCGGAAGGCGCCCAGGGCCTGGAGGAGAAGCCAGACTTCGAATACGTGGCCGGCCACACGCTGCCCGGCGGCCTCAACACCTTCCAGACGCCCGGCCCCACCGAGGCCATGTACACGCTCTGGATGCAGAAGAGCCCGCACGCGGTCATCTTCATCTCCGACCTGCTGTCGCGCAAAGGCAGGGGCACGCCCGGCTTCGTCCCCGGCGAATACCAGGACGAACCCCTGCGCACCCGCTCCAGCATCCAGCGAATCCTGGACCACCTGCCCATCGAAACCGTCTGCTTCGCGCACGGCGCGCCCATCGTCAAAGACGGCGCCAGCGCCCTGCGCAAGGCCCTGGAACAGGACGACGAATTCCCGAGCGCCCCGGCCCCGGCCTAACCGTGCAGCTCGCGCACCAGCACGTGGCCCGCGTCCTGGCCGGGAGGCACGAGCTCCAACCGGGCCCCCGCTTCCGCGCGGTCCAGCAGTGAGCCCAGCGCCGCCAGGTCCGTGACGGGGATGCGCGTGGCGGGAGCCTGCTCCTCGCCGCGCGACATCGCCTGGGCGACGCGAGCCTCGTCGCCGAGGTCGGTCTCATAGACGAAGGTGCGCTCGTCGTAGTCGTGTCCACCGGGTACACGTCCAACGAGCCGCATGGGCCCCAGTCGCGTGTGCACGCGCACCGCGGGGTTGTCCCACTGGGTGACGCCGCGCAGCCGCTTCGCTCGCACCATGCCCAGCGTGAGCGTCTTCACCCAGGACGACGCGCCCCGCCCCGGCAGGAAGCTGAACAGCGACACGCCCACGAACAGGCCCGGCGTCAGCGACGGCGCCACGTAGCAGGCCGCGCCGATGGCCAGCTCCTCGTCCGCCAGCAGCAATCGCTCGCGCGCGGGCGCCTTCAACAGCCGCGCGGGACAGCGCAGCAATCCGATGGCGCCGGGCAGCAGGTACAAATCCGACAGCACCCAGCGCGGCACGCCGATGCCACCGAAGGCGAGCTGGTTGAGCGTGAGGTACTGCCGCGCCAGCTCCGCGTTGTGCTCGGCCAGCAGGTGCGTCACCGGGATGCCGGCGGGTGCCAGGTCCAACGATGGCACGTGCACGCCGGAGCCCAGCGCCTGCAATGACAGCTCCGGGTTCGCCGCGAAGAAGGCCTGGGCCAGCGGCGCGAGTTCACCCGCCATCGGCTTCGATGTCCTTCGCCACGGCGTCCAACCGGTACTCGGCGGGAAGCTGGATGCGGCCCGCATCCACCGACGCGCGCGACACCAGACACCGCGACGAGCCGCCGCCCTTCTCCGTCAACTCCGGCATCGGCATGGGCACCACGCGCATGCCCAACCCCTGCACCAGGTCCACCACGTGCGGGGGCATCACCGTGGGCGCGAGCAGATCCCTGCCCAGGGGCAGCCCGTTGGTCGCATAACGGCGGATGTCCGCCTCCGTCACCCGCACCAGCCGGTTCTCGCCGAAGCGCTGCTCCAGGAGCGCCACCGACTCCGGCGCCATCACGTCCGGACACACCAGCAACCGGTCCACCGCGGGCAGCGGCAGCACCGCCATGTTCCCGTGGAACGCGGGCTCGCGCACCTGCAAGCGCAGCACCTCGCCGGGGAAGTGTCGCGCCGCGGCCTCCAATCCCTCCCACGTGGTGCGACCGCCCCAGAACAGCAGCGTCACGCCGTCGAACGTCGCCACGTCCCCGTGCGCCTCCCAGACGCCCGGGCCCGGCTCCACCACCTCCATGCCCATGCGCCGGGCCAGCGGCGCCCAGTGGTCGCGTTCCGCGAAGCGGTGCGCGCTCATCATCCGGGGCAGGAGGAACAACGGGGCCTGCCCTTCGCGGGCCACCACCTGACCGCACTCGGCCGAATAGGGCATGCCCGTCAGCACGTCCGAGGGCGAAGGCAGCGCCACCACCGTGCCTCCGCGCGCCTCGATGTGCCGCGCCAGCGTCAGCCATTCCCGCCTCGCGCCACGTGCATCCGCCGGCGCGGCCTCGCGGCTGCGGAAGTTCGCGCGGCCTCGCAGGGCCCAGCTCCGCCCCGGAGGAGACATCAGGAAGAGGTCCATCATCCTCTGGCTTCTAGCCGTCGGACGGGAGCGTCACAACGCATCCTCCTCGCGACGTCCGGCCGTCCGACGCCCGGCCGTCCAGCGCTCCACAATGCACGGGGCCCTCCGCGGCGCGAGGCACAGACAGGGCGGCGGGGGGCCTCGCACCGTCCATGGATGGCAGCCGCCGTCCCTGTCTCGCATCTCGCGTCCAGGGTGCGGACCACCCCGGGGCCCGCTCGGCCGCCCTCTCGTTTTTCACCCGTGGGGGCTCCTCACGCGCCCAGTGCGCGGGGTAGTCTGCGCGCTTTTTGAGCACAAACGGGTTGGGGCTTCATGCACTTTGAATCGGCCTTCGTGCTGCTCTTCTCCATCGCGACCGCGGTGGCGATCGCGGCGCGCTACTTCAAGTTTCCGTACACGGTGGCGCTGGTGCTGGCGGGCCTCGGCCTGGGCGTGGTGCACATCTTCGAGCCGCCGCACCTGACGAAGGAATTGCTGTTCGCCGTGTTGCTGCCGGGCCTGCTGTTCGAGGCGGCCTTCCACGTCGACTTCCGCAAGTTCTGGAAGAACAAGCTGACCATCACCTCGCTGGCGATTCCCGGCGTGGTGGCGTCCATGGGACTCACGGCGCTGCTGCTGTCGCCGGCGATGAAGGGGATGAACTACCTGGAGGGCTTCGGCCTCATCCACGCGATGGTGTTCGCGTCGCTCATCGTGTCCACGGACCCCATCGCGGTGGTGGGCCTGTTCAAGGCGCTGGGCGCGCCCAAGCGACTGGCCATCCTGGTGGAGGGCGAAAGCCTGCTCAATGACGGCACCGCCGTGGTGCTGTTCATGCTCGTCGTGAGCGTGGCCAACGGGGAGAAGTTCACCGTGGGCGGGGCGACCTGGGACTTCATCAAGATCGCCGGCATGGGCGTCGTCATCGGCGCGGCGGTGGGCTTCGTGGTCGCGCAGGTCATGCAGCGCGTGGACGACGCGATGGTGGAGATCACCCTCACCATGATCGCCGCGTACGGTTCCTTCGTGGTGGCCGAACACTTCCACTACTCGGGCGTTATCGCCACGGTGGTGGCCGGCATGCTGTGCGGCAACTGGGCGGCCCGGCTGAGCATGAGCCCCACCACGCGCGTCGCGGTGGAGAGCTTCTGGGAGTACCTGGCGTTCGCGCTCAACTCGGTGGTGTTCCTGCTCATCGGCCTGGAGGTGCAGCTCACGTCGCTGCTGGCGTCGTGGCAGCCCATCCTGCTCGCGTACGGCGCGGTGGTCGTGGGCCGCGCGGTGGTCGTCTACGGCGTGTCCGGCCTGCTGCGCTTCACGTCGGAGCGGCTGCCGTGGAGCTGGAGCGCGGTGCTCACCTGGAGCGGCCTGCGGGGCGCGGTGTCCATGGTGCTGGTGCTCGGTCTTCCGGCGGACTTCGCCCACCGGGAGATGCTGGTGAACATGACGTTCGGCGTGGTGGTGCTCTCCATCATCTTCCAGGGCCTCACCGTCGCCCCGCTCCTCAAGCGCCTGGGCATCACCGGCATCAAGGACATCTACCAGGAGAAGTACGAGCTGGCCCGCGGCCGACTGGGCGCCATCCACGCCGCCATCGCTTCGCTGGAGGCCATGCGCCGCTCGCGCGAAATCCCCGTGGACGTGCTGGAGCCCATGGAGCGCGAATACCAGGAGAAGGCCCTGGCGGTGGAGCAGGAGCTCGCCGCGCTCAAGCAGCAGTCCACGCGCTTCCACGAGGAGGAGCACCAGGAGGCCGCCCGCCGCGTCCTCATCGTGGAGAAGGACGCCCTCTTCGACGCCTACCAGAAGGGCACGCTCAACAAGGAGGTCTTCGAACACCTGTGCGCGGAGCTGGATGAGCGCATCGCGAAGACCAAGGACGCGGAGGCCCACGTCCCCCTGGAGGACGCCCACGCCACTCCGGAGGCGATGGCGTCCTGAGCGGCCTGCTACTCCTGCGTCCGGGCGAGCGGCGCGATGGCGTCCAGCTCCGCCCGGAGCGCCTCACGCGCTGACGCCGGAAGCGCGAGGGCATCGATGTCCCGCGCCAGCTCCCGGGCGCGGGGCACATCCCCCAGGGCCACGGCCAGTTCGGCCCGCGCCGCGAGCGCCTGGCCCCGCTCCTCCACCGTTCCGGCGTCCGCCTTCTTCAGCGCGACCTCCAGGACCTTCGCCGCCGCGACGTCGTCGTTCTTGAAGTCCCGCAGGCGGCGGGCCGTCTTCAGCGCCTTGGCCAGGAGCGACACCGGCTGTGCCTCCTCGTCTCCATGGCCCGAAGACTCATCGCGCCGGATGAACATCACCGAGTTGCCCGACGGGTCCACGACGGTGAAACGCGTCTGCCCCTTCTTCATGCGCGTCACGCGCGGCAGACCCTTGAGGGGAATCCGGCCGTAGGCCTTTCGCAGCGCCTCCGCGAAGGTCGCGTGCAGCGCCTCCACCTCCTCCACGATGACCAGGCAACTGCTGAAGGCCGTCTGGGGATCCAGTCCCTTCAGCCCGAAGAAGTGCAGGTGGGCACCGCCGCGCCGGGTGGCCGCGTAGGGATTCGGGTTGCGCTGCTGGTACGTCACCTCGAAGCCCAGGAGGCGGTAGAACTCCAACGTCGGCTCAATGGCGACGCACGGGAGCAATGGAATACAGGAGTCATGTTTCACGGGCGCCCTCCTCCGGGGTGAGGTCCTTTTCGAGCCGCAGTCGCGCTGCGCGCACACCTTCGAGCGCCGCGGCCAGCAGCCCCGGAGCAAGGCTTGCCCCCAGCCGGTTCGCCCACGCGGCATGCGCGGCCTCCACCTTGCGCAGGGCGCGACGGCCCGCCGTCGTCAGCGAGAGCAGCTTCGCGCGCTGGTGATGGGGGTTGTCGACGTAGGCCACGAAGCCGTCATCCACGAGCGCATCCGCCGTCTGCTGCACGCTCTGCCGGGCAAGCCCCATGGTGCGCGCCACCGCCGCCACCGTGGCGGGCCCGTGGTCGATGACGCCCAACACCTGCCAGCGCGCGCTCGTCAGTCCCGCCGGAGCACTCAGCCGGTCTCCGGCCTGGAGCAGCAGTCCGTTCAACTGGAACACCTCCAGGATGAGGTCGGTGAAGGCGGCGGCTTCCTTTTGAAGTGACGACATGGACAGGATCCTGTCAATTCGACAGGAACCTGTCAACTGTTCGCCTGTCGGATGGGGACGCCGACGACCCGAAATAACCCCTGCCCTCGTATGACAAGGACCGGGCCCGGTATCGTCGCGGCGTTGCGAGCGAGCCAGGCCCTCAGGAGACGTGACGCATGCGGTGGACATGGAGCATCTGGGTGGCCCTCCCCCTGCTGGCGGGAGGCTGCGCTCCGCTCGACTTCTCCGCGTTCGCCCCGCAGCACCCTGCCCGCTCGCGCATCCTCCCGGAGCCGCCGGGCGCCGCGTGTCCCCATGGAGGCCAGGCCCTCCAGACGGGGCTCGACCTGAACGAGGACGGAGCGCTAGGGGCCGACGAGGTCACCTCCACCGAGTACGCCTGCGACCGGGCGCCCACCGCCAACCCCACGACCCCGCAGGTGGTGGTCCGGACCGCGTGGCTCGCTCCCGGCACCGAGTGTCCGGAGGGCGGGCAGGTGACACGGGTGGGCCTCGATTCGAACGGCAACACCACGCTGGACGACGACGAGGTCACCCGCGAGGTCCATGCGTGCCTGAGCACCGCGCCCGTGCGCTCGCGCATCCACGCCGTGACGGACACAGCCGCCTGCCCGTCGCTCAAGGGGGGTGTGCTGGAAGCGGGCGAGGACGTGGACAACAACGGCGTGCTCGACACCTCCGAGGTCCAGGCCTCCCATTACTTCTGCGACCTGGACAGTTCGCGGATCCATCCCCAGGTCCAGCCCGAGCCGGCGGGAGGCACCTGCGGAAGACCGGGCACGCGGGTGTCCGCCTTTGGCGACCTGAATGGCAACGGGCAGCAGGACATCGCCACGGAGCCCACCATCTCCCTCATCTTGTGCCGGCCCACGCGCGTCCATGAGGGCACCTACGTGGTGCGCGACGCGTCGGACCTCGCGGCCCTCCAGGGCGTCACCCGCGTGAACGGCGATCTGATCATCAACAGCGCGACCTTGTCGGAGCTCATCCTGCCGGAGCTGTCCGTCGTCGTGGGCTCCCTGTCCATCCAGACCAACCCCCAGTTGGACCGCGTCGACCTGCCCGGACTGCGCTTCGCCCGGGATGTGTGGATGGAGCTCAACGCGGGGCTCACCACGGCCACCCTCGGCGACCCGGACGGGCACCAGGTCTACGTGGACCGGGCGCTGGTGGTGAGGGACCATCCCCAGCTTGCCTCGCTCGCAGGACTGCGTGCGCTCGCGCCCAACGGTGAGCTCACCGTGTCGGACAACGCCCTGGTGGAGACCTTCGAGTTCCCCTACGTCACCAGCCTCTCTCTTGGATTGAACGTGCAGTCGAATCCGCGGCTGCGCGGCCTGGACCTGCCCCTGCTCGAATCCACCTACAGCGCCTCGGTGGCCCATGGCGCGGCGCTGGAGTCGCTCTCCGGGCTGTCCTCGCTGCGCACCGTCGAACACCTGTCCATCTTCAACAACGCGGCGCTGACCAGCCTGCAGGGATTGAACAGCCTCCAGAGCGCGGCCTCCGTCTCCATCATCAAGAACGCGGCGCTCAAGACGACGGCGGGCTTCCCCCGGCTCGTCCGCGTGGGCTCGGTGCTCATCGGGGACAACGCCTCGCTGGAGTCCGCGGGCGGCATGCCCGAGCTGCGGACCGTGTCGGAGTCGTTCTGGCTGAGCAACAACGCCCTGCTGCGCAAGGTGGCGGACCTGCCGAAGCTGGACTCCGTCCAGATCCTCACCGTGGAGAGCAACCCGATGCTCACCGACCTGGGCGGCTTCGGATCCCTGATGCGACTGGAGCGCCTGTCAGTCCGCTACAACCGGGACCTGCTGGAGCTGTCCCGACTCAGCGACCTGCGCTACCTCCAGTTCCTCAAGCTCACGGACAACCCCAGCCTCACCGGCCTGGGCCTGGAGTCGCTGCTCGCGGTGGAGCAGGGGTTCTCCGTGGAGAACAACCCCCTGCTGCCCACCTGCCGCGTGCAACAACTGGCGGACCTCGCCTACTCCGGTTCGCCCTTCGAGCTCAGCATCATTGGCAACGACAGCCAGACGCCCTGCCCGCCGTAACCACCGCGCGCACCGTCAGCTCGCGCCGCCCTCCACCCGCGACTGGAGCACCGCGCCCAGCACCTCCGCAGTGTCCTCGCGCAGTCGCGTCAGGTGCGTGTAGAGCACGTCCTCCACCTGGGACACCGCCTCCGGGGGCGCGCCCGCCTCGCGCAGGCCCGCCAGCACCGCGTACGCCGCCGCGCCCAGCGGCCCCACGTAGCCGCGCGACTCCTCCCAGAACTCCTCGAAGCACGGCACCGCTTCGCCCGTCACCACGCGCGAAAGCCGCCCCAGGCACGCCTCCCAGTAGGCCCGGTGCGCGTCGCGGGCCGCGTCCTCCACGAACGGCCCCTGACGCACCTGGACCCGCGTGCCCCCATCGTCGGTGGGGTGGAAGGTCAACTCCGCCCGGGTGCGTCCTGACGGCACCGGCCCGCCCTCCCAATCCATTTCAAGCGCCAACGACCTTGGCGGCTCGGCCTCCACGAGGCAGCCCACCTGCGCGAACGCACGACCCAGGGCGTCACGCAGCATCACCCGGTAGGGCTGTCCCAGGGCGCCGGGATCCGGCGCGTGCGTGCGGTGACAGCCCGGCGGCGCGCCGAACCAGCGGCGGATGAGCGAGGGTTGGTCGAACGCGGGGAACACCGCCTCCGGAGACACCGGCAGCGTCCACTCCAGAAGAAGGTCGCTCACGCCTGGGCCCCCGAGCGCGTGCGCAGCTCGAACCGGGGCACGCGGGAGAGCTCCGCCTCCGGTGCCCGGTACTGCTCCACCACCAGGCTGATGCGCGAATCCTCCAGCCCCTTCGCGCCGGAGGAGATGGCCTCCACCTCATGCATCAGGTCACCCCGGAACATCACCAGCGCGCGCTCCTGCGGCGTCAGTTCCGCCACCCGACCTCCCCGGTGGTACAGCCGCAGCGCCCCGCCCCGGAGTTCCTTCGGAACCTGGACATACAGCACGCTCACCGCCACCGGGCACCCGATACTGGGACCGTAGAATTCAAGACTCCGGTCGATGTGCGCGGAGACCCCCCGGCCCTCTCCCACCAGCAGCGGGTTGAGCAGGAAGGCGTTGCACTCCGGCAGCAGCGTCTTCGCCAGGTACGGCGCGAACGCGGGAAAGCGCCGCGTCACGTCCGGAAGGGCCTCCCGGCGGAACGTCAGCGAAAAGCCGTACGTGCCGGAGAACTGGTCCGACAGGTTCGACTCCCCCAGGAGCGACGAGCCCAGGATGGCTGCACGGATGGAGGCCATCGTCTCCTCGGGCAGGGCCTCGGGAGTGCGGTGGAAGAAGGTGTCGAGCCGGAAGGCCCCACCCCACGGTGGCTGGAAGCGCATGGCCCCGGAGTCTACCCACCCGGCTCGCGCCCGTGCACACCACCCCCGCCGCAGCGCGGCAATCCCTATCAACACGACGCGTCAACCCAGGACAACACGGCGCGTCAAGGAATACATCATTTTCGCTTATTTATCAGTTATCACGCCTTAGTTGAATTCTCCGGGCTCCCACCTTGCGGCGGGAATGAATCCCGACTTTCTTCGGACAAGCTACGAAGTCCCCTTCGCAGCGCTCGCCGTCCCACGCTCCATTCCACCCCACTGGAGTCCCCATCCATGAGCCGCAGCAGACTCACGGGAATCGTGCTCGCGTTCCTGGCCGCCAGTTGTCTGGCGGTTGATTCCGAAGCCGCCACATCAGGCGTCACCCCTTCTGGTTCGTCCGCCATCTTCTACGTCGACACGACGGATTGGGCAGACATCCACTACAAGCTGAACAACGGGCAGCAGCTCAACATCCGCATGGCGGTGACGGGCGGCCGCAACCAGTACACGGTGACGGGCCTCGCCACCGGCAACTTCATTGATTACAACTTCACGTACTGGGATGTGTCGTGCGCCTGTGCGCGTGACACGGCCTGGGTCCGCTACACGCATACGGGTGGCACCAACCCGCCCGTGGACGCGGGCACCGGCACGCCGGACGCCGGCACCGGCACGCCGGACGCGGGTCCTCCCCCCAATGGCGACGCGGGTCCCGTGGTGCCGCTGTTCACCAGCGCGACCGCGCTGGAGCCGGCCACCGTCGAGACGACGTCCACGGCCATCATCACCCGCATCGGCGACCGCGTTCGCGACCGTCACATGCGCGAGGACATGTACCAGGCCTACGACCACTACCTGCGGCTGTACTTCGAGAAGCGCACCCACTGGGTTGAAATCGTGGACGAGGTGGCCAAGGGCGGCAGTCAGGTCACCGTCAACCTGTACTCCATCTACCCGTACGACAGCCCTGACTTCCGCGCGTTCTTCCGCGGCCTGAACACGGTGGCGGAGTACTTCCACAACGCGGACTTCGTGAAGGTGAGCGACTACAAGCACACGGCCTCGGTGAACTTCAACGCCAAGGAAGGCCGCGCCATCCGCATCGGTGACCGGATGGAGCTGGAGATTGGCGTGTTCCTCCAGGCGCCGGTGGAAGGCCGCTTCAACTACTACTCCTCGGGCATGCTCTACATCGTGGGCCAGGGCGGCCTCGTGCCCTTCGAGGGCCAGGGCGCCATCCGTGACTCCTTCGCGCTGCCGGAGAAGGCGTGGCAGGGCGGTCGTGGCACGCTGCACACGCCGTTCTCCAACGAGCCGGACAACCGCTTCCTGCAGATGGCCACGAACCTCGCGCCGGTGAACGCGCAGCCCTTCGTCGAGGGCCGCCGCCTGCACCACACGAACTTCAAGGACGGCACGCACTCGGAGCCGGACAACCCGGTCTTCACGCAGCAGCTGAACAAGCTGGGCAACAACCACGTCGCGTCCTCCTGTGTCGAGTGCCACAAGCAGAACGGCCGGGGCCTGGCGCCCTCCACGACCAACACCACGCTCACCAACTACGTGGTGAAGGTGGGCAAGGTGAATGGCAGCACGGTGACGGCGGACCCCATGCTGGGCTTCCGCCTGCAGCCGCGCGCGGTCAGCGGCACGCCGGAGGCGGACGTGCGCATCAGCGGCTGGACGAACACCAGCGGCACGCTGAGGGACGGCACGGCGTACCAGTTGCGCAAGCCGACCTACAGCTTCGTCAACGTGACGCCGACGAACTTCTCCGCGCGCATCACACCGCAGCTCGTCGGCATGGGCCTGCTGGAGGCGGTGCCGGAGTCGCAGGTGGCGGGTCTGGCGGATGCGAACGACGCCAACGGCGACGGCATCTCCGGCCGCATGCAGACGGTGCGGGACCCGGAGACGGGCGTCACGCGCATGGGCCGCTTCGGTTGGAAGGCGGGCACGGCGCGCGTGAAGCACCAGGTCGCCGAGGCGTTCAACAGCGACATGGGCGTGACGTCGAATGTGTTCAAGACGCAGGACTGCGGCACGTCGCAGCAGGGCTGCACGGGCACCAGCGCGGAGCTGAGCGACGCGGACCTGGACAAGCACACCCGCTACATCGCCCTGCTGGGCGTGCCGGCGCGCCGCGACCACAGCGACGCGCAGGCGATGCAGGGTGAGACGGTGTTCAACAACGCGGGCTGCGCGAAGTGCCACGCGGCCACGCTGACCACCAGCCAGTACAGCGCGATGACGGAGTTCCGCAGCCAGACCATCCACCCGTACACGGACCTGCTGCTGCACGACATGGGCACGGGCCTCGCGGACAACCTGCCCGAGGGTCAGGCGTCCGGCGCTGAGTGGCGCACCGCGCCCCTCTGGGGCATCGGTCTCACGTCGGGCGTCAGCGGCGGCGAGGGCTTCCTGCACGACGGCCGCGCGCGCAACGTCACCGAGGCCATCCTGTGGCACGGCGGCGAGGGTGAGGCCTCCAAGCAGGCCTTCATCAACCTCAGCACGGCGGACCGCAACGCGCTGCTGAAGTTCGTCAACTCGCTGTAATCGCTTCCAGTTCAGAAGACAGACGCCGGGCGGAGGCCACCGTGCTTCCGCCCGGCGTCCTGTTTTCAGGGGCCCGGGCCCGTCACGGGCGGAAGGTGGTCTTCAGCTTGAAGTGGAACATGTACCGCACGGCGATGGGCTTGCCGTCGAGGGTCGCGGGCGCGAAGCGGCTGCCCCAGAGCATCTTGAGGGCCACCGGGGTCATGAGGGGCAGGCTCTTCAGGGAGTGGCAGTTGATGACGCTTCCTTCGCGGGTGATGACGCAGCGGATGGCCATGTGCCCCTGGATGCGCTTCTCGACGGCCTCCTGCGTATAGGAGAGGTCCTCACCCGACAGCTTCTTCGGCTTGGTCATGGGCTCGGAGAAGAAGGGCACCTGCGCGGCGGCCATCTGAGGAGAGACCGCCCCCTCCTCCGCGAACCAGTAGGCCAGACGCCACCCCGCCGACGTCCGCACGAAGTTCACGGGGAACTCCGCGGTGGGCCCGTCGGCTTCCGCTCCGGGCCGGAGCTTCACCTGCACGGTGGCGAAACCGTCATCGGTGTTGGGAGGGCTCTTGAGCTCGCAGCGCAGGGGCTGGGACGGAGGCGGCGAGGACGGTGGAAACTCCGGATGGGCCTGGAGGTAGGCCAGATCCTCGGGCCGGATGGAGTCCTCAGGACGCATGTCCGCCGGGAAGAGGGACAGGTCGGGCCTGGACAGCAGACCGAGTTCGCAGAGCCGCCGGGCCTTCTCGGTGATTTCGCCTTCGGGCCCTCGCACGCTCGCGGCGATGGAGGCGCAGCCGCCCCCCGTCCACGGGAGCATCAGCAGCAACGACAGACGGATGACTCGGGATGCACAGGCATTCATGTCCCGGCGCACGCTACCAGGGCTCGGTGATGCACGCTGGCGCATCACCCACTGTCCTTGGGGGCTCAGGGCTCCTGGCGTGGCGGTGGGACACCTTCCCCGCCAGGCATGGCCGCACCACCGTCCTTCCCCTGCGCCTCGGCGGCACGCTCGGCCTTGAGGCGCAAGGCGACCGGCCTCGAGCCGGTCAGTTGGAGTGACAGGGTCAGCTCGATGCACGCGGGCCCTTCGGGTGGGGTGAACGGCTCCGCGAAGACGACGAAGGAGACGTCCCTGCCGAACCATTCCCCCTCATTCAAGGTCATCAGGTCGTCGCGGTCCGCGGGCTCGGGGAGGACGTCCGCGACCAGCGTGGGGAACGCCGCGCCAGTCGCGCAGTCGGTGACGCGGTCGACGCCCAGGGAGACATTCTCGATGAGGCGTCGGTCGAGGATGGTGGGACTTCGCGCGCCAATGAGGGCCCGTCCGGAGACAGTGTGCCCGTCATAGAGGACGTGCTCCAAGGCCAGGAGGGGCGGCTCTGAAGGCGGGAGTGGCTTCTGGAAGCGTGCGCAGGCGCTTGCCAGCAGGAGCACGCCGGTCCCTGACACCATGAGGGTCCACGCCTTCATCGCGAGCCTCCTTCCTGGACCGGGCAGTTTCTCAAGGAACCATCGTGCCCTGGCACACCCAGGTCGTGCATCTGTCCTTCCTGCAAGGCGTCCTCATCGTGACGGAAGCCGCAGGAATGGGCGAGTTCATGGACGAACGCATCCTCCGCGCAGCGCGCCGCACGCCGGGGATCCTTGAACTGGCGCGAACACCAGACGATGAGCCGGTTCGGGGCCTCGCAGGAACCGATGCTCGAGATGCCGAGCACCTTCCGGCCCGAAGGCCGACGCCGGTCGTGTGCTGCGCACAGAGCTTCCGTCATCGCATTGCATCGCACCTGGATCCGGGAACACTGCTGCGCGACACACGCGCGCAACCGGTCGTCCTGGATGGACTCCGCCGTCTCCTGGCAGGCTTCGACGGAGGGCAATTCCTTGCAGGCAGCATCCGCATGGACCGGAGTGCCACGTTCCTGCGCCCGAGGCTCGGGCGTGGTGGCAGCACATCCGAAGGTCATCGCCCAGACCATGAGTCGAAACACCCTCACCTGACGCTCCACTCACGACGCGTTCATTCCATACCGAAGTGATTTCAAGGCTGACAGTCAGCCACATTGCCTGTCCATCCCTCCCCGGGGGTACACGGCCCTTACGTCTATCAATGACCCGCGACATACGTACGACTGCATTGGCTTCCACCAGACACCTGAATGACCCGCCCTTCGATGTGAACACCTCGTCCAGGAGCGGCGTCGAATCACCCGAGAGGCGTCTGGCGGGGCACGCCCACGCCCCGGAAGAATGCACGCTGGCGCACCGTCCCCCTTCATCGCGGTAGCCAGCGCGCCCCGGTCACGCCACGCTGCGCCCTCCGTGGACGACACCCGCCTTCCCGACCCCGACGCCCTCCGCCCGCTGCTCACCGACGCGCTGTCGCTGCCCGCGCTCCAACCGCACGGCCCGCGCCTGGAGCGCCTGCTGGAGGACTACGCCCGTGGCGTCGCCCGCCGGGACGCACCGCTCATCGTCGCGCTCGTCGGCGCCACCGGCGCGGGCAAGTCCACCCTGCTCAACGCGCTCGCGGGGCAGTCCCTGTCACGCGAGGGCGTGGACCGTCCCACCAGCACCGCGTCCACCCTCTTCGCGCCCGAAGGCACGCCCGTGGAGGAGCTGTCCCGCACCGGCGCGCGCGTCGTGCGCTACACGCCCGGCCCCCAGGGCCTGTGGAGCGGACAGGTCTTCATCGACACGCCGGACCTCAACAGCGTGGCCACCACGCACCGCGATGTCGCCCGCGCCGCGCTGGACAAGGCCGACGTGGCCCTTGTCGTCATGCACCGGGGCAGCGTCGCGGAGGCCTCCCAGGTGGAGTTCCTCAACGAGTTCGCCCGCCGCCGCGCGCTCGTCTTCATCCTCAACTTCGCCGACGAGCTCTCCGCCGAATCACGCGAGGCGCTGAAGTCCCAAATCCGCCGCGTCGCCACCCAGCACCATGGGCTCGCCGCCGAGGATGTCCCCGTCTTCGCCATCAGCGCCCGCGCCGCGAAGGACGGTCAGGACGTGTCCGGTGAGTTCGGCCCGCTCCTCTTCCACCTGCGGGGACTCGCCACCCAGGCCGTCGCCGCGCGCGTGCGCCACACCAACGCCCTGGGCGCCCTGGAGGAGTTCTCCTCCACCGTGCAGACCGCCCTCACGGAAACGGACGCGCTGCTCGGCAGGACGCGCACCGCGCTCGACGCGGGCCTCGCGCGCGCGGCGGAAGCACTTCAGGGCGACTTCGACGCGCGGCTGGGCCTGGCCCACG
The DNA here is from genome assembly GCF_003611635.1 of Corallococcus terminator. Lineage (GTDB taxonomy): Bacteria > Myxococcota > Myxococcia > Myxococcales > Myxococcaceae > Corallococcus > Corallococcus terminator. The sequence goes on along the minus strand of NZ_RAVZ01000070.1, from coordinate 17,738 downwards.
GGCACCTTGCTTCCGAGGTGCGCCGTCAGGCCGCGGGCCGCTTCTGGGGGCCCGCCGCGTGGGGGCTGCGACTGTCGTTGTGGGGCGCTTCCGGCATGGGCGCCGGCGCGCTGGTGGCCCGGCGCAGCCTGCCCGCGGGGCTCGCGGTGGCGGCGGCCTCCACGGTGGTGGACGCCGTGAGGGACCGCACGCGCGCACGCGCCGCGGAGGTCGCGGTGGTGGAGCCCTTCGAGGACGACTTCCTCGCCGAGTCCGCCGCACGCACCGCCCTGGCCGAAGCGCGCAGCGTGGCGCGCGCGCAGGGGCTGGAAGCGGAGACCCTGGGCGTGCCGGACGTGGAGACGATGCTTTCGGAACTGCGCCTGGCCCGCGCGGGGGCCTGGCGCTACACGGCCTCCACCGCCGTCGCGGAGGCCGTGGCCCGCTGGTGGCGCACGGCCCGGTGGCTGGTGTTGCCGCTCATCAACCTGCCCCTGCTCGCGCTGCTGGGGCACGTCGGGTACCGCGTGGTGCGGGGCTACGTGGAAGGCCCCCTGTTGCCGTTGGAGTACTTCCTCAACGCGGGGGCCTTCTTCGGACTGCTCGCGGGCGCCGGAGCGCTGATCGCGTCAGCGAGTCTCGTCGGAGCCGCTCGCCATGCTGGGAGAGCGGGACGGGCTCGCTTTGTCGAGTCCCTCGCCGCCCTGGGCGGGAGGCTGGGAGAGGCCGTCGAGAATGGCCTTGGCCCCGGGCGGCAGGCCGCGCGACGCATCCTGGATCGAACCCGCGACGGGCGGTGACATGGACACCACCGCCTGGCCCGGCGTGTGGACGCCCCCGTTGGACGCCATCATCGGCTGAGCGGAGTCCTTGCACAACGGCGCCGACACCAGCGTGTCGCGCACCGGATCCCCGAAGCCCACGATGCGCGCGGGCACGGAGGGGTTGTTCCACCCGGAGCCCTGCTCCTTGGCGACCTTGAAGTGCAGGTGCGCGCCGCACGCCCAGCCCGTCGCGCCGGAGAAGCCGATGAGCTGGCCCTCCTTCACGCGCTCACCGGGCTTCACCACCACGGCGCTGAAGTGCAGGTACTGCGTCTCCAGCCCGTCGCCGTGGGAGATGACGACATAGTTGGCCAGCGGCGCGAACTGCTCGCCACATCCGCCCTGCTTGCTGTCGCCACGCGCCATGCGGACGGTCCCGTCATGCGCCGCCACGATGGGCGTGCCTTCCGGCATCCGGAAATCCCACGCGAACGTGTCGTTGTGCTGGTGACTGCCCGTTTCGTGGCCCTGACTCACCGTGTAGATGCGACCACACGCGAAGGGCACAGCCACCTCGGCGACGACATTCGAGGCGGCCTGGGCCTTGGGGGGGACGGAGGGAGCCGAAGCGAGGAGGGAGCCGACGAGAAGAGCGGTAATGGTCATATCGGGGCGGGCGGACAACCGGTGCAAGGGCTTGCGGTATTTCCCACCGATTTTCGCTCAATCCCGAACGGATCACTAGCAGCCGAGCTGCGCCCCGCTCCGTCTCAAGGGGCCGACCCTTGACCACATCACAGAGGAGAAACCGGCCTGAAGCATGGGAGCGCCTGCCTCGTCGCCTGCCCGGTTGGCGGGCCCGGGCCCTCTGGAAGGGTCCCGCCCCAATCCCTGCCAGCATGACGGTCGCAAAGACAGACGCTCGAACGCTCCCCCGCCCAGCCAGCAGGCCTGGAACACCCCGCCCGCGTGGATCAGCGACAAGCCCCCGTGCGGCATCCGACACGTGGAAGCCCCGTCACACAAAGTGACTGGTCACTTTTTAAGTTGCGGACTATCCTTCACCGTATGCCCCCGAAGTCCGCCCCCCGCTCCAGGCCCGCTCCCAGGACGGCCGTCGTCCGCGCCGTGCCGGGGGTGCGCCGTACGCAGGCGGAGCGCCGGGAGACGACGCGGCGCAAGCTGCTGGACGCGACCCTGGAGACGCTGGTGGAGCAGGGCTACGCGCGGCTGACGACGGTGGCGGTGGCGAAGCGGGCGGGCGTGTCCCAAGGGGCGCTCTTCACGCACTTCGACACGAAGGAGGAATTGCTCGCGGTGGCGGTGGAGCACCTCTTCCCGCGCATCATCCAGGACTTCCTGGCGGGCGTGGGCGCGCGGCCCTCCGGCAAGGACCGGGTGGGCGCGGCGGTGGACATGTTGTGGGCCGTCTACCAGCGGCCGGAATTGCAGGCGGCCATCGAGCTGTACGTCGCGGCGCGCACCGACCCGGAGTTGCAGCGGGCGCTGGCCGCGGTGGACGGGCCGCACCGCAGGAACCTGCACCACGTGGCGCGTGAATTGTTCCCGGACGTGGCCGCCACGCACCCGGACTTCGACGACGTGGTGGAGCTGGCCCTGGACGCGGTTCAGGGCGCGGCGGTGGGCGGCGCGGCCCGCCCGTCGGACCCGGCGCACCGCCGCATGCTGGACACCCTGGCGCGCTTCATGCGCGTCGCCTTCGCCCCCAAAGCCTGAGCGGTTGAAACAGCAGGAGGTCTTTCATGGACACGGCGCACATCCCCGACCTCATCACCCCGGCCATCCCGGTGTTCGTCCTCACCGTCATCGCCGAGGCCCTGTGGGTGAAGAAGCTGCGCGCCGAAGGGGGCGACAGCGTCAAGGGCCACACCTGGAAGGACACGGTGGCCAGCCTCTCCATGGGCCTGGGCAGCGTGGTGGTGGGCGTGGGCTGGAAGGGCGTGGCCTTCGCGGGCTACGCGGCGCTCTACCACCTGACGCCGCTGCGCATGGGCTCCGGACTGGTGGCCTGGGTGCTGCTCTTCTTCCTGGAGGACCTCTGCTACTACGCCTTCCACCGCGTCCATCATGAGAGCCGCTTCTTCTGGGCCTCGCACGTGGTGCACCACTCCAGCCAGCACTACAACCTGTCCACGGCGCTGCGGCAGACGTGGACGCCGATGACGGGCTGGGTGTTCTGGGCGCCGCTCGCGCTGATGGGCTTCTCCCCGGCGATGATCGTCACGCAGCAGGCCGTGAGCCTGCTGTACCAGTATTGGATCCACACGGAGGCCATCCACCGGATGCCGCGTCCGTTCGAGTGGCTGTTCAACACGCCCTCGCACCACCGCGCGCACCACGCGTCCAACACCGTCTACCTGGACACGAACTACGCGGGCATCCTGATCATCTGGGACCGGCTCTTCGGCACCTTCACCCCGGAGGTCGAGCGCCCCATCTACGGGCTGGTGAAGAACCTCACCACGTACAACCCGGTGCGCATCGCGTTCCACGAGTACGGCAACATCGTCCGGGACGCCGCCCGGCCGGGGCCCCTGAGCCAGCGGCTGTCGTATGTCTTCCGCAACCCGGCATGGAAGCCCCAGGGGGCATTGCCCCCGGAGGCCCCTCCGCCCGTGGAAGCGGCGCACCCGGCGCCTTGAGTGCGCAAGCGCCTCCCGGACGACAGGGGGCGCAAGCGAAGCGACGTCCAGGCAACGTGGAGCACGACATCGTTGCGTCCGTGCCGTGCGGGCCTTGCTACGGTGGGAGGTGATGATTTCCAGGCCCCGCGCGTGAAGGCGGGCGCCTCTCCCAAGCAAGGAGTCGGGTCATGACGGAGCGCGAGTTGTGGGAGCGGTACCAGCGGCACCTGTGCGTCGTCCCCTCGGTGGGGCTCACGCTGGACATCTCCCGCATGAACTTCGGCGCGGACTTCCTGGACGGGATGCGCGCGCGCACGGACGCGGCGTTCCAGGCCATGGATGCGCTGGAGAAGGGCGCCATCGCGAACCCGGACGAGAAGCGCCGCGTGGGCCACTACTGGCTGCGCGCGCCGGAGCTGTCGCCGGAAGCCGGGCTGAAGACCGACATCACCGCCATGCAGGACGCGGTGGCGGCGTTCGCGCGGGACGTGCACGCGGGCAAGGTGAAGCCCGCGAAGGCGGCGAAGTTCACGCAGGTGCTGCTGGTGGGCATTGGCGGGTCGGCGCTGGGGCCGCAGTTGGTCGCGGACGCGCTGGGTTCGCACCGGGACCCGATGCAGGTGCATTTCCTGGACAACACGGACCCGGACGGGATGGACCGGACGCTGGGGGCCCTGGGTGAGCGGCTGTCGGAGACGCTCACGGTGGTCATCAGCAAGTCGGGCGGCACCAAGGAGACGCGCAACGGCATGCTGGAGACGGAGCGCGCGTACCAGCAGCGCGGCCTGGACTTCGGCGCGCACGCGGTCGCGGTGACGGGCGACGGCAGCGAGTTGGACCAGTACGCGAAGAAGCACCACTGGCTGCGCACCTTCCCCATGTGGGACTGGGTTGGCGGCCGCACGTCCATCATGTCGGCGGTGGGCCTGGTGCCGGCGCGGTTGCAGGGGCTGGACGTGGAGGGCTTCCTCGCGGGCGCGAAGGACATGGACGCGGTGACGCGGGTGCACGACGTGGCGAAGAACCCGGCGGCGCTGCTCGCGCTGATGTGGTTCCACGCGGGCGGCGGCAAGGGCACCAAGGACATGGTCATCCTGCCGTACAAGGACCGGCTGATGCTGATGTCCAAGTACCTCCAGCAGCTCGTGATGGAGTCGCTGGGCAAGGAATTGAGCCTGGACGGCAAGGTGGTGAACCAGGGCATCGCCGTCTACGGCAACAAGGGCTCCACGGACCAGCACGCGTACGTGCAGCAGCTTCGCGAGGGCGTGAACAACTTCTTCGTCACCTTCGTGGAGGTGCTGAAGGACCGCGACGGCAAGTCCATGGCGGTGGAGGGTGACAACACCAGCGGCGACTACCTGCTGGGCTTCTTCCTGGGCACGCGCCGGGCGCTGTTCGAGAAGGGCCGCGAGTCGATGACGCTCACCGTGCAGGACGTGAGCGCGCGCACGGTGGGAGCGTTGATTGCCTTGTACGAGCGGGCGGTGGGGCTCTACGCCAGCCTCGTGAACATCAATGCCTATCACCAGCCGGGCGTGGAGGCGGGCAAGAAGGCCGCGGGCCGCGTGCTGGAGTTGCAGGGCAAGCTGCTGACGAAGTTGCAGTCGGCGAAGGCGGAGGCGCGCTCGGCGGATCAGTTGGCCCAGGACATCGGCGCCGCGGACGAGGCGGAGACGGTGTTCAAGCTGCTGGAGCACCTGGCCGCCAACGGTGACCACGGCGTGAAGCGCTCTGGTGGCGAGCGCCCCGCGGAAGCCCGTTTCCAGGCGGGGTAGCGGACACTGTGATTGCCCGGCGGGGCAATGCTTGACGGGCCCGGGCGGCGGATAGCCTGGGCCGTCATGGGACAGGGCCTCGCCGGGGCTGTGCAGGGATTGAGCTGGGCGCGCGCGCATTCCGTGGGAGTGTGGCTGTGCGTCATGGGCTGCTTGAGCGCGTGTCCGGAGGTGCACCGGCGGGGAGGACTCGCGGACCGGGCGGTGCATCGGGATGCGGAAGAGCAGGTACCGGAGGAGGGCTGCGCTTCAGATGCCTTCAGGCGTTATTGCTCCAACGGGCGCGAGCAGAGTGACGAGTGCATCGAGGCATGCGAATGACGCGAACGTGGCAGGCACTGGTGAGCCTTCTCGGCTGCCTCGCGTTGATCACCCCGCTTCTCTTCGTCCTGGGGCGACTGAGGGAGTCAGACACCCTTGAGGTACCAGGGCAGGCACGGCTCATCCCCATCCTCGGCATCGAGGACCACACGCGACTGCTGACGTACCACCGCTCCTGCTCGAAGCAGAGCGACTGTGAGCACCCGCTGGGCTGCTTCTTCGACGTCCGGTTCGGACACTACTGCACTGACAGCAACTGCATGACCGACGTGCAGTGTCCCGAGGGACAGCGGTGCAGCACGCTGAGCACCATCAATGGAGGGCCACGGGTCAAACTCTGTGCCCCCATCGGACCGCGCCTGGAGGGGGAGCATTGCTGGGACCTCCCCAGGAACTCGCAGTCTGCTTGCACCGCGGACCTTCGCTGCTCGGGCGAGGGTGGTTTCTGTGCCCGCGCCTGCACGCTCAACGAACCCAATACCTGTCCAGAAGGGTTCTTCTGCGCGGATGTGAATCCGGGGCCTTCGTGCCTGCCCACGTGCGAGACACGGGGATGTCCCGACGGCCAACACTGCATCTCCTCTGAGGGTGGGACCTCCACCTGCGCGAAGATCTACGGCCCCAATTGCCTGGAGACGCCCTGTCCCGAGGGACGCAAATGCCAAGTCTCCCCAGATGCGCGATTCCCCGGCAAGGTCTGGGCGGAGTGCGTCGAGCGCTGTTCCGACAAGAGCCCCAACCCCACCTGCGCGGAGGGCAAGGTCTGCGACCGCTATCACTGCCTCCAGGCCTGCGACCCGAACGGACCCAATCCGTGCGCCGAGGGCTACCACTGCGATCGCCGCAAGGAGACGCTTCCCTGGTCCTGCCAGCCGGACTCCTGGCCTGATCGCTGACCTCCTGACGTCCCGCCTGCCCTGGAGTCCCGGGCCGTCCTCCAGCGGATGAAGCCTCGCACCGGTGTGCACGGCCGACACATCCCCGGGCCTCCACGGACGGGATGTAGCAGGCCCGCGACGTCCCCATCCTCCGGGTTCGCGATCCACCGGAGCCCCCCTGATGAAGACGTCGCGGTCCGCGCCCCTCCTCGTCCCGCCCGCCGCCCCATCACTCCAGGAGACAGAAGACCCGTGGCGCTTCGACGCGCTCGGCTCCGTGCGCAGCCGTGACGCGGTCACCCTGGATGCGCTGCCCCGCGCCCGCTACCGCTCCGCCTTCGAGATTGGCGGCGCCATCGGCGTTCTCACCGAGAAGCTCCAGGCGAGATGTGACGCCCTGCTCTCCGTGGAGGTGTCCCGGCTGGCCCAGGCCCGCGCCATCCACCGCTGTCGCCACCTGCCCCACGTGCGCTTCCAGGTGATGGCCGTGCCGGACGAATACCCAGACCAACGATTCGACCTCACCCTCGTGTCCGAACGCGCCTGCCATTGGAGCCCGCAGGAATTGGAGCGCGCGCAGCAGCGCATCCTCGAACACCTGGAGCCGGGCGGGCACCTGTGCCTCATCCACTGGACCGGCCAGAGCCGCGACATGCGCCTCAACGGCCACGACGTGCATGACTCCTTCCGCCGCCTCTCCCCCAAGTCCCTGCGCCACCTGCGCGGAGAGATGGACGGCACCTGGCGCCTGGACCTCTTCGAGCGCCTCTAATCCCTTCCGTTCGGATCTCGACCGCCCCCCGTAAACCCGTGCCCCATGCGCCCCGCTCCAGCGGTAGAAGGGGCTCCATGGAACTCGGAATCACGGGAAAAACCGCACTCGTCACCGGCAGCAGCCGGGGCATCGGACGGGCCATCGCCACGGTGTTGTCGCGCGAGGGCGCCCGGGTGTGCGTGTGCGCTCGGAACCTGGAGCCCGTGGAGGCGGTCGCCAAGGCGCTGCGCTCCGAGGGCGCGCAGGTGGCCACGGTGGTCGCGGACGTGGCGACCCCCGAGGGGGCCCAGTCCGCGGTGGACGCGGCGGTGCGCGCCTTTGGCTCGCTGGACATCCTGGTCAACAACGTGGGCGGCAGCGGCGGCGCGGGCGCCTTCGACGCGGCCAGCTCCGAACAATGGGCGGACGTGCTCCAGCGCAACCTGATGTCCGCCGTGTGGTGCAGCCAGCGCGCACTGACGGTGATGCGCGCGCGCGGGGGCGGCAGCATCGTCCACCTGAGCTCCATCTTCGGCCGCGAGTACGCCACCAGCGCGCCCTACAGCGCGGCCAAGGCGGCCCTCATCGCGCTGACCAAGGAGATGGCGGTGGACCTGGCCCCCCACCGCATCCGCGTCAACGCCGTCGCCCCCGGCTCCATCTTCTTCCCCGGGGGGAGCTGGGACAAACGCCAGCAATTGGACCCCGAAGCCGTGGCCCGCATGGTGCGCGAGCAGATTCCCTGGGGCCGCTTCGGCACGCCGGAGGAGGTGGCGGACGTGGTCGCCTTCCTGTGCTCCGAGCGGGCGAAGTGGGTCACCGGCTCCACCCTCCCCGTGGATGGGGGCCAGGGCCGTGCCTTCTAGGACGCGCCAGGGCCGCCTGACGGTAGAGTCCGCGCGCATGAGGCCACTGGCTTGCTGAAGCTCTACAAGAAGGACGGCGACACCCTGCGCTACTGGGAGGCCTGGGAGCACGAGGGCGTCGTCACCGTGCACTGGGGCCCCGTGGGCGATGGCGGCGAACAGAAGGCCGTCCCCGTGCCTCCCGACGAGGACCCCGACATGGTCATCGCCCAGGAAGCCGAGTCCCTGGTAGACGCCGGCTACGACGAGCCCGAGCCCGAGGCCATGGCCGTGCTCCTGGTGGAGTACGCCGTGCAGGGCAAGGGCAGCGGCCACGACTTCGAGCAGCGCAACGCCGTGGAGGAGCTGCTCACGGACGCGCTCGGCTGGACGGGCAACGGTGAGGTGGAGGGCGGCGAGACGGAAGGCGGCTTCATGCGCGTGCACTGCCGCGTGATGGATCCGGAGATGGCCGCGCGCACCGTGGTGGAGGCACTGGACGCCGAGGACCTGCTCGAAGGCGCCCGCGTCCTCGTGTCCCAGGGCGACGAGAAGCCCCGCGTCGTCCACCCGCCCCTCTTCCCCGTGCTCAAGTAGCCGTCGTCTCCTGAGCTCCGGACGCGGTCCCCGGAGGCTGGGGCCGGAAGACGCGGAACAGGAGCACCATCGACGGCACCACCGTCACCGCCCCCACCGCGAGCGCGACCAGCAACAGCCGCATCACCACCGGCGACGCCGCCGCGCTTCGCAACGTCAAGCCCGGGTACACGAGGTACGGCGCCTGGGACACCGCCCACCCCAGCACGATGAGCCCCGCTTGCGTGGCCGCCGCCACCCGCGCGGCCCGGAAGCGCCGCGTCCACAGGAGCGCGAAGGCCACCACCGCCGCCACCGCCGTGCCCACGTGCAGCGCCAGCGCGAATGGCGTCTGCGACAGCCCGGTCCACACCCGGGGCGCGCCTTCTTTCGACAGCAGCAGCACCGCCAGGGCCAGCGGGAACAGGAGCCCGCCCGTCACCAACGCCCGGCGCCGGAAGTCCTCCGCCAGTTGGGGCGTGTGCGCCTCGTGCGTGAGGTACACCGCCGCCAGGAACGCGAAGAGCCCCAGCGTCAGCACGCCCACCGACACCGCGAAGGGGGACAGCCACGACGCGAAGAAGCCGCTCACCACCGCGTGCCCCTGCATGCGGATGGCGTCGCTGGCCACCGCGCCCACGCACATGCCCAACAGCAGCGGTGCGACCACGCTCGCCACGCTGAAGACCACGCCCCACCGCCGCTCCACCGCGTCGCCTCGCGTGTCGTAGGCCCGGAAGGTGAATGCCGTCCCCCGGAACACGATGCCCAGCACCAGCAGCGTCAGGGGCACGTGCAGCGCCACGCTCAGCGCCGCGAAGGCGCGCGGAAAGCCGCTGAACAGCAGCACCAGTCCGACGATGAGCCAGACATGGTTCACCTCCCACACCGGCCCGATGGCGCGGGCGATGAGCGCCCGCTGCTCCGCCTTGCGTGGCCCCAGCGCCAGCAGGTCCCACACCCCGCCGCCGAAGTCCGCTCCGCCCAGGAGTGCGTACAGCACGAACGTGCCCGCCACCGCGAACCCCAGCACCTCTTCAATCGGCATGGGCCACCTCGCTTCCCGCCGCTCCGGGCACCTCGAACTCCAGCTCAGTGGCCATGGGCCACCTTCCCGTCCGCCGCGCCGGGCAGCGTGCCCGCCACCTGCCGCCAGAGCACGAAGAGCACCGTCACCCCGAGGAACAGGTACACCGCCGTGAAGGTGAAGAACGGCGCGGCCAGGTGCGGCACCGGCGTCACCGCTTCACTGGTGCGCATCACGCCGCGGACGATCCATGGCTGCCGGCCCCACTCGGTGACGAGCCACCCCGCCTCCAGCGCCACCAGCCCCAGCGGCCCCGCGAACAGCCACGCCCGCATCAGCCCCCGCCCGTGCGGCCACTCGCGGCCCCGCCACCTGCGCCACAGCGTCACCAGCGCGAGCAGCGCCATCAGGCTGCCCGTACCCACCATCACCTGGAAGGCCACGTGCACCTTCGCCACCGGCGGCCAGGTGTCACGCGGGAATTCGTTCAGCCCCTTCACCTCCGCGTCCGGATCCCCGAACGCCAGGATGGAGAGCCCCTTGGGCACGCCGATGGAGCCCGGGACGGTGCGCGTCTCCACGTCCGGCAGGCCTCCCAGCAGCAGCGGGGCGCCCACCTCCGTGTGGAAGTGCCCCTCCATCGCGGCCAGCTTCACCGGCTGCGCCTTCGCCACGTGCTTGGCGGACAGGTCCCCCACCAGCGGTTGCAGGAGCGCGGTGATACACGCGAGCGGCAGCGCGACGGACAGCGCCTTCTTGTGGAAGGCCGCCCCCGGGTGCTTGAGCAGGATGAAGGCGTGGATGCCCGCCATGGCGAACGCGCTGGCCTGGTAGCAGGAGAGCAGCACGTGCGCCGTCTGGTACTGCCAGCCGGGGCTGAACATCGCCACCAGCGGCTGCACGTCCACGGGCCCCGCGGGCGTGGCCGTGAAGCCGGACGGGTTGTTCATGAACGTGTTCACCAGCGTGACGAAGAACGCGCTGGCCGCGCCGCTCACCGCCACCATCACGCCGCTGAACAGGTGCAGGTTCGGCGACACCCGCTCGCGGCCGTACAGGTAGATGCCCAGGAAGATGGCCTCGGTGAAGAAGGCCACGCCCTCCAGACTGAAGGGCAGGCCAATCACTTCCCCGTAGCGGCCCATGAACTCAGGCCACAGCAGTCCCAGTTCGAACGACAGCACCGTGCCGCTCACCGCGCCCACCGCGAACAGGATGGCGGTGCCCTTGGCCAGCTTCTCGCTGAGCTTGCGGTAGTCGTTGTCCCCCGTCCGCCGGTGCTTCCAGTCGCTCAGCACCATCAGCACCGGCAACGCCACGCCGGCCGCCGCGAACACGATGTGGAACGCGAGCGACAGCCCCATCTGCGCACGCGCATAGAGCAGGTCCGTCATGAACATCAGTCTGCTTTATGCGCGCATTCTGCGCATTCACTATTTCTTATCAGCGTCCGCAGGCACCTTGGCGATGGCCCGGGAGGGCACCAGGGACTGCATGGAGTTGCGGGCCACGGCGGTGGCGAGCGTGGTGGCGAAGATCATCACCAGCTTGCGTCCCAGCTCCGCCCCCAGGGGCTTGTCCTCCACGCTGGTGGCCACCCGCTCCGGATGCTCCCACGCCCGCGACAGGGCCTGGCGGCGCTGGCGGCGCACGCGGTCGTCATGGTGCCGGGCGCGGTAGATGGCGAACCCCACGCCCGCGCCCACCACCACCAGCGCGGCGGCGCCCACGGTGACGAGCAGGTCGCGGTTCTGGTTCAGGTGGTAGCGCACGTCGGTGGCGCGGTGGCGCCGGCGGTCCAGCTCCTCCAGCGTCAGCAGCAGCTCGTCGCGGATGCGGTCCGCGGTCTGCTCCACCTGCTCCCGGTCGCCCATGCGGCGGGTGATGGCGTGGTCGGCGACCTGGATGTCGGATTCGGGTGCCTGGCTCATTGCAGCGTCTCCCGTGTCAGCCTGAAGTCCGCCTTCAGACGCTCCTGGGTGTGGGGCATCGCCTGCTTGGGCACCCGCTTGGAGCCCAGGAACAGCAGCAGGCCCGCCACCGCCAGCAGCACCACGCCCACGATGGCCACGCCCAGGGCGGCGACCACGGGGATGGCCAGGCCCAGGGCGACGAAGAGCACCGCCAGCGACGTGAGGGCCAGCACGGCCCCGGCTCCCAGGAGGATGCCCGCGGTCTTGGCGGCCCGGAGCTCCTGCTTCAGCTCCTTCTTCGCGTGCATCACCTCCGCCTTCACGAGCAGGCGGGTTTCCGACAGGGCATGCCGGATGAGCTCCGAGGTGGAGAGCGTCTCCAACTGGGTGCGCTCCAGACGTTCCGATTCGAGGTCCACGACCGTGCCTCCACTTGGTGGGCCCAGGGAAAGACAGCAGCGGACGCCTGATCGGCGTCCCGTCCGCCCCTGTTCTGCCCACAAGGTGGTCAGGAAGGGTGGGCGGGAGAAGTCCCGACGCACACCCCACCTTCGTTCGTCTGCCTGCCTGGTGCCCCCGCCCGGAAGGGAGGAGCGGGCTTCCAGGCACGGGACGGACGCTAGCGGCGGGTCTTCTGGTGGGCGATCGCCGTGGCCAGCGTCTCGCGCACCTGGCGGGCCCGGAACAGCCGGTCCGCGGTGTCCACCAGGTTCTCCGCGTACAGCACCTGCTTGCGCAGGCGGGCCGGCAGCGCGCGCGTGCCCAGGTGCGCACCCAGCAGCGCCCCGGTGAGGGCCGCGGCCACGTCCGCCTCGCCACCGCAGCGCAGCGTGAGGACGACGGCCTCGCGGAAGTCGTGCGGCACCTTCAGCGTCGCGTACAGCGAGGTGAGCAGCACCGGCACCACGTGGGCCGGCAGGCCGTCCACGCCCTTCAGTTCGCTGGGGGGCACGCCCACCTTGCGAAGCTGGTTGAGCGCGCGCGTGGTGTCCCAGGTGAGCAGGCGCGGCAGGTGGCGGATCTCCTCCGCCAGCGCCTTGTCGTGCACCGCAGCGGCCAGCGCCAGGGCGTCACAGAAGGCCGAAGGCGTGAGGGCCTCCTCCTCCATGCCCAGCGCCACCGCCTGCGCGAACGCGGCCGCGGCGGCCGCGCAGATGGGGTCCTTGTGCGTGATGACCGTGAGCACGCCCGCGTCGTGCGGCAGGCGCGCGCGCTGGCCGCTCTCGAACAGGCCCACCACCAGCGCGCGGCTCAGCACGGACGGGCAGCGCGTGCCCAGCGGCGCGCCCGCGCTCATCCACGGCGTACCACCCGCGAGCCGCTGGAGCGATTCGGAGAGGCTGCGCGGCGGCTGGAGGATGATGCCCTCCTGCCACAGCCACGCCAGGTGCGCCGCGGCGCTGCGGCCATCCACCTTGCCCTCGCGGATGACGCTCTCCGCGGCGGCGAGCAGAAGCTGCGTGTCGTCGCTGAACTGGCCCTTGGCGAACTTGCCGCGCGGGCGGGGCGCGAAGTCCTCCGCGAGCCCGGGCAGGCGCGACAGGCTGGCCGGAGGAACGCCCCGGAGCGGAAAGCCGAGCGCGTCGCCGATGGCGAGCCCCAGAAACGCCGCATGAAACCGGTCCTGGCGATCTGCGGGGGTCAGCGGCATCGGAGGGGCGGAGATTACCCGAGCCTCAGGCAAGGACGAGCACCGAGATGAACGCTGCGAGGGCGCGCGAAGCGACAGCGTTTTCATCATGGGGCCTTGACGTGCACGAAGCGGGTTCGGTGAAGCGATGGACAGGAAGCCTCCCGCCGAATTGCACCGCGCGCGTCGACACTTTCTGCCTCCTCCGCCGTCAACGCGGCGCAACCGGGGGCGCGGTAGCTATCGCATCCCGCCGCGTTTCAGCAAGCAGGTGCCCCCGATGACGTACGCGAGCCCCCTTCCGTGTCCAACTCCGGATGCTGCGCATGAACCGAAAGGGACGCACGGGTGGCCGCGCGTGGGTGCGCAAGGCGCCGTGCGCGTGAAGCGCCCACGGGCTCAGGTGTTCACCTTGACGCGAGCGACTTCGCGTCGATCAGCACCGCGCGCACGAATCGTCCGCGCGAACGCGCTCACGAATCGTCGCGGCCCAGGTTGACCACCGCGAGCAGCCGCGCCACCACCGCCTCCGCGCCCTGGTACAGCCGCGTGCCGTCCCAGAGCGCCGGGGACGTGTGGCCCCCGCGCTCGCGCCAGTCCGCCTCCACCTCCGCGTAGGTGAGGTTGCGGAAGCGCACGCGGTCTTCCAGCGCGTGGTCGGTGACGAAGAGGCGCGCGGTCGCGGACGGTGGATCCGCGATGCGGTGGAACAGCTCCAGGACGGGGGCGACAGGAGGGCTCATGGCGGGCCCGCATCATGCGCCCGGCACCAGAAACGCAGAAAGGGTGAAGCGCCGTCCCCCGGTGTCACGGGGCTTCGGTGCTCCACCCTCTTCGCGTTCAAACCAGGTGCTTCACGCGCCCTACAAGCAGGGCGCGGCGGAACGTCTTTAGCGGTTCTCGCTGGCGGTGATGCGCGCGGCCTCGCGGCGCACGGAGGCCTGCTCCAGCGCGTAGCGCGCGTCCGCGCTGTTGAGGTCCTTGAGGCGCGCCTCGGACTCCGCCAGACGGCGACGGGCGCCCGCGACGTCGATGCCGGTGATGTGCTCGGCGGCGTCCGCCAGCACCAGCACCTTGTCGTTGCTCACCTCCACGAAGCCGCCGGCGATGAAGTACCGGTCCTGACGGCCACCCTCGATGAGGGTCAGCGTGCCCGGCTCCACCAGCGACAGGAACGGCGTGTGGCCCGGCCGCACGCCGAACAGGCCCTCGCCGCCCGGCACGATGGCCTCGTCGGCCTGCACGGTCAGGATGCGCTTCTCGGGGGTGACGATCTCGACAGTCAGCTTGGCCATGAACGTCCTCGTGCTACCGCATCAGAAAGTCAGCCGCTGGGTCTTCACGCCCACCGGCTCGAACTCCAACACCCCGGCGTCCGTCAGGCGGGGGCCCTTGCCCGGGATGCCCAGCGTGCCTTCCAGCCACTTCAGGTGGTGCGTCATCTGCCGCACCTCGGAGAGCTGCTTCGTCGTCATCATCTCCGTCAGCCGCTTCTCCTGGAGCTTCTGACCGGCGCGGTCGAACTGGGCCGCCACCATCACCCGCGCCCAGGACAGGCCCGCGCCCCGCTTCTTCTTGCCGGCGGGCGGCTTGCCCTTCTCCACCAGCGGGTAGAGCACCCAGACCTTCTCCCCGTCATTGGACGCGAAGTACAGGTCGTCCACCGTCCCCACGCACACGTCCGCCGACCAGAGGGGCCCGTTCTCCTTGAGCATCTCCAGCCGGCAGGTGCCCACGCCCGTGTCCACCGTGCGCACGCTGTAGAGCCCGTTCGCGCTCACCCGCGCCCGGCTGCCACGCTCCTCCGCCAGGGCGGAGGGCGCGACACAGCAGAGCATCAGGGCGAGCGCGGCGGTCAGGCGCATGGGGTGGCCCGGGTCAGCGCTTAAGCCGCCGCCATCTTGCGGGCGTTCTCCACGACCTCGTTGATGTCGCCCGCCATGTAGAAGGCGCCCTCCGGGATGTCGTCGTGCTTGCCTTCCGCGATCTCCTTGAAGCCGCGGATGGTGTCCGCCAGCTTCACGTAGCGGCCGTCCTTGCCCGTGAAGACCTTCGCGACGAAGAACGGCTGCGACAGGAACTTCTGGATCTTCCGGGCGCGCGCCACGGCCAGCTTGTCCTCTTCCGACAGCTCGTCCATGCCGAGGATGGCGATGATGTCCTGGAGCTCCTTGTAGCGCTGCAGGATGCCCTGGACGCGGCGGGCGACGGCGTAGTGCTCCGCGCCGAGCACGTCCGCGGACAGGATGCGGCTGGTGGAGTCCAGCGGATCCACGGCCGGGAAGATGGCGAGCTCCGCGATGGAGCGGTTGAGCACCGTGGTCGCGTCCAGGTGGGCGAACGCGGTGGCGGGCGCGGGGTCCGTCAGGTCGTCGGCGGGCACGTAGATGGCCTGCACGGACGTGATGGAGCCCTTGTTGGTGGAGGTGATGCGCTCCTGCAGGCCGCCCATCTCCGTGGCGAGCGTGGGCTGGTAACCCACGGCGCTGGGGATGCGGCCCAGGAGGGCGGACACTTCCGAGCCGGCCTGGGTGAAGCGGAAGATGTTGTCCACGAAGAGGAGCACGTCACGGCCCTCCACGTCGCGGAAGTACTCGGCCATGGTGAGCGCGGAGAGGGCGACGCGGGCGCGGGCGCCGGGCGGCTCGTTCATCTGGCCGTAGACGAGGACGGCCTGGCTGGCCTCCAGGTTGCTGGTCTGGATGACGTTCGTCTCCTGCATCTCGTGGTACAGGTCGTTGCCTTCGCGGGTGCGCTCACCGACGCCGGCGAACACGGAGAAGCCACCGCGCTCCACGGCCACGTTGCGGATGAGCTCCTGCAGGAGCACCGTCTTGCCCACGCCGGCGCCGCCGAACAGGCCGATCTTCCCGCCTCGGGTGTAGGGGGCGAGCAGGTCGATGACCTTGATGCCGGTCTCGAACATCTGCACGCGCACGTCCATGTCCGTGAACGCCGGGGGCGCGCGGTGGATGGGCCAGTACTCGGTGGCCTTCACGGGGCCCATCTCGTCCACCGGATCGCCGGTGACGTTCATGATGCGGCCCAGGGTGGCCTTGCCCACCGGCACCTGGATGGGGGCGCCCGTGTTGCGCACCTGCATGCCGCGGCCCAGACCCTCCGTGGAGTCCATCGCGATGCAGCGCACGGTGTTCTCACCCAGGTGCTGCGCGACTTCCACCGTCAGGTTGTCCTGCTCGGCGCTCACGTTGGGGTTGGTGATCTTCAGGGCCACGTAGATTTCCGGGAGCCCGCCGGGCGGGAACTCCACGTCGACCACGGGGCCGAGAACCTGCGTGACCTTGCCAGTCGTCGGAACTTGAGCGCTCATGGAATCCTCTGCCTTGTCTCGTATGGCGAGCGGCCGGGACGCCGCCGCCCATCAGGAAATCGACCCCAAGAAAAGGGGTGGGCGCGCCCCCTTTACCGGGGGCCCCCCGGCAGGGTCAAGCCTCCCGGGTCCGCGCGCGTAAGTCCCGCTTAGCGGAGCGGTGTCCCCGACGCCAGTCCCCCGTCGAAACCTTCTTCCCCGCCTGCCTTCCGGGCAGGAGGAACGACAAAGGGCCCGACCCGCGCCATGGGAGGCGCGAGCGGGGCCCTTGTGGGGTCCAACGGATCGGAACGGGGAGGCGGACTACTTGAGGGCCTCGGCGCCGGAGACGATCTCCATCAGCTCCTTGGTGATGACCGCCTGACGGGTGCGGTTGTAGAGCAGGGTGTAGCTGGAGATCATGTCCGTGGCGTTGTTGGTCGCGTTCTCCATGGCGCTCATGCGCGCGCCCTGCTCGCTGGCCACGCTCTCCAGCAGCGCCCGGTAGACCTTGATGTTGACGGCCTGGGGCACCAGCCGGTCCAGCACGGCCTGACGGGAGGGCTCGTACTTGAAGTCCACCATCGCGGGCGCGGCGGCGACCGTCTCCGGCGTGGGAGCCGGGGTGGTGGCCTTCGTCGCGGCCGGCTGCAGGGGCAGCAGTTGGGCCACGATGACGTTCTGGGTCATGGCGGAGACGAACTCGTTGTAGACGACGTAGACGGCGTCTACTTCGTCATTGAGGAACGCGGCCGTCAGCTCCTCGGCGACGTTGGCGGCGGAGCGGTAGTTGAGCCCCGCGTACAGGCCGGCGAAGTCCTTGCGGATGGACTGGCCGCGGTTGCGGAAGAAGTCGTTGCCCTTGCGGCCCACCGTCGAGACGCGCACCTGGAGGTTGGTGTTCTCGTACAGGAAGCGGTTGGCGCGGCGGATGACGTTGGAGTTGAAGCCGCCGGCGAGGCCACGGTCGGACGTGAGCAGCAGCAGCTCCACGCGGCGGACCGGGCGGGAGGCCAGCAGCGGGTGCGCCAGCTCCTGGTCGGCGGAGCGCACGGCCAGCTCGGAGATGATCTGGTCCAGGGTCTGCGCGTAGGGGCGCGCGGCGAGGATGGCTTCCTGCGCCTTTCGCAGCTTCGCGGCGGAGACCATCTTCATCGCCTTGGTGATCTGCCGCGTGTTCTTCACCGAGCGGATGCGCTTGCGGATGTCTCGAAGGGACGCCATGGACCGGAAACTCCTCTGGGACGACGTGCGGCGCGCACCCTCGTGGACGGCCCGGGCTGGCCGGAATGGGGGCGGCGGGCCCCCTATATAGGCG
>NZ_RAVZ01000709.1 GCF_003611635.1 Corallococcus terminator | reverse complement strand
CTCCATCCCCAGGCGTCCCCACCCCCCACGGCACCGGGCACGACGTGGGTGTGCCCCATGGACCCGGAGGTGCGGCGGGACGCGCCGGGGGCGTGCCCGAAGTGCGGCATGGCGCTGGAGCCGGACGCACCGCCGGCCCTGGAGACGCGGGTCGAGTACACCTGCCCGATGCACCCGGAGGTGGTGCGCGACGGGCCCGGCACCTGCCCGAAGTGCGGCATGGCGCTGGAGCCGCGAACGGTGACGGTGGAGGAGAAGCCGGATCCGGAGCTGCGTTCGATGACGCGGCGGTTCTGGGTGGGGCTGGCGCTGAGCGTGCCGCTGATGGCGCTGGGCATGTCGGACATGCTGCCGGGACAGCCCGTGCAGCACGCGGTGTCCCCGGCGGCCCTGCTGTGGGCGCAGTTCGCGCTGGCGACGCCGGTGGTGCTCTGGGTCGGGGCGCCGTTCTTCCAGCGGGGCTGGGCGTCGGTGCGCAACCGGCACCTCAACATGTTCACGCTCATCGCGTTGGGCGCGGGCGCGGCGTACCTGTTCAGCGTCGTCTCCACGCTGTTTCCGCACCTGTTGCCCGAAGGTGCGCGCACGGGCCACGGCGGCACCGCGCCCGTGTACTACGAGGCCGCCGCCATCATCCTCACGTTGGTGGCGCTGGGGCAGGTGCTGGAGCTGCGGGCCCGCCACGCGACGTCCGGGGCCCTGCGCGCGCTCCTCTCGCTGGCGCCCGCCACGGCGAGGCGCGTCGGGGACGACGGGCATGAAGAGGACGTGCCGCTGTCCTCGGTGCACGTGGGGGAACGGCTGCGGGTGCGCCCCGGGGAGAAGGTGCCGGTGGACGGCGAGGTGCTGGAGGGCGCGAGCGCGGTGGATGAATCGCTCGTCACCGGGGAGTCGGTGCCGGTGGAGAAGGGCCCGGGCGCGAAGGTGACGGGCGGCACGGTGAACGGCACGGGTTCACTGGTGATGCGCGCGGAGCGGGTGGGCCAGGACACGCTCCTGGCGCGCATCGTCCAGCGCGTCTCCGAGGCCCAGCGCACGCGGGCGCCCATCCAGCGGTTGGCGGACCGGGTGGCCGGCGTCTTCGTGCCCGCGGTCATCGCGGTGGCGGTGGTGACGGCGGGGGTCTGGGCGGTG
>NZ_RAVZ01000708.1 GCF_003611635.1 Corallococcus terminator | reverse complement strand
GGACGTGCTGGTGCGCGAAGTGGGGGCGCTCTACAGCGCGTACGCTGCGGGCCGAGCGTCGCCGCTGCCGGAGTTGGAAGTGCAGTACGCGGACTACGCGGCGTGGCAGCGTGGCTGGCTGAAGGGCACCGTGCTGGAGGCGCAGCTCTCCTGGTGGCGCCAGCAGTTGGAAGGCGCTCCGCACGCGCTGGAGTTGCCGACGGACCGGCCGCGTCCTGCGACGCAGAGCTTCCGGGGCGCGAGGAGCGCCATCCAGTGGCCGCGAGCGCTGGAGGAGGGCGTGGCGGCGCTGGCGCGCCAGGAGGGTGCGACGCCCTTCATGGTGCTGCTGACGGCGTGGCAGGTGCTGCTGGCGCGCTACAGCGGCCAGCAGGACATCAGCGTGGGAACGCCCATCGCGGGCCGCAACCGCACGGAGCTGGAAGGACTCATCGGCTTCTTCGTGAACACGCTGGTGCTGCGCACGAAGCTGGATGAGGGCGCGAGCTTCCGTCAGGTGCTGCGCCAGGTGCGCGAGACGACGCTGGGAGCGTACGCGCACCAGGAAGTGCCGTTCGAGAAGCTGGTGGAGGAGCTGAAGCCGGAGCGCGACCTGAGTCGTTCGCCGCTCTTCCAGGTGATGTTCACGATGCAGAACACGCCGGGCGGCTCGGGAGAAGCGCTGCCGGGTGGGCTGGTGCTGAGCCTCGTGGAAACAGAGGGCACCACGGCGAAGTTCGACCTGACGCTGGGCATGGCGGAGACAGGCCGCGGCCTCGCGGCGTCGCTTGAATACAACACCGACCTCTACGACGCGGAGACGGCACAGCGACTGTTGGGGCACCTGGGCACACTGCTGGGCGCCATCACGAGGAATGCGGATGCGGGCGTCTGGGCCCTGCCGCTGCTGGAGACCGAGGAGCGCCAGCAGGTGCTGAAGCGCTTCGCGGGTGAAGTGGCCCCGGAGCGAGAGGGAGCGGAAACCCTCCATGGCCTCTTCGCGTCGCAAGCGGCGAAGACGCCGGGCGCGTTGGCGGTGGTGCACGAGGGTGCGGAGCTGACGTACGCGCAGGTAGAAGCTCGAGCGAACCAGTTGGCGCGTCACCTGAGGACGTTGGGGGTGGGCGAGGAGAGCCGGGTGGGCGTGTGCGTGGAG
>NZ_RAVZ01000707.1 GCF_003611635.1 Corallococcus terminator | reverse complement strand
ACGCAGGAGAAGCCGGTGGGCCTGGTGTTCGTGGCGGTGCGGCGGCGGGGCAGGCCGGCGGTGGTGGAGCGCCATCTGTTCACCGGAGACAGGCGGGCGGTACGTCAGGCCGCGGCGGCGAGGGGGCTTGCCCTCCTTCTGGAGGAGCTGTCCGTGGAGTCCTGAATGTCTGGCTCGTCCCGTGGGCCGTTGGTGGCCGCGCGCCGGATGGGTGATGAAGTCCACACGAAGGGAGCGCCTGATGTATCGAATCGACGTGAATCGCGCTGAGTCCATCGTGAGCTTCGCGCTGGAGGGCTACATCCGGCTGGAGGAGATGCAGCGCTTCGTGGTGGAGCTGAAGGCCGCGACGGACACGGTCGCGGGGCAGGCGATCAAGATTGAAGCCGACCTGCGCACGTTCCGGCCCGCGTCGCCGGAGGCCGCGGACCTCATCCGCCGGGTGCAGGAGTACGGCCTGCGCTCCGGGGTGACGCGGGTGGCGGAGCTGGTGCAGAACGAGATCGTCGCGCTGCAACTCAACCGCGTGGCGTTGGGGAGTGGGACGGACAAGATCCTCCGTCGGTTCTGGCAGGAGTCCGCCGCGCGCCTGTGGTTGCTGCACGGAGACGCGGAGCGGGGTGTGGTGCTCCAGGGCTGAGCGTCTTCATACTCCCGGGCTCCGCTCTTGAGACAAGGGGCGCAGGGCTCGGGGCGTGAATGATGCCGCGCTGGATGGCAGTGCTGGTGTGGATGGTGTGCGCGACGGGGTGTGCGACGTCGCGGACGTGGCGGTTGGACACGGGAGAGGGACAGCCCCGGGAGTACACGCCGCGCAAGGAGACGGCGCCGGTGGCGCTGGACGGCGAGGCCTTCGCGGAGGCCGTCCGGAGATTGGCCCCCGGTGCGCCGGTGACGTCGCATCCCAGGATGGAGGCGCTCCGGTTGTTGAGTCCGGAGACGCGGCGTCCGCGTGCACGTGCGTCCTTGGGGCTCGTGGCGCTGGAGGACCCGAGGCGGGGGCGCGTGCGCGTGGTGGAGGCGCCGGAGGCAGGCACGGCGCTGGAAGCGGCGTACGGGCGCTGGTGCGTGCGCAAGAAGCTGACGGGAGACTGCCTGCACCTCCTGGAGGAGGGGGTGAGGCTGGGGGAGGAGGG
>NZ_RAVZ01000706.1 GCF_003611635.1 Corallococcus terminator | reverse complement strand
GAGCCGGGGCGGTGGTGGGCCTGTGCATCGTGCCGGCGGTGATGCTGCTGCTCGCCGGCCCTGCCCTGGCCACGTCCCTGGCGCGCGAACCGCTTCCGGCGCCCCAGAACCTGCGCTCCCTGCGCTCGAACGCCCTGGAGCTGCTGGGACAGGCCCGGCGCGTGATCCCGCACCGGCTGCCGCTGTCCCAGCTCCTGCTGCCCGGCCCCCGGTAGGAGGCCGGCGTCGCGTCAGGCCGCCTTGATCTTCGCGGGCGGCGCGGACAGCGCGTACCACGCGGTGCGGAACGCCTTGAGTTCGCGCAGTCCGGCGGGGTGACGGCCCAGCGCGGGCGCCATCGTCACCGGCAGGCCGATCTTCTTCTCGATGGCCTTCGCCGCGTTGAGCTCCAGCTTGCGGCGGTTCTCGCACTTCTCGCAGGTGGACTTGGGGCCCACGCGGTTGACGAGCACCCGCTCCACCTGGAGCTTGCGCTCCTTCAGATACTCCACCAGCCGCTCCGTGCGGGACGCCGCCAGTTCCTCGCCGCGCGTGACGACCACGAAGCGCGACTCGCTGGGGGACGCCAGCGCGTCCTCGAAGCGCTTCACGTGCTTGATCATCCCCGCGATGTCATCCGCGAGATCCGCCAGGCCCTTGGCGCGGTGCTTGTTGAGCACCGTGTGCAGCGCGCCCAGCCACGTCTTCGCCGTGTCCGCCAGCTCCACCACGCGCACGGACATCACCACCGGCGACGAATCCACCACGATGCGCTTGAAGCGCTCCTGCACCAGCGCGTCGGTGAGGACGGACATGGCCGCCAGCTCGTCGATGCCCGGGGGCGCGCACTCCAGCAGGTTGCGCAGGTAGAGCAGATCCGCCGGCACGTCGTTGCCCGCCTTGGGCGCGCCCTCGAAGGCCTTCTCCGCTTTCTCCTTCAGCCGCTTGCGCAAGGCATTGAACCAGCCCGCCATGTCCAGCTCGCGCGCGTACAGGCCCTTGGTGCCCTTCACCTGGGTCTCGGTGTCGGTCAGCCGGCTCTGCAGCACGTCCGACAGCGAGTGCGCCGGATCCGTGGAGATGAGGAGCACCGGCCCCTCCTTCTCCGTCAGCGTCACCGCTGCGGCGGCCGCGCAAGAGGACTTGCCCACCCCGCCC
>NZ_RAVZ01000705.1 GCF_003611635.1 Corallococcus terminator | reverse complement strand
GTGCGGGCGTGGTGGCGGGTGGGCCCGGCGCTGGCGCTGGAGGCGGCGCTGTCCGGGGAGCTGCTCCTGGGGCGGCCCCGGCTGGGCTACGCGCGGGACGGTGCATTCGTGTTCCGGGAGGACGGCTGGTCCGTGCGACCCCGACTGGGAGTGGGAATGGTGATTTTTCCGTGAGCACCGATGACCCGATTCCGCCGCGAGCCTCCTCCGTATCGGACATGAGGAGTTCGGGCTCACATGCGACCGTCGCCCCCCGCGCGCCGGAAGACGCCCGACTGGCGGCGGCCATGCGGGGTCAGCGCGCCGCCATCGAGTCCCTGCTCCTGGAGCTGCTGCCCCGGGTGCGCAACCTGGTGCGCTACCTGGTGCGGGGGGACTCGGACGTGGAGGACATCGCGCAGGAGTCCCTCATCGCGCTGGTGCGGGGGCTGCCCACCTATCGCGGTGACGGGCGTTTCCACGGCTGGGTGGACCGCGTGGTGGTGCGCACCACGTTCGCGTGGCTCAAGCGTTCACGTGGGCATGACGCACGTTACAGTGGGGATCCAGTGGAGTTGCTGGCGGTGCCATCCGATGAAGCCCCGGCGGATGAATACGTGCACCGTCGTCACATGGTGACGCTGCTGGACAGGCTTTCGACGGAGCAGCGGCATGCGCTGGTGTTGCATCACGTGCTGGAATTGAGCGTGCAGGAGATCTCCACGGAACTGGGCATCCCCTTCGAGACCGTGCGCAGCCGGCTGCGGCTGGGACGCACCGCCCTGCGCGCGCTGGCCGCCGAAGGTGACGGGCCGGAAGGAGAAGCGTGATGTCTTCCTTCCCGCCAGGGGATGGCGACGAGGAGCCGCTGGAGGACCTCCTGCGGCCGCTCGACGACGAATCGGGGCCGGCGCGTCGGCTGTCCCGCCAGCGTTCGAGCGCGCTCGTGGCCGCGGCGCTGGACGCGGCGTTCCAGCCTGGCGCGCCCCCGCTCCCCAAACGGCGCAAGCGGCCCCCCGTGTGGTTGATGGCGGGCGCGGCGCTCGTCTTCACCGGGGCCGCGGCCGCCGCCGTGTGGCGCCTGTCGCGCCCGGAGCCCTCCCCGCCGCACGTGCTGACGCCCGGCGTGCCCGAACCCACCCGGCTGGCCGCGCTGGAGCCGGTGCCCCTGCCCGAACC
>NZ_RAVZ01000704.1 GCF_003611635.1 Corallococcus terminator | reverse complement strand
TGTCAGGGTGGGAACGGAAGGGGGGGGCGGCAACCCGGAAGGGCCCTACCCGCCTCCCAGGCGGGGTTGCACCGTCGGCTACCGGACCTGACGGCTAGAGGCCGTACTCGGCGCGCTTGTTCTCCGCGCGCGTGGCGCACGGCTGGTCGTACTCGGGGAAGTACTCGCGCATGTGGTCCAGCGTGGAGGCGGCCTTCTTGAACTGGCTCTGGTTGTAGTAGCCCTCCACCTCCAGCAGCAGCTTGGAGCAGGTCCGATCCAGCTCCTGCTGGGCGTTCTTCATGCCTTCCTGGGACTCGAAGTACAGCTCCGGCTTGGGGTCCGGGTGGGCCTCCAGCATCAGCCACGCCTCGCGGAAGGACTTCCACGCCTCGTAGCGGTTGCGAGCGCCGATGTCCGGCGTATCGAAGTTCTTGCGGCCCTTCTTGTAGGACTCACGCGCCAGGTTCACGAGCTGCACCGACGTCAACTGTTCGGGCAGCAGGGCGCGCTCCACCCAGACGTTCCACACGCGCCAGGGGTCCTCGCCGGGCGGGTTGCGGGTGTTGTCGAAGATGATGCGGTTGGGCTCGCCCTTGCGCAGGTGCTGAGGCGGGATCATCAGCTCCAGCGAGCGCTCCTGGCTGGCCAGCGTGTCCGGGGGCACCTTGCCCACGTCCACGCCGTTGACGCTCACCACGACCTCGTCCTTGGAGATGCCCGAGGCCTGGTAGTGGAGGATGACCACCGCGCGCGTGGCGGCGACGAACTCCCACTCGAAGACCTTCATGTCCGGCCGGTTCCAGGTGACGCCGTCGCCCAGGCCGAACGAATCGTTGATGGGCTGGGTGCTCAGGCGCACCGGCTCCTCGCCGCGCTGCACCTTGTCGTCGCCGCCCAGCACCAGCCAGTACAGCAGGCCGAAGAGGCCCAGCACCACCACGCCGCCGCCGGCCATCACGCCCGTGCGGACCTTGGAGCTGGCCTCCGCCCAGAACAGGCGCAGGTTGGCCGCGAGCCCCGGCGTCTCACGGCGGATGCGGGCGCGCTCGGCGGCGGACAGGCCTCCGCCCCCGCCAGCACCACCCCGGGGCGAGGAGACGCGGGCCACGGAGCGGGAGGACTGGGAGCCCGTGCGGCGCGCCGGAGCGGACGACCCGGACGGACGCGGCGCCAGGGCCTGGGG
>NZ_RAVZ01000703.1 GCF_003611635.1 Corallococcus terminator | reverse complement strand
GGTGACGAGTTGCTCCACGACAAGACGGCCGAGCTGTCCTGTTGCTCCGGTCACGACGATCATCGAACGCCCCTTCCATTATCAGTGGAAACGAATTGTCGTTTCCGGCGATAACTTAGCGGCCGTTAACGCCGTTATCAAGTCGCTGTTATCGGCGGTCCAGTGGCCGCGTGTTATTCCAGCCCCATGAAGGACCGCGAGAAGGTCGCTGCGGAAGACGCCGAGGGCCCCGATGTGCGAGCGCGCATCATCGCCGCCGCCGCGGAGCTCATCTCCTCCGGAGGTCCGGATGCCGCGACCACGCGTGCAGTGGCCGCCGCCGCGGGTGTGCAGGCGCCGACCCTCTACCGGCTCTTCGGCGACAAGCGCGGCCTCCTCGCCGCCGTCATCGAGCACGCGATGACGAGCTACGTGTCGAAGAAGTCCGCGCGCGCACCGCACCCCGACCCGCTCCAGGACTTTCGCGATGGCTGGGACATGCACGTCGCGTTCGGCCTCAGCCATCCAGGGCTGTTCGCGCTCATGAGCAGCGACCCGGCGCTGGCGTCGCAGCCCTCCGCTGTCGGGGACGGGGAGGATGTCCTGCGGCGGCGCATCCGGAACATCGCGCTCGCGGGCCGACTGCGGGTCAGTGAGGAGCGGGCGCTCGGACTCGTGGTGTCGATGGGCACCGGGGCCGTGCTCACGCTCCTGCGCCAGCCCGAAGGACAGCGCGACCTCGGACTCTCCGAGGCCGCGCGCGAGGCGACCGTGGCGGCCATCACGAGCGAGGCGGCGACACCGGCGAACGCGGAGGTCCGCGCGGTGGCCGCGGCGCTGCGTGCCTCCCTGGACAGGATCCGTGTCCTCTCCAAAGGCGAAAGCCTGCTGTTGAGCGAACTGCTCGAGCGCATCGCGGACGCCGAGTGACTCGCATCG
>NZ_RAVZ01000702.1 GCF_003611635.1 Corallococcus terminator | reverse complement strand
CGCATCACCTTGCGCGACGGGCGGAAGAGGAATGACGGAGACTCCTCCGGCATCCAACCCCGCAGCAGGCACCGCGGGCCCCTGGACGGGCTTCGAAGCCGGGGAGGACGCGGGGAGCAACCCGACGAAGGCACCCGCCAGCAAGGCGACGAGCGCCACGGCGAGCAGCGCGTCCATCCACCTGGCGCGGCGAACGCGCCGCGCGGTGGGCGTCTCCAGGTTGTTGTTAGAGGCCGGGGCCCTGGAAGGCGTGAGCGACGGGTCGTGAAGGGGCACCGTCCACTCGGGTCCTTCCGCTGTCGCGAGCGACGCGAGTTCGCGGCGCATCACTTCGGCCGTGGGCGGGCGATCCTCGGGCCGCCGCTCGATGAGGCGCATGGCGACGTCACTCAACGTCGCCGGCACCCGGGGGTTCAACACCCGGGCGGGCGTCGGAGACCAATATCCCTCGACATGCGTCCTCGGGCTGTCGCTTGCCGGCGCTGGCGCCGTCAGCACGTCGTAGAGGCAGATGCCCAGCGCATACACATCGTCCGTCACCTTGAACGCATAGCGCGCGTCCTGCTTGTCCCCGTGCTCCTTCAGGAAGCGTGCTGCCTCGGGCGTGCGGTAGCGGCGGGTGCCGGGCGGTAGCGGAGCGTCCGTCAAGTCCTGGGCGTGCATGTAGTCGCCTGCGCTGAAGTCCAGGATGACGGGCTCGCCGTCCTTGGCGCGCACCATGATGTTGACGAGCTTCAGGTCCCGATGGAAGACACCGCGCCCGTGCATGTAGTCCAGGGCGCCGGCCAATTTCATGAAGAGCCGAACCACCTCCTGCGCCGTCGGGTGCATCCGCTCCACCCACTGCGCCAGGGTGTAGCCCTCCACCAGGTCGAGGACGACGTAGAGCCAGCCGGTGCGGAAGTCCGGCCAGCGTCCATGCCCGAGGACGCCGACGATGTTTCCATGGTGCAGGTGGACGAGGCATCCCAACTCGCGCTGTAGCCGTGCGTCCGCCTGCTCATCATCCCCACTGCTCGGGCGGTGCATCGCGATCTTCATCGCGAAGTGCTGTCCGTTCATCTCCACGCGGTATACGGCGCCGTAGGTGCCCGCCCCCAGCAGCTTCACGACACGCCAGCCGTGAAGCATGTACCCAGGCGGCAACTGCGCGGGGTGGTGGATGACGGTTAG
>NZ_RAVZ01000701.1 GCF_003611635.1 Corallococcus terminator | reverse complement strand
CTGAAGGTCCCGGCGAACCTGGACCCGGTGGCCGGGCCCGATCTTCCAGTGGCGCAGCGGTGAGTACGTGGTGATGCCCGCGCAGAGCAGCGGCGCGACGGCCGCCGGGTCCAGGTTCGCCGGGACCTTCAGGGCGAAGTGCTCATCCACCACGAGGGTGTCCGAATAGCCGCCCTGGGTGACTGTCTTCCCATCCTTCTCCCTGCCTCCGTACGTCAGGACGCCGCTGACCTTGCAGTACACCTCCAGGCCGTCCGTGCAGTCCGCGCAGGTGCGGCAGGAGTCCACCATGGTGCCAACCCCTGCCAGGTCGCCCACCTTCAGCTTCGTCACGTCGCGGCCCACGCGGACCACCCGGCCGACGATTTCGTGCCCTGGCACGAGGGGGTAGGGCGAGACGCCCCAATCGTTGTGGGCCATGTGCAGGTCCGTGTGGCAGACGCCGCAGTAGAGGACTTCAAGCTGCACATCGAGCGGGCCGGGCTCCCGTCGCTCGAACTGGAACGGGGTCAGGGGAGAGCGGGCATCCTGGGCGGCATAGCCGCGAACGGGAATCATGGGGCGTGGCTCCTGGAGGTTGTTCCCTGCGTGATGCTTGCAAGGATGGACGCCGCCGCGTTCGCGCGAAACAGACGGAATCAGGATGGAGTATGTAGGAAAGCTTCCGAATCGATTCCGCGCGCCTGGAGCCTGCCGTGCTACCGCAAGCGCTTCATGTCGATGACGAAGCGGTACTTGACGTCGCCCCGGTGCAGTCGCTCGAAGGCAGGGTTGATGTCCTGCATGGGAATCAACTCGATGTCGGAGACGATGCCGTGCTCGCCGCAGAAGTCGAGCATCTCCTGCGTCTCCGGCAGCCCCCCGATGGAGGAGCCGGAGAAGCCCAGGCGCTTGATGAGGAGCGGGAGGACGGAGACCTCCAGCGGCCGGTCAGGCACACCCACGATGGCCAGGTGCCCGTCGCGCTTCAGCAGTCCCAGGTAGGCATTGACGTCATGGACCGCGGAGACGGTGTCCAGGATGAGGTCGAACCTGCCCGCCTGCGCGGCCATCTCCGCCGGGCTCGAGGACACCACCAACTCCTGCGCCCCCAGCCGGAGCGCGTCCGCCCGCTTCTTGTCGGACTGGCTGAACACGACCACATGCGCGCCCATCGCCCGCGCGAGCTTCACGCCCATGTGGCCCAGCCC
>NZ_RAVZ01000700.1 GCF_003611635.1 Corallococcus terminator | reverse complement strand
GGGACAGGCGCTCTACAACATCCCCCTGGCGCTGCGGCTCACCGGTGCCCTGGACGTGGAGGTGCTGCGCCGCACCTTCGCGGAAATCGTCCTCCGGCACGAACCGCTGCGCACCACCTTCCTGGAGCACGAGGGCCAGCCGCTCCAGCGCATCCACGCCGCGCCCGCCGAATGGCCGCTGCCGGTGGAGGTGCTCCCCGAAGGCGCCGCACGAGAGGACACCCTGCGCCGCCGCATGCGCGACGAAGCCGCCCTGCCCTTCGATTTGAGCACCGGCCCGCTCTTGCGCACGCGTCTGCTGAAGCTCGCCGCCGAGGAGCATGTGCTGCTCCTCAACATGCACCACATCGTCTCCGACGGTTGGTCCATGGGCGTGCTGGTGCATGAGGTGGGCAGCCTCTACGCCGCGTTCGCGGAGGGCCGCCCGTCTCCACTGCCGGCGCTGTCGGTGCAGGCCGCCGACTTCGCCGTGTGGCAGCGCCAGGAGGGGAACTCCGAAGGCGTGCAGGCGCACCTCGACGCCCTGCGCGAGTCGCTGAAGGGCCTGCCTGCATTGACGCTGCCGTCCGAGCACGGCCTGCCCGCGACGCGGACCCTGCGGGGCGCAAGCCACGTTTTCACGCTGCCGGCATCGCTGGTGCGCACGCTGGAGCAGGTGGCGCGGGAGCGCAACGCCACGCTCTTCATGGTGCTGCTGGCCGGGTACGAAACGCTGCTGGCGCGCTACTCGGGGCAGGACGACTTCGCCGTGGGCAGCCCCGTGGCCCACCGCACCCGGCCGGAGCTGGAGCCGCTCATCGGCGTGTTCCTCAACACGCTGGTGCTGCGTGCCCGCCTGGACGGCGACCCCCGCTTCACGGAACTCCTGGAGCGCGTGCGTGAGTCGTCGCTTGCTGCGTATGCGCACCAGGACGTGCCTTTCGAGCGGCTCGTGGACGCCCTGGGAGTGGAGCGCGGCACGGACCGGGGCTCTCTCTTCCAGGTGATGTTCGCGCTGCACAACGCGCCCGTGCCCCCGCCCTCACTGCCCGACGTGCGCGTGGAGCTATTGCCCACCGCACCAGATACCTCCCGCTTCGACGTGAGCCTGTCGATGATGGCGCGCGAAGGCGGACTGGAAGGGACGCTCGAATACAGCCTGGACCTCTTCACCCCCACCACCGCCGCGAGGCTGGCGTCGCAGCTCCGCGTCC